>NZ_JACHFH010000089.1 GCF_014201835.1 Pectinatus brassicae | reverse complement strand
TACTTGGGGGGCAGCCCCCTGGGAGGATAGGATGTTGCCGGTTAGAAGCGTCTATGATTTTAGTTAAACTATTGTCATAGACGTTTTTTATTGTCTAAAAAAGAATAAGAAAAAATATACGGGCAGCACGTTGTTTGTGCTGCTTATTTACTGTCCTGATTATTAAGAGATCAAGCGTAAAGATAAAGAAACATGTCGCTCACTTTGTTTGCTGTGCGTACTGATTTTCTGCGCTGCTTACTATATTTCTAAGCACTAAAGTGCAAAGAACTGCAGTATAAATACTAAAAGTATTAAGAGAATCATGTATGTGGATAAATACAGGAAGAGCTGTTTATACACAGGTAAACTGGGATAACCACAAAAAAACTGTGGATAAAAAGAAAAATATATTAACCGCAGTAATTCGTTTGTACAGAGTTGAAAAAAATACATATATAAATATACTTAATTACAAAAAAATTGCTTAAAAACGAAAATAGACCCTGTGGATAACTTAAAGTATACTAATATCGATACTTATCCACAGGGGAAAATATAAACAAAAACAGTCTATAAAAATTATAGACTGTTTTTTTATTTTTAATAGAACAGCTAATAATTTGTAAAATATATAAGTAAAAAAAATGAGAATATTTATTTGCTGTAATAAAAATATAAGGTATCTGAGCAATTAATTATTAGCAATAAGGATTTTATAAAGCAGCTAAAAAGCCTGTAAAACAGGGATATATAAATAAAATAAATGGAAATATAAAAAAAGCGTTGACAAAAGGCAGCGGATTGGATATAATAATTTCTGCACTCAAGAAAAGGGCAGGGACAAAACAACCGATTAAACATCAGGTTAAAAAGTTCTTGACACAAAGCAGAAGATAAGATATAATAATTTCTGCGCTTGAGAGAGCGACAGGAACTTAAAATCATCGAGAGATCGAAAGAAAAAAGTTCTTGACAGAGCCAAACAGTTTAGATATAATATAAAAGCTGACTGTTGAGGTAGGCACCTTGAAAACTGAACAATACATCATTGTTTTAATGTTAAACAACCGGATGTGCGGTTTAAATATATAAACCTGAAACAATTTCTTAAACA
>NZ_JACHFH010000088.1 GCF_014201835.1 Pectinatus brassicae | reverse complement strand
AAGCTGTTGCAGCAATCCGTTGTAAAACCAGCGCGGTGTAAGCTGGGAATCTGAAAGGTACAGCACCAGATACCTCTCCGGATCCAGACTGCCGGGACAGATTATAATAACAAGTGCAACAGAAATAAAAACAATCTCATAATGCCAAAACAGTGTAAAATGAAGATGACAAAACCTAACATTTATACTGGAGATGACATTATGAGACCATATCATCATTTTACACTTGAAAACCGAGAAAATCTATCAGAATTATTAAAAGAAGGAAAAAGTATAAGGTATATTGCTAAAATACTGGATTATGCACCATCAAGTGTTAGCAGAGAAATCATTAGAAATCGTAACAATAATGGAAAATATCATCCTTGGAAAGCAACAGTAGACTATATAGTACGCAGAAAAAAATGCCACAGAATATCTCGTTTACTTAGTGAGCATAAGTTGTATGAATGGATTGTAGAAAAACTAAAATTATTCTGGTCGCCAGAAACAATTGCAGCACGCTGGCGAATAGATCATCCAGCAGATAAATTAAGTTTTTGTACTATTTATAGAGCTTTAATAAATAGCAAAGTTCATCCACAAATAATTAAAGAATGTTCTGCGAAAAAACACTTACGCAGACATGGTACTTTAAAATACCATAACCGCAATAGTAATACGATAAAACCTGAGCATTTAATTGATGAACGCCCTGAAGAAGCTAATTATCGCAGTCGTTTAGGTGATTGGGAAGGCGATACAATTTATGGTTCAATAGGCAAAGGTTTAGTAGTTACCTGTGTTGATCGCAAAAGCCGCTATACATGTGCAGCTTTACTAAATAGTCGTAATAAAGTAGAAACCAAAGATGCTTTAGTTAAAGCTCTTCACGGCAAAATAGTGCATACTATTACACTGGATAATGGCTCAGAATTTGCCTTATTCAAAGAAATTGAAAAAACATTGCACACTACTGTATATTTTGCTCATCCTCATGCACCTTGGGAGCGTGGAACAAATGAAAGTACTAATGGTATATTACGATTTTTCTTTCCAAAAGGAACTAATTTCCATAACGTTACGCAAAAAGAACTAGATGATGTTCTTTACCTTATTAATTCCAGACCTAGAAAA
>NZ_JACHFH010000087.1 GCF_014201835.1 Pectinatus brassicae | reverse complement strand
CTGTAGTTGTTAAACCAGTTAACATAGTCTGCTAACTCTACTTTTAATTCCTTTAATGATAAAAATGTTTTGTTCTTTACAAACTCTGTTTTTATAATTTTATACGTTGCTTCAGCAACGGCATTATCATAAGGACATCCTTTCATGCTAAGCGACCGTTTAATGTTAAAAACTTCAAGTGTTTCCTCAATTAGCTTATTTTTAAATTCATTCCCACGATCTGTATGAAAAATATTGATGTTTTTCAAATTTGTTTTAACTTCGGAAAATGCATGCATTACAAGCTGTGCATCCTTGTTTTTTCCTGCACTGTAACCGATGATTTCACGATTAAAGAGGTCTATAAGAAGACATATATAATTCCAGGATGTTCCTACTCTTACATACGTTAAATCACTTACAACTACATTATACTGCGGCTGATCATTGAAATTTCTAGCTACCACATTTTCAATTTTATCCTCATTACATTTCGCTATTTGAGGCTTAAACTGTGCTACTGTATAATTCGAAACCAAGCCTTCTTTTTTCATTATACGACCAATACGTCGACGAGAAACAATTTGACCCTCTTTAGCAAGTTCTTTTTTTATTTTTCGAGTACCATAATTATTGCGACTTATACGAAAAATTTCTTTGATAGACTGAGTTAGAGAATTTTCATCAGGCTTTTCCTTCGATTCATAATAATAAGTTGCTCTTGGAATTTTTAGGACGATACACATTGCTGATACAGAGTATTTATGTGAATTCGCTTTTATCACAATTACTTTCGTCCTAGTATCAGCGCTGCTTGCTTTAAAATATCATTTTCCATCTCTAATTGCTTATTTCTTTTACGTAATTCAATTAACTCATTTTCAAAATCAGAGCGATTATCCTTTTCTTTAAAGGAACCAGTAGTTTGTGATTGCTTTATCCATTTATCTAACAAAGAAGATGCAATATCATATTCTCTTATAATATCGCATTTTCTTTTACCATTTAGACATAATTGAACTAATTGTTCTTTGAATTCTCCTGTATAGGTACGACGTGGTCTTTTTTTAGTCATGATGTTATAACTCCTTTATTATTGATGTTATTTTACATGACCTTAAAAAAGTTGTCTAGTTAATTGTAACCTATCCA
>NZ_JACHFH010000086.1 GCF_014201835.1 Pectinatus brassicae | reverse complement strand
CTATATATAACGTGTTAAACAATTCAACATAAGCCCTATTTTCTTTTATTGCAATGTAGTACAGTCTATTTAACCATATTGATAAAAGGAAAGTGTTGTCATGAGTGAAACGGAAAGCCCAAAATTGCAAGAAATAACTGCTGCAATGAAATCAACTAAAGATCGTCGTATGTTTGAGAGATATCAAGCAGTAAAGTTGTATTTAGAAGGTCATCTGATTGTCCAGATTGCAAAAATTATCGGCAGAAGCCGTATAACTATTGGTTCGTATATTCATGCCTATTTGGCCAAAGGACTATCCGGTTTAGAACGCAAGCATTCTCCTGGCCGACCATCCTTTCTAAGTGAAATTCAAAAGCAGCAGGTAAAACAGGTTGTTTCCCAACAACGGCCTGAGGATGTTGGTTTTCCAGCCGAAATGAATTGGACTTGTCCCCTAGTCGCTGCTTGGATTTATCGTCAATTCGAGATAAAGTATACAGAACGTGGGGTATTGGATTTACTGCACGATTTGGGTTTTAGTTGTACTCGCCCTACATACACATTGGCCAACGCTAATGCTGAAAAGCAAGAAGACTTTAAAAAAATTTAGCAATATCAAAACTCGTCTATTCAATAACGATATTGACCGGATACTTTTTGAAGATGAGGCAATGATTCGCGATTATCAAGCTATTGGCCGTACCTGGTTTCTCAAAGGACAGCAGCGGATCATTCCTACTTTTGGCAAACATCAGGGTGTCAAATTAGTTGGAACGTTAGATTACGAAACTGGTGAAATCTTTTGTGTAGAAGAAGAGAAGTATGATGCAATGGTTTTTCTGAGGTTTTTGGAAAAAGTACTTGCGAAGTACCCAGGGCAACGAATCGTAATGATATTGGATAATGCAAAAATTCACCATGCAAAGCTACTTCTACCATTTCTTAAAAAACATGAATATCAACTTGAATTAGTTTTTTTACCGCCATACAGCCCTAACCTCAATCTTATTGAAGAATTTTGGGGCTGGCTCAAGCGTTCTTGTGTGTATAATGTGTTTTATTCTTCTGCTCAAGAAATTCGCTGTCATGTTCAGAAATTTGTTGAAGAAGTTAACAAAAAATCAGCAGAAGTTATTGATCGGCTTTGTATTTCACTGTAAAATTCTTTAGTTCGTTATATATAGA
>NZ_JACHFH010000085.1 GCF_014201835.1 Pectinatus brassicae | reverse complement strand
ATGGAAAAAGCCTTCAAATTTAGGATATACCCCAACAAAATACAGGAAATACTGATACAAAAAACTTTTGGCTGTGTAAGATATGTTTTTAATCACTATCTCGATATGCGAATTAAAGCGTATAAAGACGATAAGACAACACTTACATATTCTAAGTGTTCCAGTAATTTAACGCAGTTGAAGAAAGAAAACATCTGGTTAAAAGAACCAGATAAATGTTCCTTGCAAAACTCGTTAAAAGACCTCGATACTGCATATCAGAATTTCTTTAAACGTAAAAATGTTGGCTTTCCTAAATTCAAGTCAAAAAAGAACAGGCATAAATCTTACAAAACAAACTTTACCAATGGCAATATTGAATTTTTGGGAACAAAGATAAAACTGCCCAAACTGGGTAAAGTAAAAATAAGAGATAAACAAATACCACAGGGCAGAATCTTAAATGCTGTAATATCACAAACGCCTGATGGTAAATACTTTGTATCTCTATGCTGCAGCGAAGTAGAAAAACCTGTTTTTAATCGTACTGACAACTATGTTGGTATCGACCTTGGCTTAAAAGAATTTGCAATTACTTCCGATGGCGATAAAGAACCCCATCACAAATACCTCAAGCAGTCACTACAAAAACTTGCCAAACTGCAAAGAAGCTTGTCCCGAAAAACAAAGGGCAGTATAAACAGAAATAAAGCAAGAATCAAAGTGGCTAGATTGCAGGCACGTATTGCAAATCAGCGAAAAGATATGCTGCATAAACTCTCTCTCAAACTTATAGAAAATTACGATGTTATCTGCTTAGAAGATTTACAAGTAAATAACATGCTGAAAAATCACAAACTTGCCCAAAGTATTATAGATGCCAGCTGGTCAGAATTTACTCGCCAACTGAAATATAAAGCTATATGGTATGGCAAAGAAATAGTACAAATAGATAAATTCTATCCATCAAGCCAGCTTTGTCATAATTGTGGTTATCAGAATAAAGAAATAAAAGACCTTGCTATAAGACAATGGGAATGTCCTGAATGTAAATCACATCACGACAGAGATATAAATGCCGCTATAAATATTCGCAATGAAGGACTAAGAATATTAAATAGAGCAGTGTAATAACATATATAAGAACCGTAGGAACTACGGGGATAGCCTGTGGAGATAATGTAAGACGTGTTTTTTGCGCAACTATCTGTGAAGC
>NZ_JACHFH010000084.1 GCF_014201835.1 Pectinatus brassicae | reverse complement strand
TGGTCTTTTTTTAGTCATGATGTTATAACTCCTTTATTATTGATGTTATTTTACATGACCTTAAAAAAGTTGTCTAGTTAATTGTAACCTATCCACATTTATTCTTTCCTATCATTAAATCCCCTTACTTAATGTCAAATGCATGAAACCTGCCCCCTTTTTCAATTTGCTGTACAAAAATAAATTATTCCCCAACGATATAAGGATTATTCTTCGCATATCTCAATATCTTCCCCAGCCCCCACAGCTCAACATGCATCATTTCGCTCGCATTCGCCGCCTTAAGGGTTGTCTGTGCAAAATCACAGGTAGATATAAAAATAACATTTGTTATGCTATCCAGCGCTGCTGCACCTGCTAATTTTTGAAGTTCCGGTCTACCTATAGACGCATCTGAATTCCAATGCTTACACTCAACATATGTAGTAACATGATTCTTCCTTATGATAATATCCTTGCCCCCATCGTTTGTCTCTGGGGTGAGCATTACCGAATAGCCTAATCCTCTAAACATATTGGCTATATATTCTTCAAAATCCCGTGGGGAAAGCGACCAAATATATTCCCTGCTGTCTTTGGGGTAGGTTTTATATACTACCTCACCATTGCTACCATCATTATCTCCATTGCCATTCCCGTCGTCACTATTTGATTTAGTAAATATATTCCAAATCTCTTTCCTGAAGATAATAGCCGTTGCCAATAGGCATATGACAATCAATGTTAGTAAGAATGTTGTCCCAAAGTCTCCCAGACTATTAAATAATGCATCCTTTATTGCTGCAATTGCTTGCACAATGATGGAAATAACCCATATGATAAGAAGCAACCCACATCCTAATTTCATTTGTACTACATCCCTGTTTAATAAATTCCTTGCTGTGCCCAAAATGAGGCAGCAATCTCCCCCATTTAGTTGCTTTTTTAATCTTATAATATATTAATTTGAGCTTATTGTAATTCATTCTAGCTCATTTTATGTCTTTTAATTCAGGACTAGTTATCTCCTTATGCTTTTCATAGCATCTTCCAGTAAATATTTCTTTTCTTTCATATAGGTTGGTACTGGTAATTGTATATTCTCTCGATTAAAATAATTAATCATAGGCATTTTACTAGCAAATAAATTTTGTAATGGTTAATTGTATAATCAAATTGAACAGTAAATAAAAAATCCATAGGGACTATTCTCGTGTTAGAATGTAATCACCACAAAAACATCTACACGG
>NZ_JACHFH010000083.1 GCF_014201835.1 Pectinatus brassicae | reverse complement strand
TGACCTGATATACTAAAGTTGTAACACTCGGTGATAGTTTGGTAAAATCAATCTATCGGAGGATGTTACACATGACAAAACATTATGAGCCTGAGCTCAAACAAGAAATCATCCGCCTCTATCTGGAAGAGGGCCGAACGATGAAAAGCCTTACTGAGGAATACAATCTCGGCAAGGGTACCTTTAGATATTGGCTGAAGAACTCCCGCAAAGAATGCGACAAAAATATGAATGGAGCGTCAGAAGAACTTGGTCGTCTACGAAAACAGAATGCAGAACTTTTAAAGGAGAATCAGTTCCTAAAAAAAGCGGCAGCATTCTTTGCGAAGGAAATCGAGTAGCTCAATATCAATTCATCCAGAAATATCATAAGAAGTTCGGTGTGCGCTGGCTGCTTCGAAAATTTTCGATGAGTCCCAATGCTTACTACAACTACCTGAAGGACCGCAAAAAAGAATGTTGGAAACGTACCTGCAGGATTCAAAAACGTATTATCACTATCTACCATCGGGAAGATGGCGTTCCTGGCTATCGCCAAATGCAGTCATATCTAGCTCAGGAAGGGATTCGGATCAGTCCGTTGACCTGTCATCATTATATGAATGGAATGGGGCTGAAATCCATTGTACGTCGCAGGCGGCCTGATTATGTAAAAGGCACTGCCCACAAGGTATTTGCGAATATTTTAAATCGAGAATTCTCTGTGCAAAAGCCGAATCTTATATGGGCAACAGATTTCACTTACCTTCCGTTGACGGATGGAACCATGCATTATAACTGCACGATTATCGACCTGTATGACCGTTCTGCCGTAGCTACACTGAACGGTGCATCAATCACTGCGGATCTTGCCGTAAGAACGCTTCAAAAGGCGTTAAAACGTCATAGGCCTTCTAGAGGATTGATTCTTCATAGCGACCAGGGATCCCAGTTTACCTCGAAAGAATTCACCGATGTCTGCGTGAAGAACCACGTGCAGCAAAGCATGAGTCGAGCTGGCTGTCCTTACGACAATGCTCCCATGGAACGTTTCTACAACACATTGAAAAATGAGTACTTTAATTTGCGGAAATTCAAGACGGTGGAACAGCTTGCCCATGGTATCTACCAATTTATTTATGGAAAATACAATCGCAAGCGTCCACATTCCTATAATAATGGTTTGACTCCTCACGCTGCCAGGATGGCTGCATAAAAGTTTATCACCAAGTGTTACAATTTTGCTTGACCACTACAA
>NZ_JACHFH010000082.1 GCF_014201835.1 Pectinatus brassicae | reverse complement strand
ACGCCAAATAGCCTGAAATATTGCTATTTAAATAACGCCAATTATTGAATTTTCAAGGTACATCGACTTTTATTGATGTGCGAAGTTTGAGTTAAATTATCTATTTGTGCCGTATTTTTTATTACATCATTGGTTGGTAAGTATACTGTACCATTAGCTGCTTTTATAATTCCTTTTTGCATGACAGTAATAGACAAATCTGGTGCCTTTCTATCACTAAAATGGGGCGCATCATTTTTATTCATCATATTCTTCGGCGGCATTGAATGCATTGGCTGATCTAATGTGCTGTTAATATAAGTAAAATTCAAAATCACATAGCGACCAGGAATATTTTTATCTGTATATTCTGCTTTATCATTAGTATATACAGATGTTATTTTTTTACCAGCAACTGAAAAATCAGCAGGAGAAATTGATGCCGCATCAATTTCATTAGGATATTCTATTGCTATTGCTGCCACTTTTTCCCCATCGCCAAAAACTTGGGCAATTGAAGTCACACTTGTAATTGCATTTATTTTTTTAACAGATTTTACTGTATTATTTACTGTAGATCTATTTTCTGACTGATGTGCTGCTTCTACAACAGAAGTATTACTATATAAAAACATACTTAAAGCCACGCAGGCTGTACTAATTTCTTTAATTTTTTTCATAAAAAATCCTCTCTTAAATAAATTATCATAATTATTTATTTTTTAAATAATACACAATACCTCTTCGATTAAAATATATATGAATTATACTGCTTACTAAAAAAATATAGCTGGCTATTTCATGAACATCCTTAAAGTTAAATAAACGATACATCCTAAAGGAAATAGCAATACCGGTTATCGATACTGTTATAAAGCTTATCAACAGCACATAAAAAATAAGTTTTTTCATATTATATCCTCCAATATCAATTTTTTTATAATATATTTTGCCATTCTAATCCCCTCATAGAATCGAGTAGGAGGTCATCCATTAATTGAATGACCGACCTCTCACACCACCGTACGTACCGTTCGGTATACGGCGGTTCAATAACTTAACGTAAATGCAATACCTCGTATTTCTTCGCTATGTTCACATAGCCTAGTGATTCGAGGTATTTGTCTGTTAGTGTCTGGCTTAGTATCGGACTGTTGGCTATTCGCCAATATCCCAGTCTTGTGTTGGCATATTGCCACGCCTGTTCTTTATCCAATCCCAACCTTCTCAAATTCTCAAACCGTGCTGAGATTTTCTTCCACTGCTTCCAC
>NZ_JACHFH010000081.1 GCF_014201835.1 Pectinatus brassicae | reverse complement strand
TATACCCGGGCAAGAGACAATTCAAGAGAGCAATTCCAGCCTGCCATGGACAAAAGCCGTGGGCAAGGCATGGTCAAAGGAAGTTAGCGGCTACACAAGGGGACGCCAATTTCAGCAGAAGAGCTTGCATGTTCACGCACTTCGAAAAGCTTTTAGAGTTGCCAAGCCACTGATTTTAAATTCGGATCAGGGGTGCCAATTCACTAGCAATGAGTATGTTGAGTTTCTCAAGGGGAATAATATCTACCAAAGCATGGATGGCAAAAGTCGCTGGGCTGACAATATTATGATTAAACGTTGATTCCGAAGTTTCAAGTATGAAGAAGCTTATCTGACCCAATATGTCAACCTAAAAGAAGCGAGTCAAGCAATTAAGAAGTATATCCATACCTACAATTTCAAACGGCATCATTCATCAATTGATTATCAGGCGCCAGCTACGCTGTACTATCCGGCAATATTGATAGACTATGCCACGGCTTAAGGTTCATTATAAAATCTTTAAATTTCTGTCTTGATAAGTGAGCCATTATATCCGTGGAATAATGCTTACATTGAATCATTTCATGCATTGATAAAAAGAGAATGGCTGAACCGATATAGAATAAAAGACTTTAACCATGCATATACCTTGGTTTTTGAATACATTGAAACTTTTTATAACACAAAACGAATTCATAGTCATTGCGATTTTATATCACCTAATCAATATGAAAAAGAATATCTCAAATCAAATACACATTCTGCTTGAATTAAAAATCTGGTGGAGTTCTCTGTTTAACTGTACTTTTTCTTGACATAGTACCATACCTTATTATGGGGGAGTGAGTAGATTTAGGCAAATCTCTTTTTACACAAACTATTTTACACTCCCAGCTACACAGGTTATTTCACGACTGTGAAGTTTGAGTTAAATATAAAAAAGTAAGGTTTAATTATTATTATTAGATATATTAGGAGAAGTAATATGGTAAATATGAATTTAAATAGATTTAAAATAGCATTTATAATAAAAGTAAGTGATAATAATGAATGCATAAATACTTTAAATTCTTTGGCTGAGTTAATTATTCCTACTGGATATGAAGTGGAAGTAATTAAAATAGAAAATAAAAATAATATTGTAAAATCTTACAATCAAGCGATGAAATCTAGTATAGCCAAATATAAAATATATATTCGTGAAGGAATTAAAATTATTAATAAAAACTTTCTTGAAGATGTGATAAATATATTTAAGAAAAACTGGAATATTGGTATCATAGGAATGAGCGGAGTTAAAATTATTCCTACAAATGGCAATATTTTTTCAGCGATAGAACAAGTTGGTAAAATAATAATTGAAGGGAATATGACCTGATATACTAAAGTTGTAACACTCGGTGATAGTTTGGTAAAATCAATCTATCGGAGGATGTTACACATGACAAAACATTATGAGCCTGAG
>NZ_JACHFH010000080.1 GCF_014201835.1 Pectinatus brassicae | reverse complement strand
TAGCTTGCTTATGCTTACGACATTAGTCGTATCGAACAAGAAGCCCCCACTTCAAATGCCATAGGCATTAAGTGGTGGGAGTATGTCACAATAAATTATTTGGAAGATATATTAAAAAAATTACGATTAAAAGCAGTATTTTATAAATATTATTTTACACAGCTAGCATTAAATAGAGGACAAGTATATATGAATTTAGAATTAATAGCATATACAGAAATTATAAGAATGGGAGGGAATATTATGACGGAAAATTGGGAGAATAAAAAAAAGAAATGGATGGAATCAATTGAGCAGTTTTATAATGAGATTGAAACTTGGATGAAAAGTATTCCTGATTTAAAAATAATACATGAAGCAATTGAATTAGAGGAGAAAAATAAAGGCTGTTTTAATATAGAAAGGATGATTATAAAAGCTGGCAAAAAAAATGCTGTATTGAAACCGGTAGAAACGGTGATAATGGGAGTTCATGCCAGTCTTGAGTTACAGGGGGATAATGGAATAGTAAAATTTGTTTTGGTGCCAGAAGACTATAAAATTCCTAATTTGTTTGATAATACTCGATTTGAAAATAAAAAAGATAGCGATGCAGAGAAATTAATATGGAAAATTGTTACCAGCTCACCGCTTGTAAAATTTATTGATATGAATAAAGAGGTTTTTACAGAATCATTAATGCGAATACTATAATACAAGAATAAAAGCCAGCCGTTGATAGAGTTATCATATCAATAGCTGGCTTTTTATTTATTACTATTTATCCAATATGGTATTGATGTTATATAAATTAATGGATAATGTGCCATTATCATTATTGATTATCTGCACATAATCCTTATTATTGAAATATTCGATAGGAATATTTATTTCAATGCCAGTATCAGTTTTTATTTTATGCATATTTTCAGTTTTTAAGATGCGTTTTTTATCAAGGTGGACTTTTTCTGGAATATTAGCTTCTTGTATTTGAGCTTCATATTCTTTTTGCATTACTGGTGATTCGGGGAAAATTTCGGCGCTGATTTTTTTGGCATCAAGGCAATTGGCTACTTTCATAGTGTTAACGACACAAGCCTTAGCTTTTACAATTGCTTCGGTTGGATCCTGACCATTTTCTTCAGCAATTTTTTTTTGCAATGTCATTTACTAATTTTATGGATGTTTTGGCAGGAATATTATAGTCACATTGCAAGAGATAATCAGCCATTAAAAAACAATCATTGCCGTCAATAGAATATTTTTTATCATTAAATTGAATTTTTTTATTATCAAGATTTATGCAGGCAAACTCGGTTATTTTTTGATTGATATTAGGCATAATAGCATAGTGACTGATAATTTCATTTTTAGTGCCGTTTTCATCTTGGACTACTTTATGGATATAGCCGGCTCGTATAATGGCTCACTTGTCAAGACAGAAATCTAAAGATTTTATAATGAACCTTAAGCCGTGGCATAGTCTATCAGCATTGCTGGATAGTACAGCGT
>NZ_JACHFH010000079.1 GCF_014201835.1 Pectinatus brassicae | reverse complement strand
CATGTTAGAATCATCCTTTTCCTGTTTTCTTTAAAGTATACAGCCTGGATGTTTACTTGAACATATTTATTTTTTATTCATGCGTTTGTCGTGAAAAATACAGTCCTTTCAATTTAAATTTAAAAAGGGCTGTGATATAATGATATTAGTCAAATTCATATATCTCACCCCGAGCCGTTCAGTATTGCGAGTACTGGGCGGCTTTTTTATTTTATGTCACGCTGACAATGAGGACAGACGGTAGCACCTGGCTTTACATATTCTTTGCAGAATGGGCATTCGCTATACCCTTGTTCTTCAAAATCATATTTGATTTTGGCGGCAGATTTTGAAATAACAAGAGAATGCACCAAAGCCACTATAAAGAGCGCAACGCCATAAATATACCAGGGCAAAAAGCTGCGTCCTTTAGAACGTGCAATAAAGGCGGGAATTAATCCAATAATTAAAGCAATAAAAAGAACTTCCATTTAAATATACCTCACTATTTATTAAATAAACAATATCATTAATGGTCTATTTGAGCGTAATCTACTGATAAATTATAAAATGTTTCTATATACGGCAAACGCAATATAATAGGATTTTTTGCACCTTCAGCTATCCCCATGGCTCTAGAAAAAATAGAAACATGGCCTATGTGTTTTATACTAATTGCATCAGGAGAGTTGAAAAAAGGATCAGATGGAGATTTTAAAACAAAGCATGTGATGCCTTGCGGAAATATACCAATGGGAGGAATAGAGAAAAAACCAAAGAAGCTAAAAAAAATAACAACAGTGGCTACAATAATTATTATACGACGATATTTTTTCATAGATAACCTCCTGAATTAAAGTTTGTCTTTTTCACTATTAACGATAGAATCAAAATTATTATTAGTCCAAACTGCACCATCTGTAAAATGAACTTGCTTAACTACAACCTTTCCTTTCATTGTTCTATCTGTATTATATAATGACCAGCCAGATTTCATTATTCCACCGGGAGCTGTATTATCTTGCATAGTTAATTTACTAGTAACATTACCAGCCGATGGATCATTAAACCTATATGCTGGTCGACCAAAATTGTCAAATTGAAGAATGACAAATTCAATAGCATCGATATTTTTAGTTGAGATATTTTTGAAAGAGACATCAACATCAGTTGTTATTGATTTTACAATGTTAAGGCTAACAAGTTCAACAGGCTGATTAGCAACGCTACTTTTATCGGCGGATGTATTCTTATTTTCTTTGGGCACATACATAGCAACATCGTTTTTTAATTTTTCTATGGTAGTTTTTTGTTCATTAATAGTTGACTTCAATGTAGCATTTTCCTTTTTTAATGAACTAAGCTCAGCATCGTTTCCACATCCCATAATAAGGGCGCTAAAAATTATTATTAATATCGAAGATAAGGCGCAAATTGCAATAGCAAATTGAACACTTTTTTATCCATAATTATTTTTGGTTAGAATATATTTTATCTAAATTTTCATCAAAAAGCTCTTCTGG
>NZ_JACHFH010000078.1 GCF_014201835.1 Pectinatus brassicae | reverse complement strand
ACTCAAACTTCGCAGTCGTGAAATAACCTGTGTACCTTGAAAATTCAATAATAATTGGTATAAAAATAGCATGATCCTCTCGTTTTTAGTATAATTTAATCGCTAAAAGAAATCATTCAAAACGGAGGCTCATGCCATGAAAAGTATAGCACAAAACAACCATCAAGATAAAGTCCTTGCAGCATCAATTTATAGCTTTTTTAAAGAATATCATGTATCGGCACTTCTGAAATCAGTAAACGCTTATAAATCTAAAGGGATTCCAGCTCTTGCAGTATTTACTGTACTCTTTGGAGCCATCTTTACGCAGCGCTCTTTTTATATGGGTATACTCATGAACCGTGCTGCTTACAATCTGAGCAAGGATACCTTGTATCGTTTTTTGAATGCCGCGCAAATCAATTGGCTGCGGTTTACTTCTTTGCTTAGTGCCAGAATTGCCACCAGGACTATTGAACCTCTTACGGATGAGCAGCGAGTCAATGTTCTCATTGTCGATGATTCGATGTTTTCTCGCGGACGCTCAAAGAAAGTTGAGCTTTTAGCCAAGGTTTTCGATCATGCCAAAGGCGTCTATGACCGCGGATTTCGTCTACTTACAATTTGTTGGTCCGATGGCAATACCGTTTTACCAGTAAACAGCTGCCTATTATCTACGGCTAATGCAAAGAACCGTATAAACGAAGCAATAAAAATGGATCGTCGTACGCTTGGATTCAAGCGCCGTGCACTTGCTCAGACGAAAGCACCAGAAGTTATGTTGCACCTTTTAATGGCTGCCAAAAATGCAGGGATTCACGCAAGACATGTGCTTTTTGATACATGGTTTTGCTCACCAGCTTCCTTGCTTGCTGTGAAAAAGATTGGATATGATGTCATAGCAATGGCAAAAAAAACTTCCAAAGTGAAGTATCTGTACGATGGGGAAAATCTTTCGGTTCCTGAAATTTATAAACGCAGCAGGAAACGCCGGGGATGTTCAAAATATTTGTTGTCGGTTGAAGTTATTGTAGCCAAAGATGGAAATAGTATTCCAGCTCGCCTTGTCTATGTGCGCAATCGCAATAAAAAAACAGAATATCTTGTTCTTGTCACCACAGATATGAAACTCAACGAAAAAGAAATGATTCGTCTTTACGGCAAACGCTGGGGTATTGAGGTGTTTTTCAAATTCTGTAAATCTTATTTGAAACTCAGCAAAGAATGCCAAGGGCTCTCATATGATGCAATGAGCGCGCATGTAGCTATTGTTTTTACCAGATATATGATGTTGTCGGTAGAAAACCGTTTATGCGCAGATGAGCATTCTTTAGGAGAACTTTTTTACTTTTGTACCGACGAAATGGCAGATATTACATGGCAAGAAAGCTTTCAAAAACTCATGCAGATTTTAGAAGAAGTATTAACGAAAAACTTGGATTTAAGTGAAAAGGAAGTACAAAATATTTTGGATGCCTTTTTGACAAATTTACCGCAAATACTTTCGATGAGGCTACGCCAAATAGCCTGAAATATTGCTATTTAAATAACGCCAATTATTGAATTTTCAAGGTACATCGACTTTTATTGATGTGCGAAGTTTGAGT
>NZ_JACHFH010000077.1 GCF_014201835.1 Pectinatus brassicae | reverse complement strand
TTTTTTTAATGGAGTTCCCCGGCGTGTTATTTTTGATAATGCCAGAGTTGCTGTTAAAAAAGGCACTGGCAAACATGCAATTTGTCAGGAAAGTTACGCGGCATTAGCGGCACATTATTGTTTTGAGACAATTTTTTGCAATGTTCGAAGTGGAAATGAGAAGGGACTTGTGGAAAACTTGGTCGGTTTGACTAGAAGAAATATGTTTGTTCCCGTCCCTCATATTGATACTTTAGAAGCATTGAATAAATTAGTAAAAATACGTTGTCAAAATTATATCAATACTCATAAGGTTATAAGTAGACAGCAGCCAGTAAAGGCAATGCTATTAACTGACCAACAGCATCTTTTAGCTTTACCAATGCGTCCTTATGATGCAAGTCAAATCACGCAATGCAGGGTATCTTCTTACTCAACGATTCGTTTTTCTACAAATACTTATTCTGTCCCAGTAAAATATACAGGACAGACAGTAGCAGTTAAAGCACATGCCGAATTTATTAATATTTATATAAACGGAGTTATGATTGCCAGTCATATTCGCAATTATAGACGAAACCAGCAAATATTACAGCTTAAGCATTATCTTCCATTGCTAGAACGTAAACCACGAAGTATTTTACATGCAAAACCAGTACATCAGTCACTTAGCTCAAAATTGATGAATCTTCTTAGAACAACTACTTTCACTGATAAAGAACTTATAAATATATTAACCTTATGTGTAGAAAAAGGTGAACCTGCTTTTTGGCAGCGAAAAGGTGAATTTCTTACCAGTCATACGATAAAACCCCAAATTAAAGATACTGTTTTAGTACAGCCAGTTAATTTAGTTGATTATGATCAACTATACCAAAAAGGAGCTGTAGCTCAATGCAAAATTCAGGTATAAAAGAAAGCTTAGCTTTTTATGCTAAACAGTTAAAATTGCCAACCTTTAGTAACCTTACTGAACCAGTCAGCCATTTTAAAGCTGGGCAAAGTCTAGATGAATTCATATTAGAGATTATGAAAAGAGAATATGATTCCAGACAAGAAAAATTACGTCAGCGTCGAATAAAAAGAACACATTTCCCTTTATTAAAAACAATAGAAGAATTCGATTTAACCAAATTGCAGCATGTAAAACCGGAATATGTGAAACAATTAGCTAATTGTGACTTTATTAGTCGTCATGAAAACCTTGTGATGATTGGTAATCCCGGAACAGGAAAAACACATTTGATGAGTGCTATTGGTCTTAAAGCATGTTTATTAGGATACAAAGTATTATTCAAAAATGCTACAACACTAGCTTCAGAATTACGAGAATCTCGTGATAACTACCAGTTGCGTAAAATAGAAAAGATGCTTGCTGGAGTAGACCTTCTACTTATAGATGAACTTAGTTATGCAAGTTTTAACCAAGAAGAATCTGAACTTTTATTTAAAGTGATTGCTGAACGATCTGAACGAAGCAGCACAATAATTACAACTAATTTGGCATTTTCGCGATGGACAGAAATGTTTGCAAATGACACACTGGTAGCTGCCCTGGTAGATCGTTTAACATACCATTCTAATATATTAAACATGAATGGAGAATCTTACCGACTACAAAGCAGTCAGCAAAAATGCTAAGTATGTTAATATTCAAGTGGCTCACTTTTTCATCATCAGCTGGCTCAGTTATTCATTAGCAAAGTGGCTCAAAAATTCGTCATCAAGTGGCTCACTTTTTCGGTTCTTTCCA
>NZ_JACHFH010000076.1 GCF_014201835.1 Pectinatus brassicae | reverse complement strand
AAAAGGGGCTGTGACAAAATGAGAAATCATTTTGTCCACAGCTCTTTTTTTGTGTTTATTTTTAATTTTTCACAAAATAAATCCGAAAAAAGAGTATACCTCCCCTTTCCCCATAAGAACTGCAATTTTTTCAGCTTATGCGGCTTTTTTGATTCGCAAACTTTTATTGTAATATTTATATAGGTTGTAACCGATAGAAACTAGAAAAATCTCTAAACGTACCTGTTCCATGCCTTTTCGAACTATTCTTTTGTACCAGCGGTTGTTTTTCATGATACCAAAAGTGCCTTCAGATTGAATTGAGCGATTCATTCGAAGCAGTGCTCCTTGAATGCTTTCTAGGTTATTCACAACTTCTTGATGCATAGAGGTTAGTTCTTGATTTAGACGAATCGTCCTGTTTTTATCCGTCTTTTTACATTCGGCAGCATAAGGACAATCTGTGCAATTTTCGCACTGGTAAACTTCTTCCTGACGTCCGTATCGATTCCCTTTTACATTTTGCCTGTATTGCAGATGAAATGCTTGTCCAGCTGGACAACGCAGAGTGCCTTCTTCATCAATCTTGAAATTTACTGGGCGAAACGGATTATCTCGATACTTTGCATTCGTGGTTTCTTTCTTGTACATCGTGAATTTCATGTATTTTTCCATTCCGTGTTGCTCACAATAAATATAATTGTTGTATGAACCATATCCTGCATCTGCGACAGGATACTTTGGATAAAATCCATAGGTATTATGAAATTTCTCCAGTAAGGGAACAAAACAATCCATGTCTGAGCGGTATTGATTTACATCAGCTACAGCTATGTACTCATCCGCAATACCAAATTGAACATTGTAGGCTGGCAGGAGCTGGTCGTTGCCCATATAATCAGTCTTAATCCTCATGAATGTAGCACAATGGTCTGTTTTGGAATAACTGTTCCGGTCTGGACCACAAACTTTTATCTTTTCAACATATTCTTTGAGTTTGGCTGTATATTTCTGAAGACATTCATAATAGCGCTGCTGAGGTGTTTTTCGATGGCCTTTTCCATATACAAATTTTGTTTCATCTATTTCATAGATTTTGGCATACCGATCCGTTATTTCATCCAAATATTCAGGAACGTATTCGGAATTCGTATCAATTTTGATGCCAAAGCTGGCAAGATCGTCGTTAATTTCATCGAGTAAAGCCGTGACTTTTTCAAAAAGTCTATATCTGGATTTTTCCGTTGCTTTCTTCCATACCCAGCTATATTTATTGGCATTTGCCTCAAATTTTGAACCGTCGATATACAGATGGCTCAAATCCACATGATCTTTGGCAAAAATTTTATTGTTGATCTCACTGAATAATTCCTCAACGGATGGTTTGAGCATAGTTTCGATAAAATAACCAAACGTGCGATAAGATGGAGTCTCATGTTCCATGAGATACATAAAGCGAAGATTGACTTTACAGCAATCTTCGAGCTCTCGGAGCGATATATATCCATTTGTCATAAATCCAAATAAGATTGTTTTCAACATGCTGGTCGGGTTGTATCTGATGCGTCCGGTAACGTGTTCCGGAACATTTTTCAGGTACTTCTCCAAGTCGATTTCCTCCATAAATCTGTCGAAAACCAGCACAGGATCACAAATATCTAGAAAATCCGAAATGAATAGTGGCAAAAATGCCTGTTTTACTTTAAAATGATTAGGGGTAATGTTTTTCATTGGTACGTAAAATTTTACCACAAAAAGAGGTCCATCAGCTCTTCTGAGCTAAC
>NZ_JACHFH010000075.1 GCF_014201835.1 Pectinatus brassicae | reverse complement strand
CGTAGCCATTGGATGGTAGAAAGTTACCATTGGCATTTGGATGTAACATTCCGTGAAGATGGCAATCACACAATAGATAAGGCAGCTGCATACAACTTGAATATAATTAAAAAACTGGCAATTAACACGCTTAAATTACTTGATGTTGGACGCAAGAATGTTAGTCTTAAATCAAAACGCTATATGATCAGCTTAAGTACTGAAAAATATATCGAAAAAATTATGCAGATTTAAGTTCAATTAAAAAATTTATTATTTGCCATTTATTTGTTTGAATTTAATTTCATGCGTTTGTCGTGCTGTATTTTTTTATGCAAAAAGCAGTTATTTATGCTAGATATTCTAGTGAAAAACAGAACGAACAATCTATTGAGGGGCAGCTACACGAATGTCAGGAATTTGCTAAAACTCGTGATATTGTCATCGTCAAAACATATATTGACCGAGCATTATCCGCTAAGACAGATGACAGACCTCAATTTCGTGAAATGATAAAGGACAGTGTTACCGGCGTATTTGACAGTATTATTGTTTATAAAGGTGATAGATTTGCCCGTAACCGGATAGTGCTATATATAAGCACAGACTGCGCAAAAACGGCATAAAGATTATTTTATGCAAAGGAAAACATTCCTGATGGTCCAGAGGGCATTATATTAGAATCTATGCTTGAAGGTTTTGCCGAATATTATTCCGCAGATTTATCGCAAAAAGTAAAACGTGGCATAAAAGAAAATGTCCGTAAAGGGTTGTCCTTTGGTGGTTCTTGTCCTTATGGCTACACTATTGTAAACAAGCGTTATACAATCAATGAAATACAACGCCCGTATGTTATAAAAATATTTCAGGACTATGCAGCCGGCCGCAGACAAATAGATATTTTTAATGATTTAAATACTGCTCCTGATTTTGCCGGTAAGGGTGTAAAATGGAATAAATCATCTTTAAATCGCATGCTCACTAATAAAAAATACATTGGTATATATGAAACGCAGGGTTTAACTGTTGCAGATGCTATTCCCGCTATTATTGATGAGGAGTTGTTTAATAAAGTGCAAAGCAAATTAATTGTAAATAAACATCGTCCTGGGCACGGTAAAGCAAAAGTTAGTTATTCTTTATCTGGCAAATTGTTTTGTGGTAATTGTGGTAAAGCTGTTACCGGCACAACAGGTACCAGTAAAACTGGTTTACGGTATCATTATTATAAGTGTAAAACAAAAGGCTGCGGCAAACGTAATAGAAAGGATGCACTTGAAAAGCTTATTGTTGATGCTACTACAAATTATGTTCTTGTCCCTGATAATTTTGATGATATAGCCCATCGCTGTATAGAAATATATAAAAAAGAGCAAAACACTGATAATATGCTTGAATCATTAGAAAAACAAATGAATAGTATCACTAACAAAATCAATAATATTATGAAAGCTATTGAAGCCGGCATTATTACCGAAACGACTAAGGAACGTCTTACACAATTAGAGCAAGACAGGCTAAACGTTGATATGGAAATAATAAGTATCCACCCGCATAGCGGGTGGTTTTTCTTTTTCGGGCATAGCCCTTTTTCACTGGCTGCGCATAAATGCGCTTTTTATTGGCCTGCCAGCCATGCAACTTTTATTTGCTACCCGTAAACGGGTCTCTTGGATCAAACAAACTTAATTGGTCTGCTTCCTTATCTCGTTTTAGCTGATTTGCTATATATTCTGTTATGGCTTTTGTGTCTTTTCCAACTGTATCTACATAATATCCTTTGCACCAAAATTCGCGATTTCTATACGCAAATTTCATATTCCCAAACTTTTGAAATATCATTAAGCTACTTTTCCCT
>NZ_JACHFH010000074.1 GCF_014201835.1 Pectinatus brassicae | reverse complement strand
ATAAAAACAGAGTTTGTAAAGAACAAAACATTTTTATCATTAAAGGAATTAAAAGTAGAGTTAGCAGACTATGTTAACTGGTTTAACAACTACAGCATTCATTCTTCTTTGAATTATTTAACACCAAGAGCATTCAAAGAAAATGCCCTTAAAAAATCTGTTTAGTTTACTGTTGACAATCCAATTTATTGTATCAATAGAGTGTAGGCTATTGATACTGCTTCACTATAATAATATATATTTATTATTTATCTATATTACATATAGATAAATACAATACTAGGGGGCAGTTAATTCTACTTGAAGTTAGGGCGTTTGTAACAAAGATATAAGGCTATATATAATAAGGGATATCGGAAATGAAGATGTTGGTATAAAGATTATTGGTATGAGTCTATATTGTGGGTGCGTTTACTATAGCAAGATAGAAGATGGTACACAATTCAAATATTTTTTTATAACGAATATAACAAGGTTGTAATCCAAGAAGGGTTATAACCTTATTTTAGTTTAAGGAGGAATTCTTTATGTCTATGAAAGTAAATGAATTAAAAGTCCGTCTGGATGATGAGACAAGTGAAAAATTGGCAAGGCTGGTGAACGAGAGCAAAAAAAATAAAAGTGAAGTCATCCGGGACTTGATCGGTAAAGGGCAAGTAGACTATATCGTCAATGGGAAAGAGAATTTCCAAAAAATTTGCCAAGTGCATGCAGATATCAATGCGATAGGACATGATTTAAACGAACAGTGTATGGCTGTGGCGAAATTGGTGGAAGAAAACAAGAAATCCATTCAACAGGTTAAGTCGGCTGCGGATAATGGAATAGTAGACCTTTGCTTAGAGCTAGTTAAGCTAAATGCCAAAAAAGAACAGATTATTTTGGAAAGCTTTCTAGAGCGATGGGGGATTGAGAAAAATAATGCGGAAAGGCGGATGAATGAATATGTCAATTCTTCGTGTGATAATAAAAAGTGATGATGGAATTGATTGTTTAAACGAGAAAATAGTTTATGCCATAAACTACAGAGCTACGCGGTTTGACTTGATTGGTGGTGTGAATGTCGGTATTCGTAATGCTTATGCGGAAATGCTACAGGTGAAAAAAGTGTTCAATGAAAGCGTGGCACGGCAATCAGCAACCCTCAATGGCAAAGCGTTTTTTCATTATGTATTTAGCCCGGAGCGCGAGGATTGTTGTTCAGGTGAAATGTTGGCAGATATAGCAAAAAAACTAGCCGTATTTTTATCAGAATATGAGGGCAATTTTCAAGTTATATATGCGGTACATGTAACCGATGTAGATACCGGAGAACTGCTTGATTTGCCACACATTCACTTTATTGTAAATAACATAAATTTCGTTAATGGTGTCCGACTTAATATAAATAAATCTTTTTTATATGCTATACGAACTGAAATAGACAAGATTATTGAATGCTATGGACTGTCTGCAATTCGAAAAAGAGAATGACTAATTTCCGCAATAGATATATAATGTCGACTGCGAAAAAATTTTGGGCGAAAAAATTTCGCGGGCTGAAAAGCTTTGAATTTCCTGGGATTTTAGTAGCTGAGTTTTTAGGGGATATTTTTGTACTTCTATAAATAGAAAAAAGCGCAGTGGAAGAATTGCGCTTTTTTTGTATGCGCGGGATTTTAATTGGATGGTTTTGGTTATGAGAATGTGGTGTAAGTTTAATAAAAATAAATTATATATTATATATTTGGATAATTAATATTAGGCAAAGGAGAATTATTATGGATGACAGAATGATTTCGGAAAAAGAATTGGCTTTAATACTGGGGCTTTCTTACTGGCGAGTACGAAACATGCGAATGCAGGAAGGCTTGCCATTTTTGCAAAGTGGAAAACGGATTTTTTATCGGCTCGACAAAGTGAGAAGTTGGATTGATAAAAAAGAGGATGAAAACTCTAAAAACCATACTTTAATCAAGGTGAAGGTACCTAAATATTCATGGTAAGAAAAGCGCAGCTACAGCGATGAGGCTGCGCTTTTTTTGGTGCGCCCGGCATGGGCGCAGTCTAACGGGTGAAAGTCCCGAGTGTGGGTTAATAGTGCCAAGCACATAGCTCAAGGCAAGGGTGTCCACCGTG
>NZ_JACHFH010000073.1 GCF_014201835.1 Pectinatus brassicae | reverse complement strand
CAAGTGCGACAAGAAGTCGCGTAATATATTGCCGAAAGGCTACCCCATCCATTCGGGGTAACCCTATTGTGACTAGCGTGAATGGCAACGTTTGGGTTAGAAAGCTCACAAGACAATGTGGAAATCCGAGTAGCCTAAAACTGGGACAACTGCTAGGGTAAGAAAGCTATGGAGAACATAAAGTGAATCACTGTAGGAATCGTTACGCTGGAGCAAGCGAAATAGGCTGAAACGCTTCGACCAAAATGGTAAGGAGTCAAGCAAAGGTGAACTGTTAAACTAATGCGAATGGATGAAGAACTCCCGGTTTAAAGGTGGCTCCTAAGGCTTTCACAATTATGTATCACGCGGAACTTGGTAAACCCTATATGCTCCTCACAAGAACGAGGTATCTAACCGCAAGGATAAGAAACGGTATAGAGGGCAGAAGAAAAGGGTAAAAAGCAAATGCTACTTTTGTAATGAAAGAAGATAGGGGTTCAAACTTTGCCCTAACTTGAAAGAGTGCTGACTTATCCTATGGTATTTCTTGGCAGGAAAGGATGTCAAACCTATGAATTTTAGTAACTCAACGACGGATAAAACCGAGAGGCTAAAAGACGAAAATACACTGGCTGACCAATGGGAATCGATTGATTGGACACAAGTGGAAAAAGAGGTTAATAGGCTACAGACCAGAATTGCTAAGGCAACAGTGAAGGGTGACAAGAACAAAGTCAAAAGACTACAATACTTACTAACGCATTCATTTTATGCCAAAGCCTATTCGGTAAAGAAAGTAACATCAAACAAGGGAAAGAACACCTCTGGGATCGACAAAAAGCTCTGGTCAACTCCATCATCAAAGATGAAGGCAGTTTTAGCACTTACAGATAAAAACTACCGAGCGAAACCGCTTAGACGAGTATTTATTGAAAAGAAGGGCAAAAACAAGAAACGACCGCTAGGAATCCCTGTCATGTACGACCGTGCCATGCAAACATTATACGCGTTAGCACTTGAACCAATAGCTGAAACTACAGGCGATCACATTTCGTTTGGATTTCGTAAAGGTAGAAGTGCGAAAGACGCCTGTGAACAAATATTTAATGTGCTGGCAAGAGAATGCTCCCCGACATGGATACTAGAAGGAGATATCAAAGGCTGCTTTGATAACATCAATCATGACTGGTTACGGGAAAATATCCCGATGGACAAAAGAATCATGAAGCAATTCCTGAAATCTGGGTTTATATATGAGGGTAATTTATTTCCTACGGACATAGGATCACCCCAAGGCGGAGCAATCTCAAGCATATATGCGAATATGACATTAGATGGTCTTGAAAAGTTAATTCAAGATAAATATCATCGAAATTCCAAAGGTAAAATCGAAAATCACTATCGGGCAAAGAGCAAAGTTAATCTCGTGCGCTATGCGGATGACTTCATCATTACCGCAAAGACAAAAGAAATAGCAGAAGAACTCAAAGATGTAGTCAGCCAATTTCTTGCAACACGTGGACTAACTCTATCCGAAGAAAAAACGCTGATTACGCATATAGATATGGGCTTTGATTTTCTTGGTTGGACATTTCGAAAATTCAAAGGGAAATTAATTATCAAACCTTCAAAAAACTCAATAAAAACTCTGGTCAGGAAATTTGCCACTATCATTCTAAAACAGGGAAAGGCAACCAGTCAATCCGAATTAATTCGCAGATTAAATCAAATAATCAGAGGTTGGTCTAACTACCACAGACATGTGGTCGCAAGTCAAGCTTTCTCCCATATCAATAACACGTTATATATTCTATTGCAACAATGGGCAAAACATCGCCACCCCAACAAAAACACATGGTGGAGATTAAACAAATATTGGCATGAAAAGAATGGTAAGCCATGGCTGTTCATGTCGGGTGAATATAACCTTATAAATCTAAGAAGGATAAATATCATCCGACACCCTAATTTACAGATTTCGAAAAATCCCTTCTTACATGAAGCATATTTTATAAAAAGAAAGATGAAATTAAAATCACTATTCGCCGCCAGAAATGGTTAAGAAATGCTTGAGCCGTATGAGCGGGAAACTCTCACGTACGGTTCTTAGACGAGGAAAAGGGAGTAATCCCTTTTTCTTAGTCGATTAT
>NZ_JACHFH010000072.1 GCF_014201835.1 Pectinatus brassicae | reverse complement strand
TGTAGCCGCTAACTTCCTTTGACCATGCCTTGCCCACGGCTTTTGTCCATGGCAGGCTGGAATTGCTCTCTTGAATTGTCTCTTGCCCGGGTATATAATTCCAGTCATCAACTGGTACCGGGGTGAAATAAAAAGGCCACGCCGCGAGTTCCCTGAAGAAGTCCTCGTAGCGTGGCTGCCAATAAATAGCATGGTCATATTATCACGTTACGAGATAAATTTCAAGCCCTCAGAAGATTTATTCTGGGTCAAAACTAAAGAGATTTCTATCTGCCCTTGCTGCGGTCAGCCGCTTTCCGGCTATGACCACCATCTTCGCCTAGTTCGCCTTCGCTGCGGCATCAAGGTTCGTCTGCTCGTGCCAAGGGGCTTTTGCCGCAACTGCCATCACCTGCATACGCAACTGCCGAGCTTTGTTCAGCCTTACAAGCACTATGAAGCCATGGTTATCCAGCAGGTCATGGATGGCAAAACTCTTTCGACCTGTCCGGCCGAGGATTCCACCATTCGCAGATGGCAGTCTGCGCTCCGGCACGCTGCTCCGTATTTTGAGACGCTGCTTTATGCCGCCAATCACACGAAGCGCCCCTTGTTTGGTGAATCCTTCCTGACGAAAGTACAAAAATCCAGCCGTCGTTGGTTAACTTCTGTCACTCGAATGCTCATTTCTGCCCGCGTGGATTTACCCACCTGCTTTGCGTTCACGCCGCCTGGCTGAAGGTGTATGCTCGCCTTATACAGTTGAAGGGAGCATATACGTTATGGAAAAATCTATGGAAGATGTGGCGGCGGCAAGGTTTGAGATCATCAGCCCATTGCTCGATGCCTCACTTGACCCGGTTTTGCGCATTGAAAAGCAGAAAGAGGTATCCTGGCACTGCGGAAAATCTTACCGAACCATCGGACGCTGGCTCAAATCCTATGCAGCCAATGGTTTTGCGGGGCTAAAGCCAAGCAAGACCTGCCCGAAGACGGTATCCGCTTTGCCGGAAAACTATGCCGAGATTTTAGAGGCGGCCATCACGCTTCGCCGGGAATGTCCGTCCCGCAGTGTGCGGGACATCATCCAAATCCTTGAGCTTGAAGGCCTGGCGGCGAAGGGAATATTGAGCCGCAGCACGCTGCAGCGGCATCTGCAGAAAGAGGGCTTTGGCCTGCGCCAGATCCGGCTGTATGCCAAACACGATGCGGCCTCACGCCGCTTTGCCAAATCCCACCGCTGCATGCTATATCAGGGAGATATCAAATACGGGCCGTATCTGCCGATTGGCAAGGACGGCCAGAAAAAGCAGACCTATCTGGCGGCCTGGATCGACGATGCAACACGCTTTGTGGTCGGTGCCAGCTTCTACACCAACCAGAAGGTCGACATCATCGAAGATACGCTCAGAGAAGCCATCCTCACCTACGGAAAGCCGGAGGCCATCTACGTGGACAACGGCAAGCAGTATCGGAGTAATTGGCTGCAAACAGCTTGTGCCAAACTTGGTATCAAGCTGTTGCATGCCAAGCCGTACCATCCGGAAGGCAAGGGCAAAATCGAAGCCTTCAACCGCCGGCTGGATTCTTTTCTGGCAGAAATTGCTTTGCAAAAGCCGGGCAGTCTGGAGGAATTGAACCATTATCTGGCGGTATGGCTCAAGGAGAAGTATCATAAGGATCCGCACGCCGGGCTCTCCGGCATTTCGCCGGAGACGGCTTACCTTACGGATAAGCGCCCGCTCTGTTTTCCAGATATTGCGGCTTGCCAGGAAGCTTTCCTGCATACGGAGACCCGGGAAGTGGACAAGGCCGGCTGCATCAGTTTTGACGGACAGAAATACGAGGTTGGGCTGAAACTGGTTGGCCGCAAAGTCGATGTCTGCTACGATGCCACCTGGAAAGACGAGGTGGAAATTCATCATAAGGATTTCCCTGTCTTCAAGGCCAAGCGCCTGCGGATTGGTGAAAACTGCGGCCAGACGCAGCTTTTTCCCGAAGCGACGCAGCCCATCGAAGCAAAGCATTCACGGCTGCTCACTGGTCTTGACCGGCAGTCCGGCAAGGCGCATAAACCAGCAACGGTCGCCACGAGCTTTCGCAACATGGCAAAGGAGCTGAATGCGCATGTATGAAGAATTCTTCTCGATGAAGCATACGCCATTTACCAATCGCATTCCTACGGATTGTTTGTATCTTTCCGATGCCGTGAGCGAAGGACTTGGCCGCTTATGCTATGCGGCAGATCAGCAGCTCTTTGCCGTGGTAACGGCGGAAGTCGGCTGCGGCAAGACGACGCTCATCCGGAGGCTCACCGG
>NZ_JACHFH010000071.1 GCF_014201835.1 Pectinatus brassicae | reverse complement strand
CCAAACGTTGCCATTCACGCTAGTCACAATAGGGTTACCCCGAATGGATGGGGTAGCCTTTCGGCAATATATTACGCGACTTCTTGTCGCACTTGGCTGCCTCGATCACTGTGAATAAGCTTTGGCGTTACTTTTCTTGTTGCTAATGCGTTTTTTACTGTTTCTACAACACGTGATACTTCCAGTGTTTTGCTTAATGTCCAAAAAATAATTTTTCGGGAAAATAAGTCCATAATACTGGTCAAATAAACAAATCCATCTAACGTCCAAATATAGGTTATATCCGTGCACCATAATGCATTGGGAGAAAGCGGATTAAATTCTTCATTTAGTATATTTTTCAGGTCATCGCTAAAATTTGAATTTATGGTTGTAACTGTATATGGCTTAACATATTGTGCTTTAATACCAAGTTCACGCATATATTGTCCTACTGTTCTTTCGGCGATAAATTCGCCTGTACTTTGCAGAGATTTTGCAATTTTAGGAGCACCGTAATTTTGATGTGATTCATGATAAATATCCATAATTTTATCTTGAATCAAACGTTTACGTACTTCTTGTTTTGATGGATTTCGTTTTGTCCAGCTACTATAGCCGGATTTTGAAACGCCTAGAAAATAAAGCATTCCACTGACAGAAACATGGCGTTTCTTTTCAAGCTTAGAAGTTTTTTCATCTTCAATGGATGAAATTTTCTTCTCGACTTCACGGTAAATAATTTCTGTCATTTTCCGAGAATGCTGATAGCTTTTTTTAATACATCAAGAGCATCCTTTGCGTCGCGAAGTTCTCGAGCAAGGCGCGCATTTTCTTTTTCCAAATCACTGGAATAATTACCAGAACCACGTATGGGAACTTCACCTTCATGCTTCTTCGCTAAGCTGAGCCATTTCGTCAAAGTGCTGAAACCAATCCCTAGATTTTTAGCACAAGCTCGTGTTGGTAATTCTGGATGCGACAAACGATACGCTACGGCATCTTCTTTGAATTTTTTATTGTGCTGTGTCATAAGATTTCCTCCATACAATTCTTTATAGTAATATTTTATATTCCATGGAGTAGTTTCTCAATTTATTTTGTACTATTTATATTCTAGCAGCAAGTAAATTACCCACAATGGAAGTAAAAAAGGTTATTGCTAAATTTAAAGAGATATATTCAGATTATGAGAATCATCCACAGAAAGAAGTGATTGGGTTTGAACTAAACGGTGGACACTGTATGACAAAAAGTGGAATTGAAAAATGGGAAGAATTTAAAAGTTTAGATGCAGAGTATAATACTAACGATGAAGTTCAGCTAATTAGAAATGAACTCAGATACAAAGAATCCATTAAAAATAAATATTAAGTTTGGGTTGGGGTGAGAACATAAAGTTGGACTCTGAAGAGGCAATATAAAGTATATTCAGAGAGTTGGGGGAAATGTGCCCTGAAACTGTATGACCAATATAAATTAATAGCTAAAGTTGTTCAATGTCTAGGCTATCCAACAATGCTTGCAGGAGCGTTTACATATGTATTGACACTATCGCTAGTTAACTGATTGAGTACAGCGAAGATTGGTCAAGTGGTCGTTCCTATATAAATCCTAAAATCATTACAGATCTTATCTCAACGAAGACCGCTTAATCTGATTCGAAGATTGATGGTTTTGCGAACATTGCTTGACACTATCAACAAACTGGACAGTTTTAAGGGTTTTTTAATAGAAAAAATGTAACGATATAGCAGATTGTAGAATGAAGTGTGACAGAGATACACGAAATAAAAAATATCATTGTATTCAAAGCCTTACAACAGATGAGAAAGATTATATTGTAATTATGTAGGTTGTAATTTCAATCACTGGTAGCTATAATAATTGTAATGAGGTCGAGGATACTATGTCACGGGGCGCTGCCATTTATTCTGAATAGGGCAAAAATGGCTAACCCGCCGACATAGACAAAAAGACCTTGCATTGAAGCTTTTAACGAAGCTGATGCAGGGTCTTTTTTATCCTCAACCCGCGAAAATATAGGAATTTCTGTTTGCGAGAAAGATCGTTCACCATGGAGTGGCGGGCATAACTGGCAAAGCCAGAGAGAATAAAGAAAAATGCCTTTTACAGAATAAACTGCAGCGCTCAGTGTTGATTGGTAGAAGGAGAAGTAGTTCTTTATGACAGAATAGATACTGCTTTCACATATCTGAATAAGGAGACAAGTTTATCTAAAGGTCAGTTGTAAAATGAAATTGAACAAATAAATAAAATCCATAATGATGAACCTTGTGTTAGAATGTAATCGCTAAACAACAATCTACAAAGGA
>NZ_JACHFH010000070.1 GCF_014201835.1 Pectinatus brassicae | reverse complement strand
TGCCAATCTCTATATGCATATTTCTATACATACTGACTAGTTTGGTCGCCTAACTCACGACTTAAGTCACGAGTGTGCGGCTCCCATTTAATCAATTTTATAAATCAATCTATGTTCTGGAGAAATTCGTTTACTCCAATATCCATCTAACTCGTATTTTAGAGGCTCTGGTTTACCAATTCCCTCATTGCCATTACGTTCAATATCTTTAATTAGTTCATTGATTTTTTTTAAAATTTTTTTATCATTTGTTTGCCAATAACAATAATCTTCCCAACCTATTGCTGTAAATATTTTATTCATCGTTATCAATATTCCTTATAGCAGCTTGACCTTGTTCTAACTGATTTATAGATTCTTTTAATCTGGAATAAGTTTCTTTATTACTGCGAACAAACAAATTTTCCATTATATTATTATATTCTGCTTCAGACATTAAAACAGCATTACCGCCTTCTTTTCTGGTAATAATAACGGTTTCTAAATCATTGTTAGCAGTATCACAATAACCTTTAAAATTTTTTCTCACTGTAGAGAAATTTGCAGCTAACATATTAATCACCCCCTTATGTAATTGTACCATATATCGTACAATTACATAAGGGGGTAATATGATTAAATTAGTATTATATTAGTTTAGTGATTATATATATATTTCGTTTTTCAACCTGCTTTGTGTATTTTAATTCTAAAAGGATGTATTTTTATAACTGCCAATATAAGTTGAATCCCAATGTTATTTTTCCTGTTTTTAGGCCTGCCGGTTTATACAAGGGTGCTCCGATAAATGTATCATATTTCATATTATGCATTAAAGTTCCCCGCATTCCGATCACTGCCCCAGCTAGATTTCTTCCCAGCAGGTATTGATCAGAAGGCCCCCATACATGTCCATAATCTATACCAATATAACATTCCTGATGTGATTTTCCCAATGGAATTGATAGTTCGTTTTTGATTATGCAGCCATTTTCTGCTGATAATGTATTTTCACCATCAACATAGCTTTTTTTCTTGCGACGGATTATTTTAAATGACAATTGTGTTTTTCTGGTCTGATCACGGTCTATTACTTTTTGGACACCAATATCCCAGGTTGTAGTTTTACCGCTTAATTCAAATGGTACCAGTGCCGGTATCTGCCGATGAAATTCATCATAATATCTATATATATGAAAAGTATAATATCCATATGGAATAGTATATGTAAATGCACTATCTCTTGTCCCCGCATTTTCATCTTGATGCTCGACATCTCTGGTGTAATTGTAGCTAAGAATATCATTTTGCCCTGTAGGATTATATATAGCAAGATTCGTTGATGCCTGCAGTCTGCCGGTATTTTCCATGCCCGCATCATTTAATGTAAAACCGACTGTCCATGGTTTACTCCTGCTGATTGTTACAATAACGATACTTTGACTAGGCTTGCTGCCTGGTTTTAATTTTATATCCGCCTGCTGATTGGGCAGCTGCCGCAATTGCTCCAAACCTTGTTCAAGATCTCGTATATTAAGTATATCTCCCGGACTATCTGGAAAAGCACTGCGCCAATTACCGAAAGTACTTTGCGGCTCAAAACGAATATCTTCAATATAGCCAGAAACTACTTTAAATTTTAAAACTCCATCTTTTAAATTTTGTTTAGGCACAATTATCTGACTGGTAACAAAGCCTCGCGCAATCATTTTATCTGACAGCATTTTAGATAACATACTGATGCCCTTTGCCCCTATATACTGTCCCTTATACTGTTTTACCTCACCATTCATCCAGTTAAAACGCCTTGTATCTTTGTGCTCTATAACGAAATCACGAATTAAGAAACTGCGCTGTTCTTTTGGTAATACCAATACGCCATTTGCCTTACTCGTTTTTTACAATTGTACTGCTGGTGCATTTATTTGTTCTTGCTGCTGTTGGGCCTGCCGCTTTGTCTTTTGATACTGGTCTACTTCCTGCCCAGCTTGGGCGGCAGCCCATACTGTATTACTAAAAGTGCTAAAAAACAGTATTACCGCAATTATTATTTCCTTTTTTATCACTATTAACATCCTTGTTTATCTTAATATTTCACTTTACGCTTATGTCTCCACCAAATAGTAGAGCTATTTTTTAGCTTATTTTGTGTCTTACAATTCGAGAAGGGTACACCATTAGTCGGAAATAGAAATTAAGTCAGTAAACAAACAATCAAATATCCGTGCTTTTCCTTTCCCCTTCAATTCAGTCTCTACATCTTCGATTATTGTGTTAGCTAATTCACTTGTTATTTCTATATATCCATTTTGAAATAAAACAGCTTGCATTTTGTCAAT
>NZ_JACHFH010000069.1 GCF_014201835.1 Pectinatus brassicae | reverse complement strand
CCCGTGTAGATGTTTTTGTGGTGATTACATTCTAACACGTGAATAGTCCCTATGGATTTTTTATTTACTGTTCAATTTGATTATACAATTAACCAATAAAAAGTACTTGCCGATAAAATAAAATATAGAAAAGAAGATAATATGATATAGATAGTAATTATATAAATAATATATAAATAATAAATTTTAATTATTACTAGTAAGCTGAATGACTATGATAAAAAATCATAGATATTCAGGGGGAGATAATATGGAATTACAACAATTGGAATATTTTCTGGCAATTGCTCATATTGGCAATTTTACTAAAGCAGCTAAAGCTGTTTCCATAACACAATCGGCCTTGAGCCGTTCGATAATACGTCTGGAAAATGAGCTTGGTGTAAAATTACTAAATCGCAATACTAAAGAGGTTTCTTTGACGCATTATGGTGAAATGCTGCTGACACATGCCCAGCGTATAGTTAAAGAACAGACAGCTGCTAAAATGGCCATATATAAACCGGATAGGCAGATAATAAATTTATCATTTTTGCATTCATTAGGTAGTTATATAGTGCCCAAGCTTATAAGTGAATTTAGAAAAACACATCCACAGTGCAAATTCAGACTGTACCAAAATAATTCCACAGTTTTAACTGAACAGCTTATACAGGGAAAAACTGATTTATGTATATGTTCCAATCTATTGATGAATGAGACTATTGGCTGGCTGCCGTTATGCTCAGAAGAATTATTTATAGTAGTGCCCTTACAGCATCCCTTGGCCCAAAAAGAAAGTGTTAATTTAAAAGAAATTGCCGATGAATCATTTGTTACCTTAAAGCCTTTTTATGGTTTACGTCTTTTGGCTAATCAGTTATTTGATATGTCGGGCATATCACCGCATATTGAATTTGAAGGTGATGAAATAGTCACAGTGGCTAATTTGGTAGCGGCTGGTTTAGGTGTATCACTAATACCTAAAATACCGGGACTGGATTATTTAAATTTAAAGTTTTTACGCTTATCATCGCCGCATTGCCGCCGTACTATTGGTATTGCCTGGGATACTAACAGAATGCTGTCACCATCTGTATATGAATTTCAAAAATTTGCACTTGATAGTTTTGCTGATGATAGATAATTGATTTCTTTTAATAATTGCTTTTATTTAAGTGCTGTGCTAAAATTTATATAAATAATAAGATATTAATTGAGCCGTAGGTATTATATTGATAATGCCGCGGCTTTTGTTATTATAATTACAGGATTGAGGCGTATATATTTGGTAAATAGAGGCTTGATTTTCGCAATAGCAGCAGCATTAGCTTTTAGTATTATGAATTTGCTGGTTAAAGAATTGAGTACGAGTATGAACAGCGGAGAAATAGTATTTGGCCGCAGTATTGTAGGTCTTATAGTATTGCTGTTTATAATGAAAGTAAATAATATAGAATTTTCCCGCCGTGACATTCCTTTGTTGTTTTTTCGTGGTACAGTTGGCGGTACAAGCATGCTACTTATTTTTACAGCAATAGCCGGTATGCATTTAGGCGATGTGGCAATACTGCAGCAGTTGTCAGCAATTTTCGTTATATTTTTATCGGCAATATGGTTAAAAGAAAAAATTCCCGCAAAAGCAGTTCTGCCATTAATTATTATTTTATTAGGAACGGTATTATTATTGCGTCCCTGGGAATATAATTCTTTTTCTTTTTATGCTGTCTTAGTAATAATTTCAGCCATGTTAGCAGCGGTAGCCTATACGACTATTCATAAATTATTTCAAAATGGTGGACATAATTCATGGGAAATAGTATTTTATTTTCTGTTTTGCAGTGCCATAATTGGCATAATTATAATGATGGCAACGGGGAAATATCATATGCCCAATCATTATGAACTTATATTAGTTATAGGTATAGGTTTGCTGTCATTATTAGCACAAACGCTGATGACACAGGCTTACGGGTCAGCTAATACGGTAATAGTAAGTTTTGTTCTTTATATAGGAATATTTTTTAATGCGTTATGGGGCTATATGTTTTTTGCTGAGATAATGCATAAATTATCAATTATTGGTGGTATATTAATAATTGGCGGATCAATATATTTAACATTGGTGAAAAATAAAGTGCGCAAAGATAAAAAAAGGCATTTGCATAAAAATAAAGAAATAATTAATTAGTGTTTATTATAATGTTTGAAAGGATGGTAAAAAATGAAAATTCCTCCTCTATCAAAGCGTATGAAATTATATGTAGGTTTAATTTTATTAATAATTATATTGGGCGGAGCGGCTTTTTATAAATATTATTGGCTAAATACGCCGCAATATGCACTGAGTAGAATAGAAAAATCGGTGCAGGAGCATGATAGTACAGAATTTGCGCGTTATGTAAACATTGATAGCGTGCTTGATTAAATGGGAGCCGCACACTCGTGACTTTAGTCGTGAGTTAGGCGACCAAACTAGTTAGTATGTATAGAAATATGCATATAGAGATTGGCA
>NZ_JACHFH010000068.1 GCF_014201835.1 Pectinatus brassicae | reverse complement strand
AGAAGAGCTTTTTGATGAAAATTTAGATAAAATATATTCTAACCAAAAATAATTATGGATAAAAAAGTGTTCAATTTGCTATTGCAATTTACGAATAAAATACTTTCATTACCAGAAATTAAAGAGTTTATAGAACATAATTCATCTATAAATAGACTGAAAGAAACTTTTAAACAATTTTTAATGATGATGTATGAGACAACACTTACGGAAAAGAACATAGAAAAAATATATACTATAGGGCGAATTCATAATAATATTAAACTTCCAGCAGAATGGTTTTCAATGGCTTTTGGAGTAATAGAACAAATTACATTTCCTTATATATTTAAAGCCTATAAAAATGATACAGATAAATTGTGTAAGATAATGATATCATTTTCCCATCAAACACAATTTATACAGGCGATCGTTATGCATACATTTATAAAAGAATACGTTAATGATTTAAAAAATAAAATAAAAAAAGAAGAAAAAATGTTGGCAAAGCAATTAAAGCTTTTGGATGTTTTAAAGGAATCTTCTCAATCCTTGGCAGCTCTTTCAGAGGAAATGTCTTCCTCAGCTGACAACATGGCCGTTAATGTAGGAAATATAAAAAAATCTGCGGATAAAGTTAAAGAACAGTCTAATACAACAAATATTTTGGTTAAAGATGGAGAAAGTACAATAAAAAAAATTATTACTGATATTAATTCACTAACGGTACAGGTTAAAAAAATGAAACATGATTTAGCCAATTTAAATACTAGTACGAAATCAGTAAGTAATATAACAGATACTATAACTGAAATATCTACTCAAACCAATTTGTTGGCACTTAATGCGGCTATAGAAGCAGCACGTGCCGGTCAGGCTGGAAAAGGATTTGCTGTAGTTGCAGCTGAAGTTCGTAAATTAGCAGAACAGAGTAATAATGCAGCGGGTAAAATACACGATCTTATTGATAACAATACATAATCCACTACTATTGTTGTTAATAATATGGAAGAACAAAATCAGCTGCTGATTAAAATTGTAGATGAGATAACAACAAGTGTTACTGAAATAGGAAAAATATCTGTTGCAACAGAAGAAAATCATAAACAAATTGAAGAAATAAATAATGCACTAAATATATTAACAACAACAGCGGTAGAGGTAAAACAAGTGTCAACTACAGTAGCTGATTCAGCAAATGGTTTATTTGACAAAATTGACGAATAAAAATAATTATTTATCTGGAGCGGTTAAAAGGTTTAACGATATCGGGCTTTAAAATTACATATATTATTCTATATATTCAATTTAAAGAGTATTACTTAATTGTAAGCGATCAATCAAATAGTGTATAGAAAAAATGCCACTAATCCTGTATTCTACATACAAGGACTAGCGGCATTTTTATAACTTTATAATTATTGACCACAGTTATTTTTTATTTTGTCACTCCATGGCAGATAATTTTCTATCAGCGCAGGATTATGAATAATTGGCTGGTTAGGCAGATTTTTAAATATATATTCAAGATATTTATAAGTATCTATTTCATTTGCTTTACAGGTTTCTATTATGCTGTATACCGCGGCGCTTGCTTTGGCTCCTTTGGGCGAACCAGAAAATAGCCAGTTTTTTCGGCCTATGGTAAATGGTCGTATACTGTTTTCTGCTAGGTTATTAGATATGTCACAATGAGCATCTTCTAAGTAGGTCTGCAATTTTTGTTGGTTGTTAAGAGTATAATTTATTGCTTTTCCTAGTTTGGATTTTGGCAGTATTTTATCTTTGTTTATTTTTAGGTATGACCAATAAGCCTCCAGCAGCGGTTTTTCTTGCTGGAGACGTTCTTTTTGCCTGTTTTGTATCGATTCTTCTATTAATATTTTTTCTATGGCAAACAGTTTATTTATTTGTTTTATGCTTTCTTGTGCTATTGTCCCAGAAAGATCATCAGCGTCAGAAGGTATTGATTCAATGAAGTATCTTCTGGCATGAGCCCAGCACAGACAGTGCTTTATGTTTTCTACTTTTTCATAACCAACATAGGCATCGGTATGCAGATATCCGTTATATCCTTTGAGAAAGTTTTGGGCATAATCACCTTTTCTTCCGGGCTGATATTCAAATATACGGATATTATGTATTGGATCATATTTACCGCTGCTATACAGCCACATATAGGATTTCGCTGTATTTTTACGGTCTTTTTCGCCCATTACCTGCACTGGTGTTTCATCTGCATGAATAACTTTTTCTTGTAAAAGATATTCATGCATTTTCTTTATTATGGGCAGCAGCCACTCTTGCGCTGCTAAAACTATCCAGTTGGCAAGCGTTGCTCTGTTTAGCTTTATGCCTAATTGCTGCCATTGCTTTTCCTGACGGTAAAGCGGCACTGCATATTCATATTTTTGTTGCATAGTATGAGCTATTGCTGACGGTGTAGCTATACTATGTGGTAGTACACATGCTGGTACTTGTGGTTTTTCTATACTGAAGTGTTCATTTTTTCGGCAAGTGCGGCATTCAAATGTTTCCCGGTAAATATCTATTACTTTTACTTTAGCCGGAATATATTCTAATTCGCTGCGGAT
>NZ_JACHFH010000067.1 GCF_014201835.1 Pectinatus brassicae | reverse complement strand
TTTGTTGCTCGTTGAAATTAAGTTAAGCTCTCGACTTATTAGTATCAGTCCGCTTCATGCCTCACAGCACTTCTACTCCTGACCTATCAACCTCGTCATCTTCAAGGTGTCTTCTTAGCTTACGCTATGGGAAACCTCATCTTAAAGCAGGTTTCACGCTTAGATGCTTTCAGCGTTTATCCTTTCCGAACGTAGCTACCCAACTGTACCCCTGGCGGGATAATTGGTACACCATTGGTTCGTCCACTCCGGTCCTCTCGTACTAGGAGCAGCCCTCTTCAAGTTTCTTACGCCCGCGATGGATATGGACCGAACTGTCTCACGACGTTCTGAACCCAGCTCACGTACCACTTTAATGGGCGAACAGCCCAACCCTTGGGACCTGCTCCAGCCCCAGGATGTGATGAGCCGACATCGAGGTGCCAAACCTCCCCGTCGATATGGACTCTTGGGAGAGATTAGCCTGTTATCCCCAGGGTAGCTTTTATCCGTTGAGCGATGGCCCTTCCACTCGGTACCACCGGATCACTAAGCCCTACTTTCGTACCTGCTCGACTTGTTGGTCTCGCAGTCAAGCTCCCTTCTGCCTTTGCACTCTTTGCGCGATTTCTGTCCGCGCTGAGGGAACCTTTGGGCGCCTCCGTTACTTTTTCGGAGGCGACCGCCCCAGTCAAACTGCCCGCCTGGCACTGTCTTGAAGGTCGTTACTCTTCCAGTTAGATGCCCGTTAAATGAAGGGTGGTATCCCAACAATGACTCCATACACACTGGCGCATGTATTTCCAAGTCTCCCACCTATCCTGTACGTCATTTACCGAATATCAATGCCAAGTTACAGTAAAGCTCCATGGGGTCTTTCTGTCCAGTCGCGGGTAACCTGCATCTTCACAGGTATTTCAATTTCACCGGGTCCCTCGTTGAGACAGTGCCCAAGTCGTTACACCTTTCGTGCGGGTCGGAACTTACCCGACAAGGAATTTCGCTACCTTAGGACCGTTATAGTTACGGCCGCCGTTTACCGGGGCTTCAATTCAGAGCTTCGAATTACTTCTAACCCCTCTTCTTAACCTTCCGGCACCGGGCAGGTGTCAGCACCTATACGTCAGATTTCTCTTTCGCAGGCACCTGTGTTTGTGCTAAACAGTCGCTTGGGCCTCTCTTGTGCCACTGCCTTCAGCTCCACCCGTTTGGGATTCACCGCCTGCAGCTATCCTTTTCCCGAAGTTACGGATATATTTTGCCGAGTTCCTTAACGAGGGTTGTCCCGCGCACCTTAGGATTCTCTCCGTGCCTACCTGTGTCGGTTTTGGTACGGGCGCTTTGTTTCTAACTAGAAGCTTTTCTCGACAGCATAGCTCACTTAAATTTGACTCATCCGTAGATTCGTCTATCTATCACTTCTCGGCCTTTTTGTGCAGCGGATTTGCCTGCCGCACAGCCTACCGGCTTCGACGCGCTCTTCCAATCGCGCGCTCAAGCTGCTTTCTGTGTCACTCCATTGCTCAAACAAAACAAAACGGTACAGGAATTTTGGCCTGTTGTCCATCGCCTACGCTTTTCGCCTCGGCTTAGGTCCCGACTTACCCTGGGACGACGAGCGTTGCCCAGGAACCCTTCGGCTTTCGGTGGAACAGATTCTCACTGTTCTTTTCGTTACTCATACCGGCATTCTCTCTGCTGTACGCTCCAATGCTCCTTACGGTACACCTTCAATCGCATACAGTATGCTCCCCTACCCAGCACATATTATTATATGCTGCCACGGCTTCGGTTCTGTGCTTTAGCCCCGGAAATTTTCGGCGCAGAGCCTCTCGACCAGTGAGCTATTACGCACTCTTTTAATGGTGGCTGCTTCTGAGCCAACATCCTGGTTGTTTATGAAGTCCTACATCCTTCTCCACTTAGCACAGCATTTGGGACCTTAGCCGGTGATCTGGGCTGTTTCCCTCTTGACTATGGGTCTTATCACTCACAGTCTGACTCCCGATTAATTAATTATAGCCATTCGTAGTTTGACTAGGGTCGGTAGGCTTTACGCCCCCTTACCTGATCAGTGCTCTACCGTCTATAATCTTCCATCGAGGCTAGCCCTAAAGCTATTTCGGGGAGTACCAGCTATCTCCGCGTTCGATTGGCATTTCACCCCTATACACACCTCATCCCAAAGTTTTTCAACACTCACGGGTTCGGTCCTCCACGCATTTTTACCTGCGCTTCAACCTGGGCATGCATAGATCACTGCGGTTTCGGGTCTACACCATATTACTAGTCGCCCTGTTAAGACTCGCTTTCGCTTCGGCTCCGTGTCTTCCACTTAACCTCGCAATATAATGTAACTCGCCGGTTCATTCTTCAATAGGCACGCTGTCGCTCGCTTACGGAGCTTCAACTGCTTGTAGACATACGGTTTCAGGTTCTATTTCACTCCCCTTCCGGGGTTCTTTTCACCTTTCCCTCACGGTACTATGCGCTATCGGTCGCCAGGTAGTGTTTTGCCTTGGAGGGTGGTCCCCCCAGCTTCTCGCAAGGTTTCTCGTGCCCCGCGATACTCTGGATACTGACCTCATTAACTAACTTTTCGTCTACAGGGGTTTTACCTCCTACGCCTGACCTTTCCAAGTCATTCGACTAAGTTCTTTAATGATTATGTCAGTCCTCAACCCCATAAAACCGAAGTCTTATGGTTTGGGCTTTTACCCATTTCGCTCGCCGCTACTCTGGGCATCTCGTTTGATTTCTCTTCCTCCGGGTACTTAGATGTTTCAGTTCCCCGGGTCTGTCCCCCTTACGGGTGATAGGACTTCTCCTATCGGGTTGCCCCATTCGGATATGTATGGATCAATAGATGCTTGCTCTTCCCCATACCTTTTCGCAGCTTACCGCGTCCTTCTTCGACTCCTGGCGCCAAGGCATCCACCGTATGCCCTTATTCGCTTAACTTTGTCAGTATTACCATAATCATCATCCTGCTTCGTCAGTGCTTCATCTCACTCATCAATGTATAAAAATACATTTTCTTC
>NZ_JACHFH010000066.1 GCF_014201835.1 Pectinatus brassicae | reverse complement strand
GAATACATTGAAACTTTTTATAACACAAAACGAATTCATAGTCATTGCGATTTTATATCACCTAATCAATATGAAAAAGAATATCTCAAATCAAACACATATTCTGCTTGAATTAAAAATCTGATGGAGTTCTCTGTTTAACTTGTACTTTTTCTTGACATAGTACCACAATGATTCGTTTAGAATTGTAATAAATGATGCAATGAAGAATAATTTTCTCAAAGTCTGACATAGTCAAGCAAGCATCTTTCCTGTAATCATGTACTCCACGTTCTTGATAATCAGGCTCAATTACACCTTTGCCTTTCAAGTGCTTTTTATAAGTTGACTGAACCACATCAAAGAATTTTTCCACCATTCCTTTCAATTCAGGTCTATAGGAAGGAAGATTAATTACTTTATCGCTCAGCTCGGCAATTTGCTCAAAGTTTTCTGATTTGTATTCACTCCCCATATCCGTAACCATTGTCGCAGGAAGTTTATCGCAAGTCCAATCCTCTTCACTTATAGAAATGCCAAACTGTTTGCACCAATCAGCTCTATCCGCTATAACATTCAGCATCAATCCCCGCAGGCTATACACGCCGCCCAGCCATATCCAAGCTCCTGTTCAATTGTCCGATTGGTGAATTTTAGCCACGTCTGATTAAAATAATTACATTTTCCATCAGTCCCTGCCCGCCATATCATATTCGGTGATGATTCCACAATAAGCTTATACTGCCTCAAATCCAGTTCCATGTGGTATCCACCTCCTTTCGCGTTTTTTCACTGCTATTCCCAGCCAACCGCTACTTCCATATACACCTTCCGCCATGTTCGATTTTGGTATACTATTCTCCATTTTGAGTCAAAACCCTTCGAAGAACGCTCTACAAACTAAAAAAAGACTGTTTTTATGGGGAAAGCGGCCTTGTATCCTTTTCCCAACAACTACCTGACAGTTATCTTTCATATTATAAAAATTAAGATTTTATCGAAAAATTCCGATATATATTGGAAATCAATAAATAACCCAAATAATAAGAAAGGATATATAAAATGCGAATAGACAACTATGGCACCTTTGCACAAAGTCGGCTATTATCTGACACTGGGAAAAACGGCGATGTATCCTTGCCTGATTATAGCGATTTCAACTTTAATACCAAAAAAGCTCCTACCATGAGCAATAAAAAATACAGAGAGGCTATAATAGCGCAGGCAAAAAAAGATCAGTTTGCCGGAAAATTTCAATCGGACTCCACTGGATTTAAAAACTTAGTAAAAAGTTATGTCTCTACTGTTTCTCCAGACAGAAAAAATATTATCAAAGACGGATTAACAGCCATATTCAAAAATAAATATCCACAACCTACAACACTTAACTTGATTGACTATCTGTTTGGGAACGTTAAATATCGTAAAGAAGCAACGGATGTATCTTATGCTGAATTTTACGACAGTAATGGCGAAATGGTAGCTTCTTACTCAAATGGTAAATGGATTTCCTATGGAACAAAGGCAGAAAACGCCCGTGAATCTGAGCTTTGTTCTATATATAATGCGGCGTGGAATAATGCCGCAAGAGCAAGTCAAAAAAATAGTTATGTGGCAAGTACAGACCCTTCGATAGGTTCAATTGATACATCAGTTTAGAGGTATTTTGGATTATGGCGATAGGTCTATTTGTCTGTAATGTTTGAACATATTAGACGTAATTAGCAAAACGGGAAGCTGAAAACAACTCTCGGCTTTCCATTTTGCTAATTATTTAGGTTCTATAATAAATGTTGGGGTAAGCAATGAATGATAGCTTGCCTCAACATTATTTTTTGTATATAAGAAAACCACGCGATAGTCGCGTGGTTCCGGAAAGCTTAAGCGGTAAACCCTAATGTGGTAACCTGTATATAAGCCTGCCAGCTTAAAATACAGATTATACATTAGGAGATGTCACTAAATGTCAAAACAAAAAAACAATGACACACATAGTTTAGCACATACGAAGTGGAATTGTAAGTATCATATAGTTTTTGCACCGAAGTATCGTAGAAAGGTATTTTATAAGGAAAAACGGCAAGAACTGCGAGATATAATGAGAACTTTATGTGAATGGAAGGGCGTAGAAATTATTGAGGGAGAAATATGCCCAGATCATATACATTTACTGGTTTGTATACCACCAAAGATAAGCGTTTCAGGATTTATGGGATATCTAAAAGGGAAAAGTAGCTTAATGATATTTCAAAAGTTTGGGAATATGAAATTTGCGTATAGAAATCGCGAATTTTGGTGCAAAGGATATTATGTAGATAAAGTTGGAAAAGACACAAAAGCCATAACAGAATATATAGCAAATCAGTTAAAACGAGATAAGGAAGCAGACCAATTAAGTTTGTTTGATCCTAGAGACCCGTTTACGGGTAGTAAATAAAAGTTGCATGGCTGGCAGACCAATAAAAAGCGCATTTATGCGCAGCCAGTGAAAAAGGGCTATGCCCGAAAAAGAAAAACCACCCGCTATGCGGGTGGTTGTGTCGCGGGGCACTGCCGTTTATTCTGTAAAAGGCATTTTTCTTTATTCTCTCTGGCTTTGCCAGTTATGCCCGCCACTCCATGGTGAACGCTCTTTTTCGCAAGCAGAAATCCCTGTGTTTTCGCGGGTTGAGGATAAAAAAAGACCCTGCATCAGCTTCGTTAAAAGCTTTAATGCAAGGTCCTTTTGTCTATGTCGGCGGGTTAGCCGTTTATTCTGTAAAAGGCATTTTTCTTTATTCTCTCTGGCTTTGTCAGTTATGCCCGCCACTCCATGGTGAACGCTCTCTTTTCGCAAGCAGAAATCCCTGTATTTTCTCGGGTTGAGGATAAAAAAAGACCTTGCATAAAAGCTTTGTTAAAAGCTTCAATGCAAGGTCTTTTTGTCTATGTCGGCGGGTTAGCCATTTTTGCCCTTATTCAGAATAAATGGCAGTGCCCCGTGACATAGTATCCTCGACCTTGTTAAACCAATTATAGCTGCCAATCCAAAAAATTGCAAGAGAGGCAAACTCCCTCTCCGCCCTGTACGTGACCCGTTTCTCGGACAGTTAGCATAACTCTTCATGATAAAATAAATAAAAATTCGTCTCATTAAATAAATCTGTGTAATTTACCGATTTAGTCAAATAACAAACACAATCGAAACGACTTATGCTATTCTATCCAGTTGTAGTTATTCTGATTTTGACTCGTCAGATTCCCGGTTAAATTTAACTACTTTCCAATATGTTGTTTTTTTGTCTCCTGATGTTTCACGAGGTGCTTCTATCGCATAATTCATATTATATTCTTCAAGAATTTTTTTCATTTTACTAAGTCCATAAACACGCCCTTTATTTGGATCTTTTCTTGAAAATGCTGTATCATGTAGCTTAGTAAATTCTTCTGAAAACGCCTTTTGTCCATCGTCAAACATCTTTGTTTGATTTACAGAATAAGATTCAAGAAATGGATAGGTTACAATTAACTAGACAACTTTTTTAAGGTCATGTAAAATAACATCAATAATAAAGGAGTTATAACATCATGACTAAAAAAAGACCA
>NZ_JACHFH010000065.1 GCF_014201835.1 Pectinatus brassicae | reverse complement strand
AATCCTCTAACAGTGCTTTGAGCACCACAAAAACCTATCTCATCAACTAATCGATCAAAAATGCGCTTTGCAGTATGATGTTGTTTTTTATTAGGCTCTAATTCATCATCATGTAAACATTTTTGAATAAACTGGATGATATCCGGTGTCATAATGCTGGCATTGCGTTGATAATCTGCACGAATTCCGGGATAACAATTACCTTGGCAATACTTAGCTACAGTATTACGAGAAATATTCATTTCTTTAGCAATTTGACGCTGACTTTTCTTTTCAATTAAAAATTTACGTCGGATTATTTCATAATCTTGCATAGTGATAATCACCTTACAATCACCCTCTATAATGTCAAGTGGTTCACTTTTTCGCTAGCGTTTTTGTATTAATTGGCTCATTTATAGAATATCATTTACAGTGGGAGGTAAATGATATTCTATAAATTTGATTGGAGGGATATATTATGTCGAATATAGCAATTATTAGTTGCTCAAATGTAAAAAACGAACTTAATTGTCCAGGTACCGGGTGCTTTCATTCATTTGCAAATAATATAGGGGCCTTTAAAAAATATAAAAATAGTAATTCTAATATTGTCGGATTTTCAACATGCGCAGGGTGTCCAACTATTTATGCAGCAGAAAAAATTTTAAATAAAGTGAAACCATTAATTGAACTTAGCCATGCAGATACACCTCATTTTTCTACGTGTATGGTTAAATTTTGTCCGTTTTTAAAAAAATATGCCAATCTCATTAAAGAAAAATATCCGGATATAGTATTGGTATATGGAACAGATGAATCAACATCATTTGAGAATATGAAAAAAATGTTAAGAGATTTACTGATAAATACTGATTGTGATATTACAGAGGCTATAAAAAAATGTAAGTAGCAGAAAACATTTTGATAAGAGAAAAGAGGGGCCTATTGTGATCATGGAGTGTGAGATTGAGTTTAATAAAAATTATCGTTCAGGAGTATATATATAATTTGTTAGCTTTATCGGCAATATCCTGAATTTTATTATCAGGTGATCATATATTATGTTATATCTTATTTTTTAAAGGGTATTATTAGAGAAATATAGAATATTTCAAATGTATCCAGAGTTACATATTTTAAGTTTTATGATTGAGGTATAAACATAAAAATAGGGGTGAATGCTATGAATTGGTTTAATAATTTAAAAATCATGCAAAAACTAGGACTGTTGATTATTATCTTTAGTATTGCCATTGTTGTCGTGGGAAGCATAGGGTATTTGGATTTAAAACAAAGTAATAAATATACTAATGACTTATATCAAGAAAATTTAACCGAAATTGATTTAGCATACCAAAATAGCTTGTATATTGGTCAAATAAGAAGTGACTTATTTGCAATTATGTTAAGTACTAACCCAGAAAAAAATAAACAATTATTCGATAATATTGCCAGTATAAGAAAAATATATGCTGGGAATATTGACCAATTAAATTCGATGTCATTAACTACTAACCAAAAAAATAATATGAATGAATTAAATAAAGTCTTAGTAGATTATAAAGACAAAAATAATACCGCAATGAATCTTGTAAGAGATGGAAAAAATCAGGAAGCATACATATATTATCAAAATAATGTCGAAGAACCGGCTGCTAAAACTACGGAACTATTAAAAAATATAACAATCACAGCCAAAAATGAAGCTAAAGAGATGAAACAAAAATCAGATGCTGATTTGGCTCAAATGCGTATAACTTTTTTACTTATAATTTTAGCATCGATTTTAATTGGTGCAGGATTGGGTTGGATGATTATAAAGCAAGTAATTGGGCGATTAGGTCAGTCTAGTGAGTTTTTAGATAAAATTGCTTCTGGTGATTTTTCTCATGACGTTTTAGAAGAACATCTCAAAGATAAAAGCGAATTTGGTTTTTTAGCAAAATCAATTGACAAAATGAACCGCAATGTGCGGACATTGATTAAGCAATTGCTCGTAACATCTGAACAATTGGCGGCAGCTTCTGAAGAATTAACGGCTAGCGCAGACCAATCTTCTAAGGCAACTAATCAAATTGCAGAGTCTATAACAGAAGTTGCTGCTGGAGCAAATCGACAATTAGAAATAGCTATAGCCACAAATCAAGTTATTGAAGAAATGGCTAAGGGAATTCACCAAGTAACTGAAAATACAGTAGGTGCAGCTGGTTCATCCGAACAAACATCGGAAGCAGCTGTTAAGGGATATCAAGTAATTAATCAAGCCATTGAGCAAATGAAAACGATTGGAGTCAAAACAGATACAACATCGGATGTAATTGAAAATTTAGGCGAAAAATCAAAGCAAATCGATAAAATTGTCAAACTTATTTCAGATATAGCAGAACAGACAAATCTTCTTGCACTAAATGCAGCAATTGAAGCTGCTCGTGCTGGTACAGCAGGAAAGGGATTTGCTGTAGTTGCCGATGAAGTTAGAAAACTTGCTGAACAATCAGCAATGGCTACTAAGGATATTGTATCTATAATTGATGAAGTGCAATTAAAAACACAATCAGCAATAGTATTCATGAACGAAAGTAAACGTGAAGTTGAAAATGGTAGTGAATTAGTAAATATTGCTGGTCGTAATTTTAATGAAATATTAAAAATGGTACAATCAATCTCTGGTGAAATACAGGATATATCAGCGGCGGCTGAGGAATTAACAGCAGGAAGTGATGAAGTAATAACATCTGCACAAAATGTTAAAATAGAAAGTCAAAAAACAGCAGAGGAAACAGAAGTTATTTCTGCAGCGGCTGAACAGCAGTCTTCAGTAATAGAAGAAATAGCCTCTGCAAGCACGCATTTAGCAAAATTAGCGGAAAATCTCCAGGAGGCTATAAATAAATTTAAGGTTTAATAAATAAAATTAAAAAATATTTTTATAAATGGCAAAGTCCCCTATAGAAAATTAATGTTATAGGGGACTTTTATTATTAGAGTCTTTTGAGTAAAAATGAGTGATAGATATTTAATCATTCAAAAAATATAAGAGTTGTCATCAAAATGCTATCGGTGTTAAATATCTAAAGAAACCATGAATTCACTGGTTATTTAAATCAAGTTACATAAGTCGATAATTCTTAGCTCAGCTGATACAGACTTTCGAGAAATTTTCTTACACAAATTCAGTTTTAAAGATTTTGACGATCACTTTAGCCACAGCATTATTATAAGAACTGACTTTAATATTTAACGAGTACCTAATGGAAAATGCAAAACGCACTGCATATAAAAATTTGTCTTAAAATTCCTTTTTTTATAAAAGTGATATCACTTTTATGATATAATATAGTTTATATTAAAAAAAGGTGGTTTTTGTTTTGAGCATCAATGAAGAAAAAAATACGAGATATCCATTAACAATTCCCAGAGAATTAAAATTACAATTAGAAGCACTAGCCAAAGAAAAAAATGTTTCATTGAATAGATTTATAATTGATGTTTTAAGTGGAAAAACAAAAGTTGATCGTTTTGTTAGAGCACTTCGCTTTATGCCCATTCAACGCGGTGATCGCTTTAAATCCCAATATTCAAAATAATATTTTTTGCTACGCCAAATGGATTTATACTGAGCGGTTATTCCACCCGATTTAAGAGCAATTACAGTGGGATATACATCGTTTGTCATTGTAGTATACTATCTAGATTTTTCTCCGTTAAAAAACCGTTAGCCTTTTAGGCAGCGGTTTTTTTATATAAAAAGAATGTAGCATTATTTAATTAAGTGAATCTTGATTTTAATAACAGGAAATAAGTTATGAAAAAAATACTAATGTTTCTGTCCAATATCAAAATACATTAGTTGTTTTTTATCCGTAAATTGCAATAGCAAATTGAACAAAATTTCCAATCTATAATAACTTTCAACAAGCATATATCTTATCCAAGAATGTATCAAAGAGATCCTCT
>NZ_JACHFH010000064.1 GCF_014201835.1 Pectinatus brassicae | reverse complement strand
AAATATATCGAAAAAATTATGCAGATTTAAGTTCAATTAAAAAATTTATTATTTGCCATTTATCTGTTTGAATTTAATTTCATGCGTTTGTCGTGGTATTATGAAAAAGAAATATTTATTTTTTGTCAGTTTTATGGTATTCTTATGAATTAGAGTGTCATATATGAGCGTAAAAAAATAGATAATAGAGGTGGCGTTTTTGTCTAAATGTTTGCCGGCAGGTAAATATCTTATATTTTGCAGGATATTAGCTGCTATTGTTATTGGCATATTTGTAGCATCAGTTCCTTATAATACAGTATTTGCTAAAAAAATTAAGCCTAAAGTAATATTATATGTACCACATGATAATCGGCCAGTATCAAATAAACAGACAGTTCAGGTACTGGAAAAAGCAGGATACATTGTTAAGGTTCCACCGGATAATTTATTGGGAAACCGTCGTTCTTTTGGCAACCCCGAGGGGATTTACCAATGGATTTTGGTGAATGGTAAAGATGCTGATGCGGCAGTTATTTCCAGTGATTCTTTGTTATATGGAAGTCTGGTGGCCTCACGTAAGCATGATTTTATGAAAGATAGAGTTTTACAGCGAACTGACTATTTTATTGAAATTCATAAAAAATATCCTAAGCTGCCATTATATGTTTTTTCCTCAATTATGCGAACACCGAAAAATGCTGCGGCATCCGGTTCAGAAGAACCCAGTTATTATCGGGAATACGGAGAAGAGATTTTTCGTTATACAGCGTTGACCGACAAGCAAAGACTACAGCCATTGGCTGCTGCAGAACAGGCTGAATTAACAAAATTAAAAGAAATAATACCACAGGAAGTTTTAGATGACTGGTTTAATCGTCGATTTAAAAATTTTACAGCGAATAAAGTGTTAATTGGGTTAGTACGCAATAATATTTTATCTTATTTGGTTTTAGGCTGTGATGATAATGCACCATATTCACAAACGCATGCTGAAAGTGTAGTTTTAGGAAAATATAGCGCTGATTTACCAAAAAGTAAGTTTTGTATAGTTTCCGGAGTGGATGAGCTGGGGTTATTATTATCTACCAGAGCCGCAAATGAGATGCGTAATTATCATCCTGCTGTAGCTATAAATTATGCATCAGGTTATGGCGGAGCTACAGTGCCGGCTTATTCGGATAAACCGATAGATTTATCCGTGCGGGCGGAAATTAATTTGGCAGGTGGTGTGCCAACAACACTGCCGGACAGAGCGGCAATGCTGTTATTGGTTAATACTAATGTAAGCGGCTGGACCTATGAGGCCGGTGAATCACTTAATTCAGAAGAGCCACGTGCCAATACTTTGTCATTTGCTGATAATATTGCTAAATATATTGATGAAAAGATACCGGTAGCTGTTGGCGATATTGCTTATGCCAATGGTGCAGATAATGCTCTTTTGCAGGTACTGCGTCAAAGAGACCTATTATTTAAGCTGAATTCTTATGCTGGTTGGAACACAGCTACCAACAGTACTGGATGGTCAATTGCACAGGGGATTTTATCACTGAATATGACTTCAGATAATAAGAATAGACTGTTACTGACAAGATATCTTGATGATTGGGTATATCAGGCCAATGTTCGTTCACTTGTAGTGCGGCAGCTGAATATTTTTCCTGGGCAGGGAACAAAACTGACTTTGGGGGATAAAAATATGCCTGCTGAAATTAATGCAGATCGTTTGACAAAAGCATTTTTAGATCGATATTTGTCGTTTTTGGGGATAAAAGCTATTAAAGTGGAATTTCCCTGGGATAGATTATTTGAAGCCGATATAGACGTTTCTACTAATCCTAATGCCTATACCAAACATTATTTTGGTATTCAGTGATATTTTATAAATTAATATAACAAAATAAATTGTTTAGTAAATGTTGGAGTGAGCAAAGATTGCAGCTTGCTTCAGCATTTTATTTATATTGGCGGAAAAAATTGGCAATACTTGCATTAAAGCAGGTAAATAGTTTAGACTATATAGTAATATAATAATAGTTGGTTTGAGTTTTTAGAAATGGAGCGAATAAGATTTGCGTTTATATATAGCAGAAAAACCAAGTATGGGGAACGAAATAGCTAAATGTTTAAAAGGACCGATAAGTCGGCATGACGGCTATCTTAAAACAGCCGATGGAATTGTGACCTGGGCATTTGGACACATCCTTCGTCAGGCCGAACCCAATGAATATGATGAAAAGTATAAGATGTGGCGGGCACAGGATCTGCCGATTATTCCCACGAAATGGCAGATGATCATTGATAAAAATTGCGAAAAACAGTTTAATATTATTAAAAATCTTATAGAAAAAGCCGATGAAATAGTCCATGCTGGTGACCCTGATAGGGAAGGACAGCTGCTGATTGATGAAATATTTGATTTTGTTGGCAATAGTAAACCAGTAAAACGTATATTATTAAATGCACTTGATGAAAAAAGTATCAAAAAAGCTAATGAAAATCTGTGTGATAATGAAAAGTTTCAACCATTGAAGTGCTCAGCATTGGCTAGGGCTAGGGCCGACTGGCTTATTGGCATGAATTTATCACGAGCTTATACGTTGGCAGCCAGAAGAACTGGACATGCTAGGGTAGTCCTGCCGGTAGGCAGAGTAAAAACTCCTACTTTGGCATTAGTAGTCAGACGCGAACGGGAATTACAGGATTTTAAGCCGGTTGATTATTATACAATAAAAGCACAATTTGAACATGCTAACGGCAGCTTTTGGTCTAATTGGAAGGCCAAGGAGTCGCAGACAGGACTTGACTATGAGGGACGCCTTGTAGATAAGGCTGAAGCTGATAAGCTGATGGAAAAATTAAATACTAAATCTCAAGATGCAGTCATTAGTTCCTATAGTAAGAGTGAAAAAAAGGAACTGCAGCAATTGCCGTTCTCGCTATCAGCGCTGCAGGTTTTAGCAGGGAAAAATTTTGGTTATGAGCCGCAGCAGGTTTTAGATACTGCCCAAAAATTATATGAGAGAAAAATGACTACTTATCCGCGCTCGGACTGCGAATATTTGCCGAAAAACCAATTTAGTGATGCTAAGGTTATTTTGAAAAACCTATTATACTGCGGTGATGACGATTTAACCCAGTGGTCTGATAATGCTGATAGTAAAATAAAAAGCAAGGCTTGGAATGATAAAAAAATATCGGCCCATCATGCTATTATTCCTACGCAGGTTAAGGTTAAAATGACCAGCCTTAGTGAAGAAGAAAGAAATATTTATTTTTTAATAGCACAGCGTTATATTGCCCAATTTTATCCAGTGCATGTATATGAACAAATAAAATTGACAGTCAAGTATGCTGGGGAAAATTTTCAGGCTACTGGTCGTGTGGAAAAAGACTTAGGCTGGAAGATATTGTATGTATCGGAAAATAAGAAAAACGAAGTCAATGGCGATGATGATAAGCTGGCGATTTTGCCAGCTATGGAAAAAAATGACAGTGCCGATTTTATAAATGCGATGCTGGATCAAAAAGCCACTAAGCCGCCAACACGCTTCACGCCGTCAACTTTATTGGCAGGTATGAAGGAAATTCATAAGTATGTAAAAAATGAGGATGTGAAAAAGAAGCTTAAGGCAATCTATGGTATTGGCACAGAAGCAACCAGAGCATCGATAATTGACGATTTGATACGCCGCAAATTTCTGGTTACAGAGGGGAAAAAGAAGTATCTGATTCCAACATCTATGGCTAATATGCTGGTTGATGCTCTGCCTGATGAACTATTATATCCTGATTTTACGGCAATGTGGGAAGATTACCTAAATACCCTTGCTAATGGTGACGGTTCATTGGATGAGTTTATTGCTAAACAAATAGGGTTTACGCGACTGTTATGCCAAAAAGCCAATGATGTAGTAATGCCAAATGATGACGGGATGCTTTGTCCACGCTGTAAAAAAGGCGTTATGATTCATCGTCATGGGAAAAATGGTGATTTTTGGGGCTGCTCTAATTTCCCGCAATGTCGCATGACGTGTAATGATAAGGACGGTAAGCCTGATTTGTCGGCTCGCACGAATACAAGCAGAACCGCTAAAACTGGAAATTCTATGTCAGGCGGCATGATTTCAGCGCAGGAGTTGATTTCACGCGGGCAGATTACTAGAGCTAAAGCAACTAATAATAAAAAATATTTATGCCCTAACTGCAAAGAAGGAGCATTGCGAAGAATAAAAGGAAGAAATGGTTACTTTTGGGGATGCTCAAATTATCCGCATTGTACGGCTAATTTTGCCGACAGTAATGGACAGCCGTTATTAGGCAAATAATAAATAAGTGTAATATATCAAGCAGGAATTTAGGCATCGTAGTTTGAATTATAAACAAATGTGTATTTTAACATATTGTGGCGAGAATTCCCCCACTTCTAAAGTGGTGGGATGAATCGCCACGGTTTTAATATTGTAAGTATAATTTTCTCATGCTATAA
>NZ_JACHFH010000063.1 GCF_014201835.1 Pectinatus brassicae | reverse complement strand
GTGCCAAATTTTAAGCCGTTATGCGGCAAAACATGGGAGCAGGTTTTGGCAAATGTCTTGGGCAAGGCAAGGACAAAAACGGCGAGCAACAACACTTGAAAAATATTGACTTTGCTGTGGTTCATTTGTTCTAAAAACAAATAAACTATTACATAAGCCCATGATATCGGCAGTATTGTTTTTACCATATTTTGATTCAATAGCAGACATTGTTTGTGTAGTTAACCAGCAGCTAGCACCACGACTACGTCCCTCACGTAAAAGCATTTGTAATGTTTTAAGTGGTGGTAAACTTGATAGTTCATCTAATACAAAAAATATACGTCGATTAGTATTTTCTGATTTATCACGTAAGCCATGTCCAATAATATCTATAATCATAGTTAAAATGGGCAAATATAATTCATCATTGCTAGATGTTGTTGATAAAATTAGTCTACGTTTATCATCTTTATTATTAATCCATTTTCTAATAGATAACGCACCATCTTTGCCAATAAACGATTGAAAAGACTTGACTCGATCAATTAAACAGCTTATAAAACTAGCCATTACATCACCGTCACCGGATAAAAAAGCCTGTCCTTCACGTAAACCATGAGGAAGTGAATCAATCGCATTTTTTATATCTGATGGTTTTTGTGTAAAGAAATTGAATAAATCCTTATTAGTGGTTTTTTTATTGATTTTAAGCCAGCAACATCCGCTTTTAAAGATGCTTGCAGCACCATCATAAAAAGCTTTGTTTTTACTTTCATTTGCAACAGAAAATAATGATTGTGCAAGATTAGTTAATTCTTCGGGAATATGATCTAATCCAGTATATAAATCAAATTCATTAAAAATAGACCAGCCGATAAATCTTCTATCATATGGATTTATTAAAATATCGTTATCTCTATAGAATTTAGTAATCAATTCTCCTTTTCGATCATATAATACAATTTTTCCATTTCTACGTGTCATGCAATTAATAAAGTTACAAAGCATAACAGATTTACCTGCTCCTGTACTACCGACAGTTAAAACATGTCGTGTTTCATAATCAATAGGTAATACGATTGGATCACTATATAACGGCGAAATTCCAGCAGCAGTCTTTTTAAAGTCTTTTACAAGTATTTTAGTCAGTTTTGAAGAAGATATAGTTTTAGCGCCTCGGATATATTTGTTTTTAGTAGTATTGCTAGGATACCAAAATTTGATAACAACATATATCGATGTAATTATTGAAATAATCCCATAATATAGTAAAAATTTAAAGATGTAAGCGGAATGAAAATATTCTTGTAATAAACTATCAAATTCAATGGCAGGAATTGATTTAATAACACCATCAATACTAGTTCCTAGTTTTTGTGCGAAGAATATACGTAATGTTTCTGGTAAAGATATTGACCAATTGTCAATATTGCCAATATTAGCAATTAAATATTTAATATACGCAAAATATATTGAAATATTATTAAGCGGTTCGTGATAAAAGTGTTGTATTATGAAAGAAGTAATCATATAATACAGTACAAGTAAAAATATGAAGATTAAGCTAATACGAGCAAATATTTTATTAGTAATATCATTATTCATTTTTTGCAACCTCCAAATTTTTCTTTATGTTCTCAATTATTTCTTGTACTTCCAAATGTGAATATTTATCTACAAGCAATTGACAAATTAATTGATTGTTTAAAATTATATTATCGTTTATTTGTTCTAATGTTGTATTGATATTGGCAAAAAAATTAATCTTATCGCTAATATTTGTAGGCGTTTTTGTTAATATCATGCGTATATATTCACTTTTATTTAAACCTATTTTTTTTGATGCTTTAGTTATAGCAGTATCAATAGCATCATCTAATCTTATTGTTGTACGAGCCATATTTGGAGCTCCTTTTTGATTTATTGTCAGACGTTATCAGATATGGTATCATTAATTAAATAAAGATTTTTGGCAGACTAATGTCAGCTGATTGTCGGACGGACTAGAATTTACGTTGTAAGAACTTAGGGTAAATCTTTCATTTGCGTTAGGTGTGACTTATTTTTGCTCTTAAAATAAGTCGAGTAAATGGGATTAATTTCTACATTATATTTAGTAATTATTATATTAGTAATTATTTGTGTTGGATTCACCGATGTCGGAAAATCCAACCACGGTTTACTTTTGTTTTTCTTCATGTAAAATGTAGATTGTTTTATCAAATTTGCCATTTTCTTTTTGTTGAACTCTTTTCAAATAACCTTGTTTTTCGAGTTCATTTAATCCGGTACGTATAGCATCACGTCCGCAATTACATACTATTGATAAACCAGACACACTATAGTCCCAATTGTCCGGCAAGCTTAACATATAACTCATAAGTCCTTTTGCTTTTAAGCTAAGTTTTTTATCACGTAAATGATAATTACTCATTATCGTATAGTTTTTGTTATGCGATACTTTTATTTTTGTCATTTATTACCCCGTTTTAACATATCTTTCTAATTCCAGGTATAATGGAATTAGGTTCTGATTCATTTTTAGCAATTGTAGTATTGGATAATTGTTTTTTTAAATAATTTTCAATAGTGTCCGCTGTAAAAAACATTTTTCTTCCTACTTTGATGTATGGAATTTTACCAGAATGAGCTAGTCTTAGTATTGTTTGATAACTTACAGCACCACGAAAAATTTGTTCTGACACTTCTTTAGAATTTAGTAATATCATATTTACCCTCCAAAATTAATTAAAATTTTCTGTATTGATTTTAATTACTAGACAATAAAAATAATCATTAGGTTTATATATATTTATTATCTTCCGCAAGCAAAGATTGCGTTTAAAAGTAAAATCGCTACAAAATATTACATTTACATATTATATGACAAGAGAAAACGACAGTCAAGGGAGGAGTCTAATTTTGTCTAATTTTTTTTCAACGTTGTTGACATCATTAATGAAAGAAAAAAAGTTAAGTAAGCAGGCTTTAGCTAATGAAATAGGTATTAGCCGGCAAGCAATTAGCCAATTTGCTAATGGAGCCAATTTACCATCATTAGAAAAATTAATAGCATTAGCAGAGTATTTTAATGTATCAATGGATTTTTTATTAGGGCGAAGTGTTTTATTAAAAAAACCGGATGGTATTTTAGAGTATTGTTTTAAGGCAACAAAATCATTGCAAATTGGAAAAATTAAATATAGTTTTGGCATTCTTCGTAATGGAAATTTCTTTAAGAGATTTTTATTTGTTGATGAAATTGAGGGTGATTTAATTGATGTGATTATTGATTCAACTAGCCAATACGAGTTTTTGAGTTTAACATATCTTTTAAATCAAGAATTAGATCTTAATTATGATGCTTTGCATAATAATGGAGTAGATATAATTATAAAATATAGAGGGAAATATCAAGAATTATGTATAGATATGGCTGAGTCTGCTAGATTTGGGTACGTGGATTATGAAAAATATTTGGATGATTGGCTTAAATTATCATCTGAAGAAAAGGTAAAACGTATAAATGAAATAATGGCGGAATGATATTGCCTATTAAAGTGTCTAATGGGGCTGGGATTTGAAGAAGCAGCGGCTATACACAAAATAAATATCTGTATGAGAGAAAATAAACATAATGTTTTTGTGTGTTTATAGTAAATAAAAAACCTCTGCAATATAAATATTGCAGAGGTTAAAAACATCCTTATAAGAGAAAATTTAGTATATGAAAAAGCAAAAAAAGTTTCTTGTAGAGAAATTTTTATGTTATAATAGAGTATAGAAAAAGGATAGCTGATGTTTGGTCGCACGGCTTTCCTCATATAACGATTGTTTTGAAAGAAGCCGGGCTTACCAGAGAGTCACGGCTTATTTCATGTTTTTACAACAAGAAATGATGAGAACTACTAGACTGCCAAAACTTATCATTAAAGATAAAGCTTCAAATGTAGTCATAGTAACATCACCTCCCTCCGAAGAGGAAAAACCGAACCATCAGCTACCCATGAGGAATATTATAATTCAAGGCATTGTTTAATGTCAATTGAATAGTTTTATAATTGCTGTCAAAATTGATGTCAAATTGTATTAAAGTGAGAAAAATGACTGAATTTAAAAATATCATTTTAAAACATAAGTATCTATAATTAAAGGATTTATTGATAATTAAATAGTGTTACATAAAATAAAAAAATCTAGTATTAGAACTCTTAATCAGCAGGTTCGGGGTTCGATTCCCCGGTGGGTCACCATGTAAATTAATATGCGAACTCATATAAAGGCTGTCAATATCGGATTTGTCGATATCCTTACCAGTGTCAATGAGGTTGTATATTATATAGAGAGAATCATCATATACATATACCTTATGAATAAAGCCGTCAATGATTTTATCATAGAAATCTTCATCGGCACGATGTTTGTAAAAATGATTTAGCATGTATATGATGTGTTTTTCGGATAATTCCGGCAGGCTGTTTTGAGCTTGCCGGTTTTTTGTATATAAGAAAACCACGCGATAGTCGCGTGGTTCCGGAAAGCTTAAGCGGTAAACCCTAATGTGGTAACCTGTATATAAGCCTGCCAG
>NZ_JACHFH010000062.1 GCF_014201835.1 Pectinatus brassicae | reverse complement strand
CACTTTCCTTTTATCAATATGGTTAAATAGACTGTACTACATTGCAATAAAAGAAAATAGGGCTTATGTTGAATTGTTTAACACGTTATATATAGAAAAGGGATTTTATAGTGATATTTATTTTTTGCGGACGCAGGCAATTTTAGAACAAGCTGATATGGCACCTCATGTTACTGTACAAATTTTTCAACGTGATTACGCAATGCTTTGCGGTATAGATGAGGTCATTGCTCTGATCAAGAAATGTTCGCGTAATCCTAAAAAATTGAAAATTATGGCACTTCACGACGGCGATAAAGTGGCACCCTGGGAAACAGTGATGACGATAGAAGGCAATCTGGCTGATTTTATTCATTTGGAAACGGTATACCTGGGCATATTGGCCAGAAGAACAAAGATAGCCACGAATTGCAGCAGGGCAGTTGAAGCAGCCAATGGCAAACCGGTGCTGTTTTTCCCATCACGTTTTGATGAACACACTATTCAGGAGGGCGATGGTTATGCGGCTAAAGTGGGCGGTATGGACAATGTATCAACTCCGGCTAATGCTATGTGTTGGGGAGTAGAGGCGGCTGGAACGATACCGCATGCTCTGATAGCAGCATTTAACGGAGATACTTTAGCAGCGACAAGGGCTTTTGATGAATATATGGATCCCAAAATAAGCCGGATAGCATTAGTTGATTTTAATAATGACTGTGTCAATACCAGCTTGGCAATTGCACGGGAACTCGGTGATAAGCTTGAAGGTGTGCGGCTTGACACTTCGGATAAGATGGTCGATGTATCATTGATCGGGCAGATGGGGCATTTTAAACCTACAGGGGTAAATGAGCAGCTGGTGCGCAATGTCAGAGCGGCACTTGATAATGAAGGGTTTAATCATGTGAAGATTATTGTATCAGGCGGATTCAATCCTGACAGGATTCGTTTATTTGAACAAAACAAAGTTCCGGTTGATGTATATGCTGTGGGCAGCAATATTTTTGCCACTAATGTTGATTTTACTGCGGACGTGGTATTGCTTGACGGAAAACCGTGTGCTAAAACAGGGCGTCATTATTTACCTAATGAACGACTGGAAAATGTAGAAATGTAGGTTATGAATTATGGGATTTGGTGATATTCTCATTTTTATTTTATTGGGTGCAATGATTGTATATACATTTTGGGATGATATATTTGATCGTTGATAATTCTGGAATTTACCATACTATAGATAAAAAGCTGTTGCTGTGGTGACAGCTTTTTATCTATGCAGTGAATACATAAATTGTTTGCGTTATTAACCTGATAAGTAATATATTATGCTTGACTATAAAAAATAATAATGATATTATGAGAAAGTAATATCATTATTATAGGTAGAAAGAAAATTTCCATTATTTGGAAAAAATAAATTAATATTATTATAAGAGGATGAAATAAAATGAATTGTAAAGTATGGCAAACTATTTTTTATAGTATTGGTGTCATATTGACAGGTGTTATTTATGCCGCAGAACAAAACATATTTTTAGCATTAGCCTGTGGGATATTGGTAAATATAATTATTAGTGTCATATTAGTAAAGCGCGATAACTGCCGGGAGAAAAATCAACCGGTTGCTGAAGTGACAAAGACTCAGGAGGCAAATAATGACTTTGGTAAAGATGTTAATCTATTGAAAGTTGCTGAAGAATTAGGATTTACAGCGCAGCAGATTCGCTGGGGAGTATCGGAATATCAGGAGGTTTTGCACAGACTGCAAAAACTTTCTGAGGAAATAAATTTGCATAGCGGTACAAATGCAACTCAGACTGAGGAAGCCACAGCTTCAATTGAGGAAATAGCATCTTCAGCCAGTGATGTTTATAAGGCTTCCGAAAATAGTTTTACCCAGTGTGCAAAATCTTCAAAAATCGCCTTGGAGCATCATCAGCAAATTGAAAGTATGAGCACATCTATGTTGAATATAGTCAATACGGTGCATGATGCTATCAATCAATTAAATAATTTGAACGCGGCTTCTGATAAAATAAAGGATTTTGTTGGGAAAATTAGAAATATTGCCAGTCAGACTAGTCTTTTGGCACTTAATGCTACTATTGAGTCAGCCCGGGCTGGTGAAAATGGAAGGGGATTTGCTGTTGTCGCTAAAGAAGTAAGAAAACTGGCAATAGAAAGCGAAACAACTACGAAGGAAGTAGAAGATATAGTCCTGGATATCACCAAGAATATAACTGGTGTGACAACTACGATAGAAAAAGGCAGTAAAAAATTACAGAATATGGAAGTGCTTGCCAAGGAATCAGCGGAGGCAATCAATGGCATAGTAAATGATGTAAAGGACATAGAAACAAATGCGCATAATTTGTGCTCACTGTCGGATAGCCAGCGAAGCTCCACTGAACAAATTGCTAACGTTATAGAACAAATCAGCGGGTCAACTGTTAATATTGCAGCGAATACACAGACTTCATTAGATAGTGTAACTAAACAAGAAAAGAATGTTCAAGAACTTTTTGAATATACAAAGTCTATGCTGGCTATTGCTTCACAAGTGCAAAAAGTGGCCAGTCGTTATAAAAAACCGGATGAAATCATTTTTGGAGTCAATCCGTTCGTGTCACCTTTTGTCATTAAGGAAACATATTTGCCAATATTGGAAGAAGTTGCACACGATATCGGTTATAAGGCGAGAGTGATAATTGTTTCAAATTATGATGCACTGGGAAAGGCTATAATGGAAAATATTATTGATGTCGGCTGGTTTTCTCCGTTTGCGTATGTTTCTACTAAGCAAAATGCTGATGTGATACCTATGGTGACGCCTGTAGTAAATAAAGCTACATCTTATTTGGGATTCATAATCAGCAAAAAAGACAGTGGAATAAGATCAATGGATGATTTACAGGGGAAAAAGTTTGGGTTTGTTGATGAAAAATCAGCATCAGGTTATATTTATCCTAAGGCGTTATTGATTAAAAAAGGTAAGGATCCAGACAAATTTTTGGGCGAAATTCATTTTCTTGGCAGCCATAATAAGGTCATTGAAGCAGTGCAAAATGGTATAATAGATGCGGGAGCCACTTATTCAGAGGCACTGGATCTGGCTAAAAAAAATGGTACTTTGTCTGATGCAGATATCTATCAAGTGGCACAGACAGAACCCATTCCTAAGGATGTTATCGCTGCGTCGGCTGTATTAGATAAAACTTTGGTAAAAAAATTAACGGAAGCATTTACTAAACTGAATGAGGAGCAGACACGATGCAATAAGACACATATCAATGGATTCGTAAGGTCGGACGATAGTAAGTATGACATAGTAAGAGAGGCTGCTGCTTTAGTAAAATAAACGGCAGTTTCAAATAAATCAGAAATTATATATAGCATTTATGTAATAAAAGCTGCTCTGTGTGAGATGCAGGGCAGTTTTTATTCAACCTGATATTTATGAATATAAAACATAAAATTGATAAATTGGCATTGATATTTTAAGTTGATTGTAATGAGATGTTTTCAAGAAGCGGTGAGTAACCGCCGTACTAATTACGAACTGGGAAAAAATATTGATGTTCTGCCGTCGCAGATAGTGGCAGTAGTGGAAAAAATGACACGGGAAGTGCCATCGGCTTTTAATATGCAGTCAGCGCGAGTCATAGTAGCTATGGGGGATAAGCATGATACTATTTGGCAGGATACCAAAGATGCATTAAAAAAAGTTGTGCCTGCTGATAAATTTGCTCCTACAGAAAAAAAACTGGCTGGTTTTGCAGCGGCATATGGTACTATTTTATATTTTGATGAAACTGAAACGATCAAGGCAATGCAAAAGCAGTTTGCCCTTTATGCTGATAATTTTCCAATATGGGCGCAGCAGGCAAATGGTATGTTGCAGTTTGCCATCTGGACAGCGCTCACCAATATGGGATAGGGTGTTAATCTGCAACATTACAACCCCTTGATTGACGATAAAATAAAGGCAGACTTCAGTGTTCCGGACAGTTGGAAATTGATTGCTCAGATGCCTTTCGGACAGCCATTGCAGGCACCAGCACCAATTGAAAAAATGACTATAGGCAGTCGGGTAAGGATATATGCCTGAGCTGTATATATAGCAATAATTAATGGTAATAATTATTGGCAATAATCGAATATAGGAGGATGATAAAATGTCTATTTATGATTTTACAGTAAAAACAAATCACGGTGAACAAAAATCATTGGCTGATTATAAGGGTAAAGTGTTAATTATTGTTAATACCGCCAGTAAATGCGGATTTACACCACAGTATGAAGAACTGGAAAAAGTTTATCTAAAATATAAGGATAAGGGATTTGAAATATTAGCCTTCCCCAGTAATCAGTTTGCTCAGCAGGAACCGGGCAGCGCTAAGGAAATTGAACAATTTTGCAAGCTTAATTATGGCGTTACCTTTCCTATTTTTGAAAAGAATGATGTTCGCGGTGAAACGGCACAGCCATTATTTAAGTATCTGATTTCACAGCAGGCTTTTAAAGGTTTCGATCAAAATCATCCTAATGCCAAAGGACTGCAGAATGCAATTAATACAAAATTTCCTTCATTTATGGAAGGAGATTCAATAAAATGGAATTTTACTAAGTTCTTGGTTGATAAGCAGGGTAATGTCGTTGGACGTTATGAACCAACAACTACACCACTTCAAATGACGACGGCAATCGAAAAATTGTTAGGTTGATTTTAGCTTGTAAAATAATTATTATAAAAATAGAGGATAATTAAATAAAATATTGAATTATAAGAATATACCAAATAATACATATGATATATGTACGACTACAGAAAGGAAGGTGTAAATGATATTCTATAAGTGAGCCAATTAATACAAAAACGCTAGCGAAAAAGTGAGCCACTTGGTATTATATTCTCTATAATTAGATTAAAGAAATCTAATTATAGAGGGTGATTGTAAGGTGATTATCACTATGCAAGATTATGAAATAATCCGGCGTAAATTTTTAATTGAAAAGAAAAGTCAGCGTCAAATTGCTAAAGAAATGAATATTTCTCGTAATACTGTAGCTAAGTATTGCCAGGGTAATTGTTATCTCGGAATTCGTGCAGATTATCAACGCAATGCCAGCATTATGACACCGGATATCATCCAGTTTATTCAAAAATATTTACATGATGATGAATTAGAACCTAATAAAAAACAACATCATACTGCAAAGCGCATTTTTGATCGATTAGTTGATGAGATAGGTTTTTGTGGTGCTCAAAGCACTGTTAGAGGATTGGTTCATAAAATGCGCGGTAATTTAGCGGAAGCTTTTGTTCCTTTGGAATTTAATCCTGGAGATGCTCTGCAGATTGATTGGGGAGAATGTTATGTGTGGCTCGCTGATAAAAGAATAAAAGTAAATATATTTTGTGCACGTCTTTGTTACAGCTGTGCGCCATTTGTTATATGTTTTCGAAAACAAAATACACAATCTTTTATAGAGGGATTAATACAAGCCTTTGCTTTTTTTAATGGAGTTCCCCGGCGTGTTATTTTTGATAATGCCAGAGTTGCTGTTAAAAAAGGCACTGGCAAACATGCAATTTGTCAGGAAAGTT
>NZ_JACHFH010000061.1 GCF_014201835.1 Pectinatus brassicae | reverse complement strand
GGATCTCTTTGATACATTCTTGGATAAGATATATGCTTGTTGAAAGTTATTATAGATTGGAAATTTTGTTCAATTTGCTATTGCAATTTACGAAGTTTATCTAAAGTAATAAATGTTCAAATGGTGGGTTATTTTACAAATATATGGAGTTGTTAAGATACACTGCGAAATTTAATTCCGCAAATTCAGTGAAATTTTCTACAACTAGACTTTAGTTTTTCATTTAAGTAATATATAAGTATTGCAACTTTAAATAAGAAGAGTTATGATACCAAAGTAAATAAGTACATAAAAACAGATGAATGGAGCGAAAACTATGATTACAGTTTATGGAACACCAATCTGTAAGGACTGCCTTGCAATGAAAGTAGTTTTTGAACAATTAAATGTCGAATATCAGTATATTAATATCACAGCAAATAGTTTAGATTTACGTGCATTTTTAAAAATGCGAGAAGAGGAGCCCGTGTTTACAGAATTTAAAAAGAATGGCGGAATCGGTATCCCATTTTTTGTGAAGGATGATAAAAAATCTTTTGATATCAATGAAGCATTATCCTGGGAAGGGATTGTACCAGTTGCTGAGGATGAATTAAACAGAATTACAGAAGAATGTATTCTTTTATGTAAATAGTGAAAAGTGAAAAGCCTGTATTTGGATGTTTGAGGTACATCTAAATGCAGGCTTTTTGGATATGTGTTTAATAATGTAATAGGTTTCTGATAGAACGCTTCCATTGTAAGCGATCAATCAAATAGTGGATGTAAAATACTCCCCAAACATGAGATAATTTCTAGAGGTGGAATGAATATGATGTTTTTAAATGTACCTTTTCATCAAAAAGATGAAGCAAAAGCACTTGGAGCTAAGTGGAATGCACAAGCAAAAAAATGGTTTATACCAGATGGATTAGATATTGAAAAATTTGGGAAATGGTTACTGCTAATTGAGCTTGTACCTAAAACCGCTTGGTATAAAAATTTACGATCAGAATTAACGAAGGAAGAATGGGAAAGTGTCAAACAAAAAACTTTTACGGCAGCAAATTACACTTGTGAAATTTGTGGAGGAAAAGGTATTAATCATCCAGTTGAGTGCCATGAGGTGTGGCAATACGATATTGAGACTGGGGTGCAGACTTTGATTAGGACAATTGCATTGTGTCCAGCTTGTCATGAAGTCAAACATTTTGGACTAGCTAATATTAAAGGTAGATTTAAGATTGCTATGGCGCATTTAATGAAGGTGAACAATTGGAATGAGGATACTGGAAATTGGCATTTTGATACCTGTGGAGAAGAATGGTTAAAACGCAATGAAATTGACTGGATATTGGATGCAAGGTGGTTATTGGATTTTATAGATTTATCTGAGAAAACAAAACAAACTATTTTAGATCATGCGGAGGAGCTATATTTATTAGATGAAAGCTCCGATACATATAGCGCTGCCGATCGTTAGGCGTTTTTTACAGAAGAATAAATTTGTTTCAGTCATATAGTCTTATACCTCTAAAGGATTACTTGTATAATCAATTGAACAATAAACAAAAAAACCATAGGGACTATTCATGTGTTAGAATGTAATTTTCTGTTCAGTGATTTCTTCGGCATAATAGAGACTAGAAGGCTCATGTACAATTATTACCGCCAGCAATGTACCAATAAATATTATGATGCCAAATATAATAAAACCAAGGCGGAACTGACTTAGAAACATAGCACCAATAACCTTGAAACCATTATTACCTAGAGCCATACCCAAAACCGCCATAAGCAAAGGAAGCCAGACCTTTCTGTCTCTCTGGCGCGTAATCAATCCATGCAACCATTGGTACAACTATGAAGTTCATGGCAACCTGTCCAATCATCCAAAATATCAGTAGCATCACTATTCCCTTCGAAAAAGATGCTCCAATCATAGAAAGCATAAAAGCAAATGCGCCGCCCACAATCCAAATTGCACGACGCCCAAATCGTGAAGGTGGCTTATCTGATAAAGCACCTGCTACCATATTGGATACGGCAACAATTAGCATACCCATAGTAGAAAATAATACTACAAGCTGAATTTTATTAGCTGCATCCAACTGTTGCATGAGTACAGGCAAGAATAATTTTATCCTCCGTATTGTTTGGTTTCAAATGAATATAAACCCAGTTATCGCCATCATAGTAAAGACCAAGACCTGCTGTTTTTGAATAATGGTCTGGATAGAAGGAAACAATTCTGGCGAATTTATACATAAACACTTTCATACGATTCCAGACAATAATCTAATTTTTACTATAACTTCTAGCCCAATTTTAAACGCCATACAATTTTTTTAGCAAATAGCCGTGCTTTTATTTGTCTGATAGAAATCATTAATGTATAATGGTATAGAAGTCTTCAGTATTAATAATTGTGACTTAAATATGGGTATTTTCTTCTGTAAGGATACACAATTATGAATGTTTTAAAACTGATGATATGGTTTAAAAATTTTCACCGAATACGGATAGAAATGTAAAATAAGTAGGGATGTTGATTAATGAACGATTTTTTACCGATAAGTAAGCATGATATGAAACGACGTGATTGGGATGAACTGGATTTTATTTTTATTTCGGGCGATGCCTATGTGGATCATCCAAGTTTCGGCCCGGCAATTATCTGCCGTCTGCTGGAAAAGCATGGTTACAAGGTCGGAATTATAGCTCAGCCTGACTGGCATAGTACAACGGATTTTATGAAGCTGGGAAAACCGCGATTAGGTTTTCTTGTCTCCAGTGGCAATCTTGATTCAATGCTTAACAAATTTACGGCTGCTAAAAAAACACGGCATCAAGACAGCTATTCACCGGGGGGGAAAACCGGCTGCCGTCCGGATCGTGCTGTTGTTGTATACTGTAACCGTTTACGTGAATGCTGGAAGGATGTGCCTATAATTATTGGTGGCATTGAAGCTAGTCTGCGCCGTTTTGCTCATTACGATTATTGGACAGACTCAGTTCGCCGATCAATTCTTATGGACAGCCGGGCGGATCTTTTGATTTATGGGATGGGTGAACACCAAATTCTTGAAATTGCTGCTGGTCTCCAGCAAGGAATTGGTATCACCAACCTTATTTCGATAAAAGGTACTGCCTGTCGACTGAAAAATCTTGATGTTATATGGGACTATGAACAGATTCCTTCCTTTGATGAGGTAACTGCTAACAAACAGGCATTTGCTGCAGCATTTAAAAGTGAATATCTCGAACAAGACCCAATTCGTGGCAAAGCACTGGTACAAGCTTGTAATGGACAATATATTTTACAAAATCCGCCATCATTGCCACTAAGTGAAACCGAAATGGATGAAATATATGATCTTCCTTATAGACGGACATATCATCCTATATATGAAAAAGATGGTGGTGTTCCTGCCATCCAAGAAGTACAATTTAGCCTTGTAAGCCATCGCGGCTGTTTTGGTGGCTGTAATTTTTGTGCAATCGTTTCCCATCAGGGACGAATCATTCAGCATCGCAGCCATGAATCTTTACTGAGAGAAGCGCAAATCTTAACTAAAATGCCCCAATTTAAGGGCTATATTCATGATGTTGGTGGTCCAACAGCAAATTTTCGTATTCCATCGTGCAAGCAGCAGCTTGAACGCGGTACCTGTCGCGGACGAAAATGCTTAGCACCACAACCATGCCGAAATCTTGAGGCAGATCATTCGGATTATTTGTCATTACTGCGGAAATTACGCTCACTGCCAAAAGTAAAAAAAGTATTTATTCGTTCAGGTATCCGCTTTGATTATCTTTTAGCCGCTAAAGATGAATTTTTAGAGGAGCTTTGCCGTTATCATATAAGCGGGCAGCTTAAAATAGCTCCAGAGCATGTTGCCGAGAAAGTCACGAGCTTGATGGGAAAATCAGGACGAGATGTATATGTACGCTTTGCCAGTGCTTTTAAAAAAATGAATGAGAAAATTAACAGCAAACAATATCTTGTTCCTTATTTTATGTCGAGTCATCCTGGGGCAACATTGCGGGAGGCTGTTGAACTAGCTGAATTTATCCGTGATCTTAATTATCGTCCTGAACAGGTACAAGATTTCATTCCGACTCCGGGAACACCGTCTACTTGTATGTATTACAGTGGAATAGACCCACTCACCGGAAAACAAGTTTATACTGCTAAGGATGCCCACGAAAAGAAAATGCAGCGGGCACTTATGCAATATCGTGATCCAAAAAATTATCATCTGGTTCATGAAGCACTTATCCGAGCCAAAAGGCAGGATCTGATTGGTTTCGCTCCTAAGTGCCTAATCAAACCATTATCAACAGAAAATAATTTCCACAAGAATAACAAATCTGGCAGCAAGCCAGATACAAGACATAAAATATCAAGAAAAAAACGTTAACGAAATAAGGACTTTCATAGGTGTCTGTCGTTTATTTTATTATAATTGTTTTTCCGATATATCATGATGTGGTGGAAATCCTTTATGTTGTTCATCCTGTGATTGTTCAGACTGCGGCTGAAAATCTTTCTCTTCATCATACTGAATTGATATAGGCATACTATAAGAACATTTCGACGTGATAATAATTGCTGCCATGCCAGTTATTATAAATAAAGATATTGTACCTTTTATTATCCTATTATGTATAAACTTATCCATCCATATCATCTCCATTAATAAATATTATTATTCGCTATATGTTAGATAATTATTTCTCCGTGCTTAAACCTTGCTATGAATTAACTAGATTTTTCAGTAATACTACCGTTTGACAACAGTTTTAATTTTTGCGCATCGGAAGTCAGGTTGTTTAAATAACCTTCCAGTTTTGTTGTTTTTTTACTCATATTTGTAATTTTCTCCTGTTGTAACGAATTGGCTTTTTGCAACTGGGCAATTGTTGTTTGATTAACTTTATTAGCAAAAAAAGTATATCCAGCAAAACTCATTCCGCCTATAAATAATAATGCACAAATAACTATAGAGATTACAATATATCTAAAAAACTTGCTGCTAATCTGTATCTTACGTGTAGTTTTAGCATTATTAGAAATGATTTTGATAATATAATCCTGCGATATATTTTTCTTAGTGACATTAAAGCACCTCCTTTATAATTATAATAATTTTAATACTATTAAGTAGTTAATTTGTGACTTTTTTGTGTTATATTAAAAACAAAGAGTATAAGTACAATGAAATTATTACTAATAAATTCATTGTACCTTTGCTTTCTATGTAATATTTTTTTTATTACTATATACTTTTCATTATATCTATGCTATAATGAACTAATTTAAAAGAAAGGAGTTATGCCTATGCACGAAAAATATAATAGAGAAACTGGAGAAATCCTAACAGCATTATACAAAAAAGGGTTTAATGAGAAAAACTGCCTTATATGTGGTGATGACCATATATTAGCTACAAAAACAGATAATTACTTAAAACTTACCTGTAGAAAATGTGGCAGTATGCACTCATTAAATACTAAAATGATCTTTAGCAATATAGCATGATCAAAGTAAACACCCCACAGGGTGCTTTTTTTATATAAATGAATACACCAAAAGCCGCAGCCTTATCAAAAGGTCTGCGGCTTTTGGTGTATATAGGTAAGGCGCTATAGATTCAATCTAGCTTCTTTGTAAACATTCAATCAAATAGTGTATAGAAAAAATACCGCTAATCCTGTATTGTACTTACAAGGTGTGAATGTCAATGAAAAAGTTGCGCCACCTGAATGTTAACATACTTAGCTACAGTATTACGATAAATTTTCATTTTTTTAGTAATTTGACTCTGACTTTTCTTTTCAATTAAAAATTTACGCCGGATTATTTCATAATCTTGCATAGTGATAATCGCCTTACAATCACCCTCTATAATTAGATTTCTTTAATCTAACTATAGAGAATATAATACTAAGTGGCTCGCTTATAGAATATCATCTACAATATCTTCTAGTCGTACAGATAAATGAACAAAAACATCATCTTCACCATCTACCGGTAACCAATATCTAGCCATCTTCCCTGAAATAATATCCCCTTGTCCTGTTTTACTTACAATTGTTTTATTAGCCAAACTGGATAGGTTACAATTAACTAGACAACTTTTTTAAGGTCATGTAAAATAACATCAATAATAAAGGAGTTATAACATCATGACTAAAAAAAGACCA
>NZ_JACHFH010000060.1 GCF_014201835.1 Pectinatus brassicae | reverse complement strand
GCACTTTCTTTCCTTGCATTGGTATGTCCTGAAATCTTCTTTCATAATGTGAGTGAGTTTTTGCAGATGTTTTCCCACAATAAGGGCAGATAACCACTGGGCGATTCGAAACAACATATATGAAAATTGTATCGCCTACGATTTCATGGTTTACATAATTTAAGTTTTCATCCAGCAATTTTATAAATTCATCCATTGTTTTATCTCGTTTCCGTTTTTCTTTTATTTTACCAGAAATGAGCATAGTTTCAACTAACTATGGAAAGAACCACTTTTTCATTGACATTCACACCCACACTAGCTGGAATAAATGCATTGCCCCTTTTCTCGATTTGCTATACAAAAAATAAGTATTATAATAAAAAGAAAGGTGTCTTATACTATAAATCAAAGTATATTTCATTATATGCTCGACTTATTGAGCTGCCTACAAAGAAAATTTACATCAGATATTTTTTAGGAGAAAACCATGAATAGAATCGAAAAAGCTACTTTTCTTCACCATAAGGGATATAATTGTGCCCAATCCACTGCTTGTGTCTTTGCAGACCTCCTTTCTATAGATAAAAAATTACTTTTTAAAGTAGTAGAATGCTATGGCTCCGGTATGGCTGACAACTATGGCACATGTGGTGCCCTTTCTGGTGCTGCAGCCGTCGTTGGATTACTTAAAAGCACCGGGAATTTAAATGGTCCTCCATACTCAAAAGCAGTCACTTACCCTTTGATAAAAGAAATCAATAATATTTTTCGACATAAAAATGGATCCACCATCTGCCGTGAATTACGCGGCATTGATACAAAAAAACCTCTCCGTTCATGTGATGGCTGCATACAGGATGCAGTAGCTATCCTGGAAAAAGTTCTAAAATTATCGGAAAACAACTGAATATTATATAATACTCTCTAAACTCTCTCAAATATGTTAGATTCATGTTTGAGAGAGTTTTTGTCTTAATATCCCAGCTCTTTCCCCACGATAATACCCTTTATTCTATCTTTCACTCGCTGCCTTCTAATTCATTACAATTCGCTCTGGGCTATTACTATCAATACAATGGCTCAAACTTGCACAAGGTGTCTTTTTTCTGCTGCATAAATAATTGAGTATTTGTATGATTTGTTCGTTTTTTCAGCTTATTTTGTGCCTTTTATTCGAGCGTGTGTACTAAATAAAAAATAACCTTTTATACAAAAAACTTAAATAGCAAATTGTTAACATTCCTAGTAAATAAATTGACAATTTACTGCCATAATGATACAATTATTAAAACATTAGAAGTAATCTTATTATAACAAGAACATGTGAGAGTCCTTTTTTGTAAGGGGACTCTTTTTTGCGTTTTTATAATGCTTACGAGTTAGCTGTTCAATATAAGCTAATCATATAAAGTTGTATTATAGGTGGATTTATTATGAAAAATGATTTTCAATTTGCTTTTTTGGCTGTTGCTGTTAGGTTATTAGATAAGTATAAATTTAATATTGCATTAAATACGCTTATAAAAGCGCAAGAGTATTATTCTACAGAAGATTATCAAAAATCGCTTACGAATGCCTTGCTCGCTCTTGATAATACAATGCACTCAATTTGTATGAATAAAAAATGGATTAATACTGTAGGTTCAAGATCAAAACTTATTAATGTTATTTGCAATAGTAAATTGATTCCAGGATATTTACAAAATCAGTATACCTCGTTAGTTAATATTTTAAGAATTGATCCTTTATCATTAAGACATAAAGATCATTATAAAACCTCCGATGATATTCCAGAGTATTTTACTGCATTTGCATTACAATCAACTATAGCTAGTATAATTTTTTTAATTAGAGCATATGAAGATACCGAAAAATTAGACCTAGTAAAAAAATGAAAGTTATTCAAATTTTGCTTAAACGTGAAAATCCAATATCCAATTACTACTAAAAGTGTATCGTCATTTAAGTGATGCACTTTTTTTTCGTCTCAATATCTTTCCCAGCCCCCACAGCTCAACATGCATCATTTCGCTCGCATTCGCCGCTTTAAGGGTTGTCTGTGCAAAACCCGCAGGTAGATGTAAAAATAACTGTCAATGGCTGCTGCACCTGCTAATTTTTAAAATTCGGACTTAAAGTTATTTTCTTAGCATACCTATTTTATTTGAACCCAAATATTCAAATCGATGTTTTAAATATAATTTGTCAGCTGGTATATTTGCATGCAGCATTATAAAACAATCTTCATTTGTGTTTGCATTAAACCATTCATCTATGATATCCAATATTTTATCTGCAATTCCTTGTCTTTGAAAGTTTCTATCAACCATAATGTCTGTTACCGCAAATGTTATCCCACCATCGCCAACAATTCTCCCAAAACCAATTAGTTTTTCATTTTCATACACGCTTACTATTAATAAAGAACCTATCATTGCCTTATCAATCATGGAATTTTTCTTTTCATTTCCCATGCCTGAATTTATCCTTAATCTGTTATATTCATCAGATGTTGGTATTCTATTTAAAAATTTCAAATGGTTATCTCCTAAAAATCCGTTAACTATATAGTTTATTTATTTTTCCAGCTTATTTGTGTTTTTTTATTCGAGAGTTGTGCACTTTTTATTATTGCTCTAGATACAATTATTTTGAAGAAATCTCATATAGCAATTGAACCACTTACATCCGTCATCACGATTCATTCACAAGTTTTCCAGTCATATAGTCAATTTCCATAACTAGAACATTCATATTGTTTCCTGCTTTTTTTATTTCATTCTCTATAGATTCTCGAGTTGGGTAAAATTTTTTTGCTAACATCCGGCACTGTTCTAATCCTTCATCTTTATCTGTTAAAACCTCTAGTCTGCCAAGACAGACAACACTTTTTATATTGAGTGCCCAATCATTTTCCTTAACAAATCCATTATCCATTACAGTGAAGCAAACCTTATTATTTTTACCCATAAGATCAAGCTTTAGTCCCTGTTTTGCTCCATGAAAATATAGTTTTCCATCCTTCTCATCATAGTATTGGTTTAACGGAATTGCATACGGATATCCATTTTCACCATGAAAAGCCATTATTCCACGTGGCGCATTTTTTAACACCTCAACGCATTCTTTTTTAGATATTCCTTGTTTAAAACGTCTCATTTTTCTAAAATCACTCATCTCTTATAACCTCCATCATCATTTTCACTAAGCATTTGAGATTGCTCAATTATTTTTCAAGAACGTTAGGCCGCTAAATGCTTGCCAATTGCTACCTGATTTTATATCTTCCTACAATGTTCCAATATACTAGTTTGAGCCTATTGTAATTTATTTGTTTTTTCAGCTTATTTTGTATCTTATAATTCGAGAAGGGTGCATTATGTGAAGACCTCAATCATTTTGACTTATCATTGTAATTTTCAAAAAGAAATTTACTTCCTTTTCGCATAATGCCAATATTTTTTCATCATTAACTAATTCTGATAAAATCTCATATAATCTTTCATTCAGTTTATCTTCTTTCTGAGAGATACTATTTTTTATCAGAAACCACGCTGTCACTTTTTCGTAGTATCCCTCTTTTTTTGCAAAATAAGCTGTTAATTCTATATATTCTTTATCGAATCCAATAGGATGCCGTCCTTGTGAAGAAAATATATTTCCCGCCGCACAAGTTAAATTCCTTTTTATATAGGCTCCAACAGGTTTCTCATTTTGAAACAGCTTCTCAAAATCACAATAAACAGTCACTAAATCTTTTTTTTCGATTTCAAGTAGTTTTCCATGCATTTTCTAATAAAGAAATCAAAAAAACTGCTATTGTTTCCATTTTTGATTATTTCAAGTATGGATTCATGTTCGCGAATATAAGCAATTATATCATTTATCACTATATCAAAGCTTTTTTCTTCATTATTCGATAAGTGCATAAAAACTTCTCCAGTTTCATATCCATTGATATAGTTAATATCCAAAACATCACAAGGTGCTAACTCCAGCATATTTTTCTTCAATTGTTTTAACTTTTTCGAAGTATGGACTACGGATTTAAACACCCGACTGTATAAATTCAGCAGATTAAACTCTTTAACTTTCCCAGCTATAGAGGTAAACAGTTTGAACTTTTGAGAGATTCTTAACGGACAATAAAACACAAAGTAAAATACGGAATAACACCTTTTGCTACTTTTAATATAGTCAACATTTTTAATGATAAAGTTGTAAAGTGCCTTACTAAATACAGAAGAATCTCTTTGAGCACAAAACAGTGCATATTCCAACAATGATGCTTTTTTCAAAGCTGGGAATAAACTAAGTAATGCATTTTCATTTTGTGCATTATAGAAAATATAGCAAGGAATAAGCCATTCCTTCAATTCCGCTGGATAACCGGTTATACTTTCCACTTTGAACTCTTTGGAACGAAATCGATTTTTAACCATTATTGCAGCCCAATAAGGAAAGACTCTAATTCTATAAGAAATTTGTTGAAATCCATATGAAACAGAAAAATTTTCCTTGCAGATTGTAATAGTAGATGATAATAATTGGACAGATCTTAAGCAGCTTAAATCTGATTTATTTAATTCTGAATCCTTAATCACACAATTTAACTTTTCTATTACACAGTCAACAATTACTAACACAGTAGATTGAACCGTAGTAGAATTACACTCTGCAAGTTTATTTGCTTTCCAATCGAAGATTTTTTTTATGAATTCATAATATGTCGAAGGAGATGAAACCCATTCTTCTCCTTCAATACATTCTCTAAAGTATAATGCCTCAAGTGGAGTTGTGATTCCTTTGTTAACATCAACATAAGTGTTACTCATACGTCCAGAAAGTGTTTTCTGAAGTATTGTTTCAACAACATGCCATTCCTTGTTAAGCTCATCCATATTTACTGCGTGCTGAAAAATAGCTAATCTTTTTTTACTTATATTTAGCAGAGAATTCTTTTCAATACAATATCGTTGCAAAAAATTTGATATATCTTCTAAAGCATAGTACTCATACCCATTAATAGTTAATAACCATTTAAATTCCTCATATCGTGAAAATCTATTAATACAAGAAATTAAGCTATTCCACTTTGATTTTTCATCAATAATTAAATGAATATTTTCAATAACAAAGCATATTTTTATTGGGAGATAGCTTAACAATTTTGAAGCATCCTCAAGAGACTGTACAGACTTACCTAATAAATCCGCCATCTCATGAATCAGCAATTGCTCAAGATTAGAATCACTTACAACTTTGCTTATATCAAAAACATACGGAATAATACTAATATCTCTGATTTTCAATTTTTCTAAGCAATATTTTATATATCTATTTACAAAGAAGGTTTTTCCAGATCCAGTTGTTCCAGTAATAACTAACACTTTGTAATAATGTGGATATTTAAGCAGTTCTCTGATTTCACTTTTATTTTCAGACTTTGCCGTTTCAAAATCGTATAGACCTAAGAGTTCCTTAATTTGAACCAAAACGTCATCACAATCTTCGTTTGAATAAATAAACGATAGTTTTTTGTTAATTTCATCTTGATTATATTGTTCATGTGGTAATCTGGTGATTAAATCCAACACATCTTTTTTCCAAGAGTTATTAAACAGCAGATCAAGCCGTTCAAATACCGAGGTCAGTTTTAAGCAATATTCTGTCTCGCATTCTTTGGCGTCAGTATATCTAAGTAGTTTTGCTTCAAGTCTTTGAACCACTAAATCTCGGTCTGAAAACATTTTATTTTCAGTGCCTTCATTAAGCTGAATCCTATTAAAAAGGAGTTGATTGTAGGAACAATTTTCGAAAAAGAAATTAAGCCATTTTCTATAGTCTTTATCTGTTACAGGGAGATACATTGTTGCCTCGAGAATAGCTCGAAAGTTACTATCATTCCATATTCCACCTTTTATATTGTATTCCTCACAAAACGCCTTCATAACGATTTCTTCGTCATACTCATATTTTTTGTCTTCATAATACTACTGCATGGTATTCCTAAGTACATCCCATGTTTGCGAGCCTAAATTAGTATCGCAGTTGTGCGCTCTTGCTACTTTTTCTACGCCATACCATAGTGCACTAGCTCCCAGCCTAATTAGAAAACTTTGTACTGCCCCAGTTAAAAGTGCAGCATTAAGTAATGGTATAATTGAATCTACTCCAAACATATTTACACCCTCTCTTGTATAGCATAAATTGTTATCATCTGTCTCTGATACTCAATTTCGTGGCATTTATACTCAATACTAAACTATCGAATGACTTTTCTTTGATTATTCTCTTGATAATCCCCCAAAATACAAAACATTGGATTGTCAACAGTAAACTAAACAGATTTTTTAAGGGCATTTTCTTTGAATGCTCTTGGTGTTAAATAATTCAAAGAAGAATGAATTCTGTAGT
>NZ_JACHFH010000059.1 GCF_014201835.1 Pectinatus brassicae | reverse complement strand
AATAATTATAAAGTTATAAAAATGCCGCTAGTCCTTGTATGTAGAATACAGGATTAACGGCATTTTTTCTATACACTATTTGATTGATCGCTTACATTATTTAAACTATCACCAATAATCTTATTGGCTTTTGCTATCCCCTCTGCTCTTATAACTTCCGCATTTGCTAGTGATTTTGCAGACTCTTCTTTGGCTTTAGCTTCTTGTATTGCTATTTGCCTATTTTGCTCCGCCCGTGCTAATTCTGCCTCACCAGCTTTATTTTGCTGCCATACTGAATATGTTGGACATCCCACCATTAATACCCCAATAATTACAACTACACCTATAATGCCTGTGTCAACTTTCATTTTTTGCCCCCATTTATATTAATAAAATGTACACCTGAACCAATTTTTTTACATTGCTGCCTTTAACATTAACAGCTCTATCTGACTTGCCTTATCAATCTTTTCCTTAAATATTTTTTTCGATTCATCTAAAAGCACCTGCTTTGATACTTTTATTGAATCTTCAATTTCTTCTTTTGTCGCTATTTTTTTAGCTATTAATATTTGTGATACTCCTTCTGTTATAGCTACTAAATTTTGTGTCGTATCATTTTTAGCTTTGTTTATCATGTATTCTAATAATTCTTCTCTTATTTTATTTATATCTTCCATATTTATTACCTCACTTAATATTTTTTATTATATTTACAAAAGTCATTTTTATAGCTTTTTTCTTTTTCCTATATCGCTTACATATATGCTTAGGCTGTTGCATTCTAAACATTATGCGACGAATAGGATTAATTTTTATATTCATGCGCTTTCCTTCAAAAGTATGCTGCCACCATTTCGATAATCTAAAAACAACGCACAATTCAAATCTTCTTTTACTCTATGCTGTTGAACATCAGCTTGCGTTACATAGCACCGCCCATAATATTTCTTCATATCCCTCCATTTTTCATAAGGCATCATAAATGTTTGGTCTTGTATCCCAAAGCAAACAAATGTATCAGCTCCCATTCGACTGGATAATTCTAATACTTCTACTTGCTTATCTGATAATGCATCTTTTTTTATACGATTATTTGATGTATATTTGGCTTCAAACACAATTGATGCTCCGCCCATGAGCGTCCCACAAAAATCCGGCTGTGCTTTTGATACGAATTGTCCTGTAAATCTTCCCCTTGTATCTTTTTTAAGACATCTAAAAGGTTCTGGCGTCTTATGTATATCTGCTCGGTTTTTCATACAATAATACTCACATGCTGCCAATATCCGCCCCTCAAACAATTGCCCTTGAGCATTGTTTACTCTGGATTGATAACTTCTATTCATTTTATTCCCTCGTCTCACTTTGCTTATTTAAATTACAATAGATTACATGTGCCAATTTTTCTATTTTAGTTACCGGTCTTATATACTTTATAGGTATTTGTTTTACTATATTACCTGCCCATCTTGTCGATGGGCGTTTTGGCATATTATCAATTATCGTTCGCATAAATTCCACTCCAATTCCAAATACGTTGCTGACCTTTAGCTGGCATTGGCACTTTTACATCCTCTTGTTTCTACGGTCTTATTACCATAAGCTATAAGACTTGCCCACGGTTCTATTATTGTTATAGCTTTCATAATTTTACTCCTGACTGAATGCATTCTTTGACATAATGACAAATCATATTTAAATCAATCATATAATTGTTATCATCTACTAAAATATAAGCAAATAACGATTTAGTATCCTCGTTATAGCCAATATTAAATGATATATTTTCTTTTTCTACACCGCCCACATAACCATCATAAGAAGGAATCTTTTTATACGATAATATCTCCTGTTTCTTTTCATTGGTATTGATCTGCTCTCCAATTCTGGGAGGTTCTGGTGTAGTTGGCAATAATGACTGTGGCTTTTCTAATTCACTGGCTTTTGGTGCCGGATTTTTTTCATGCAATTTTTCCTGTTCTTCTTTAGGCTTGGATGCAAGCTTATTGGCAGCTGATATACTTAATTTTCCTTTTTCTAATTCTTTTTTATAATCATCCGATAAATTCTTATTAATATTCTTTGCCCGACCAACAGCACTTTTACTTATATTGAGTTTTTCGGCTATCAGTTCATCAATCCGCCCAGACGTTTTTTCACCGCTTGCCTTTAACTGTTTATATAAAGCATCAAGCCTTGTAATCTGCTGTACTTTTTCCCAATCGTTTAATTCACGAGAGGTTACATTTGACATAATAAGATTTATTTCGTTCTTTACCTCATTAATTTCATTTGGATTTTCCGAATTCACTTGGCTTATTATTGCCGGTATAAATTGAAATTTATCATGTCCTTCACTAACTAAGCGATAGCATATTTCACGGCGACGATGCCCACTTATAATTTGAAATTTACCATTATCAAGCTGTTTAACAATGATTGGGCTTTCTATTCCACGCTCCAATACATCAGCAAATAACAACTCATTTTTTTTTTCTATATCTTCATCGCCTGATACACGATAAAAGTTTTGTATATCGCTTGCCAGGTCATTTATATTGATCATCTTTATTTCTGGCACTTTATTATCATTTTTTTCGCCTAATGCAGCAATCATTGAAAATCCCATTTCACTTCTCCTTTTGTCCCCAACTTGGGGACATTTTTTATTTACTAAATTTCTTCTAGCAATTTACGATAATCACAAGCCGCATTGCTATTTTTACAGGCAAATTCTAAAGGTTTACGGCTAAATGTAGCTTCTTTTACCTTCACTGTATGCCTAATAGCAGTATCATAAACTTTATGCTTAATCCCGCCTGTAAGCTGACCATTTTTAACATACTTAAATGTTTCATTATCTACTCGTGCACGTTTATTAAATTTTGTAAATAAAATACCGCCCAATCTCAATTCATTAAAGCCTGCCCTATTTGCTTCTGTAATCTGATTTATTACTTCATTTGCTCCGTCTATACTGAGCTTATCTGCTTCAACAGGAATAATAACCTTATTGCTGGCTAACAGTGCCGAAACAGTAAGCGGCGTTATATTAGGCGCATTATCAATCAATATCACATCATAATGTTGTACGATATTTTCAATAATATTTTTGTATAAATTTAATTGCTTATCTGTTTTTTGCTTACTCAACTCAATGTTACAGGTTGATAAATTCATATCACTTGTTAAAATATCTACCCGCTTATATTGTGTATGCTGCGGAATTATAGGTAATATAGAACCGTCCATAACTTCAGTAAAAATCTGCGGCAAATTCTTATCATTTGTCTTTTGTATCTGAAAAAATGAACTAGCATTTCCCTGTGGGTCATTATCTATAATCAATACTCGTTTGTTTTGCTTTTCTGCAATTAAATAGCCTAAGTTCACTGTCGTTGTGGTCTTTCCTATACCGCCCTTTAAATTCATAATGCTAATTATCATCATCCATAACCTCCATTTATTTTTTACCGTCCCTTTTACTGACTGGCGGTAGTTTTACATATACGGTGTACTGCATCGGATAACCGTAAGCTGTATAGCCAATATAGCTACGCTCTTTGTCGATATAATAGCCCGGTCTTTCTACCGGCTCTTTTTTCCACTCATGTGCTTTTACGACTTTTGCTTTTATATCCTGTACTTTTAAATTACGGCTGGCACAATAGCGCTTTTTATAAATTGGATCATCACTGTAAAATGTTTCCTCAGAATTTTTTACAATGTAATTTGCCAGCTTGTAATAATCACGCATCTGACTCAACGGTTGAAATCCTGTTTTAACCCACTCTCCATTATTGACTATATCCGCCCAAACCTTTTGAATTTCTGCTATATCAAATTTAGGCATTACTATATGGATGTGAGCCGCGCCGCGTTTTCCTCTGCCGGCCGAATAAATATACTTGAAATCTTTGCAAGCTTTTTTATATCTGCTTTTCATACGAGCCAAGAACGTTGTCATGCTTTTTCTTATTTCTGCTGTACTAGGTCTTACTTTATGCGGCCATGTAAGTAGCACCCATAAATCACCGGGGCTAAAGTTATCATCCAGCAGCCGCCAACACTTTTTTACATTATTCTTTGACTGCCACCGAAGTTGCTCAGGTGGTGTCTGTCCTATTGGTTTACTATTTCTTTTGCTTTTACCATATCTGCCATTTAGATATTTAGTATCTTCAATGATTATTCCGTGCCTTAATATCTTCCTCAAATACGACATATATTTTCACCTTTTAATTTTTATTCTTTAAGGCCTTAATCCCTTATAAAACAAATACTTTAATACTTTATATATTTATTAAAATAATATGTTTAACAAGTGGTTAAAATAGGCAAAAAGCCTATAAAAAATCGCCGTATCATGGTATAATGTTTATAGTGTTTACTTAGATACGGCAGGCGTTGTGCAACCAACGTTTTGCAATATTATGAGCTTGGTTTTGATACCAAGCTCTTTTTTTATTGCTTGTTTTAATTATTATCATTTTAATATTATTTTTCATACTCATTTATATCTTCTGCGGCTGCCAATATTATGCTAGGCGGCAACGTTAAAGTATGTGTTAATTCTTCTTTTTTAGTATCACGATCATACTCGGCTTGGAATAATACATATAAATTAATTTGTTTTGAATAGGGGCTTTTTATCAACATATCTAAATGCTCATAACTCCCTATTATATTTATTTTAATTTTTAAAATTTCATGGTGTGGATATTGCTGTGGTAATAATTTATTTAAGATTTTATAGTGCTTTGGAATTTCTAATATCACTTTTACGACCACCTCTCTGTAATTTATTTATAGTGGCAATATACTCAGCACCACTTTTTATGGATATTGCCGGTCTTTTAGTCGTACCAATTTTGCTTGCACTTTTATCTTCTTTAGTCATAGCTTTATTTTTTAACTTTTGCATATTATTATTCATATGCTCCAACAACGCTACATCTGCTTTGTCCGGCCAGATCAGATAAAAAACACCATTTCTAAGGTGCGGAATAATCCCTTGATTACAATATTTCTTTACTACCTTTACATCCAGTCCGCAGTGCTCCGCATATGCCGCTGCAGATATTGCTTTTTGCATAAACTCACCTACTTTCCATTAATATCACCGCCTGATTTCTCAGGCGGGTTGTTGGGAGCGTTCGAGTTTTGCTCCATCAAGAAGACCTTTGGCATAGCTTTGGGCAGCTACCAATAAAACATTTGGATTTTTACCATTGCGAATAGCTTCAATAATTTCCATTGTTTCTAATTCAGCCTTTTTTCTTTCGTCCATCATTTTTATCACCTCGCTACCAAATTTATATTGTTCTTGGTTCTGTAAGTCCATATTATCATTATTTTTTGGTTTTTTAAATCCTTTTTATTTGTTTTTTGTACTTGTAAAACCAAAATTAAAATGATATTATTAAAACGAAGGTGGTGATAAAGTGAAAGAACGATTAAAAGCTATAAGAAAATCATTATCGCCAAAAGTTTCTCAAGAAAAATTTGGTATAATGTTTGGAGTTTCAAGAAATGCCATAAAAACCTATGAACTTGGAACCGTTATTCCATCAGACACTTTTATTCAATTACTTTGTTCTAAATTAAATATTAATGAAGAATGGCTGCGTACTGGCACTGGTGAAATGTATATCAAAAACAATGATTCTTTATTTGAAGAATTTGCACAAAGATATAATTTATCACCAGCCGAGCAGGAAGCTGCACGTTATTGTTTGCAGCTAACATCTGAGCAGCGACAGGAAGTACTTAATCACATTGTTGGTCTTGCCGATGCAATTAAATCTGCACAGGTAATTGCTCCTGATTTTACTCATCATTCTGAATCAAAAAGCGAAGATGTCGAAAATGACGACATTGAGAATGATGAAGAATTTCAACAGCGTATGGATATTCTTAAACAGGAGTATCGTGCCGAAAAAAGGGAAAAAACATCAGAGGAATCCACCTTTTCGCGCAAGACAAAAGGAAAACGGGCATAAAAAAACCGCCCGTTATTCTGGGCGGTAACTTACATATACATATCGTCAGGGAAGATACATATTCGTCAAGGAGGAATTTATATGAGGTCTTTTGAATACGAATATAATATTAACGATAATTTTCTTTAGTTAATTTTACTTAATATAATAAAAAAGCCGCCCATATTGGGCGGTCAAACTACAGATAAAGGAATGAATATATTGTCTTGTGAAAATATAAATATGCAGAAAATGAAAAACCTCTGCACCGCTGGTGCATTACGCTGGACAAATCATGTGCTTACAAGATTATTTCAGCGAGGAATAAGTACTAGTGATATAGAAAATGCTATTATGCATGGTGAAATAATTGAAAGCTACCCTAATGATTATCCTTATCCCAGCTATTTGGTATTAGGAATTGCTATTGACTCCAAATATATCCATGTCGTATGCGGTATAGGTGATACTGAATTATGGCTTATTACAGCATACTATCCAGATATTAATAAATGGGATGCAAGCTTGAAAATTCGAAAGGAGAATGACAAATGAATTGCTTAATGTGTAAAGGTGAACTAGAAAATCAAAAAACTACCTATATGGTTGATTTAGGAAATTGCATTGTTATTGTTAAAAATGTGCCATCACAGGTATGTTCTCAGTGTGGTGAAATCTCCTACAGCAATGATGTTGCTAAAGAATTAGAAAAAATTGTTAATACTTTGCGTTCTGCTTTAACCGAAATCGCTGTTGTAAATTATCCTGATAAAAATGTTGCCTAAAAAAGATTCTCAAAAACCTGCAACTACTATTAACAATAATCCTTTGGTGCAAACAAGTAAAAACAATCCTGCTCTTGCTAAAAAAATACGCCAAGCATCTAAAGAAATTCTAAAAAAGAACTATAAACTTTATAAAAATCTTGAAAATAAGTAAACTATATAAAACCAGTATACTTCATTGTCAAGAAGGAATTAGAAAAATTTCCTTGGAATTAATAATAATTAAGGCATTTATCGGCCTTTTATTATTTTATTTCAAGGAGTGAAATTATATGTCTATTAATATCTCTTTTTCTGATGGTGAATTTAAAATTGCTACAAATACTAAAGGTTCTCCCAAAAGACAAAAAGGAAACTCTTTTTTAGAATTCCCAAAAGATTATACTATTATTGATTTAGAAACAACGGGATTTGATGCACGTTATGATGAAATTATCGAAATAGGTTGTATAAAATATCGTAACAACAAGGAAGTTGCAAAATTTCAAACATTGATTCAACCAGCGCCATCATATGAATATGACGATAACGATAATAAAACTGCTATGTATTATGTTGATGATTTTATAAGCGAATTAACTGGTATTACTAATGAAATGTTAGTTTCTGCCCCTCGATTTGAAAGCATATCAAATGATTTACAAGCATTCCTAAAAGACGAGCTATTGATGGGACATAATGTAAATTTTGATATTAATTTTTTATATGATTATTTTCTTAAATATAATGAATATATTTTTAGAAATAATTTCGTAGATACGCTTAGATTAAGTCGTCGTGTTCTCCCTGAATTGCCTAATTATAAATTAAAAACAATTGCAGACTACTACGATATTACCAATACATATCATAGGGCTTTAGCTGATTGCCAGACTACATATCAAATTTTCACACAGTTATCCCAAAAAGCACATGCTGAAAACATTGATCTGACTTTATCTCCAAAACACAAAAAAAATGATTTGAGAAAAATAACTCCTGATTCAACAACCTTTGATTCTGATAATATTTTTTATAATAAAAATTGTGTGTTTACTGGAAAATTAGAAAAGTTTGAGCGAAAAGTAGCTGCTCAATTAGCTACTAATATCGGTGCACATTGTGAAAATGGTGTTACTAAAAAAACTAATTTTTTAATAATTGGTAGTTTTCAGGATGTTGTATCTGTAAAAGATAATAAAAGTAGTAAAATCAAAAAGGCTGAGAAGCTTATACTTGAAGGACAAGATTTACAGATTATAAGTGAACATACTTTTTATGATTATATTTCTGAAGAATTAGAAAAACAACAAGAAAAAAACGATTAATAATGGTTATATGTTACCCATAAAATACCGTTTTCATGACAAGGAGTGTTGTTACATGAATTTCTGGAACCAAGATAGTCTTAGTTTACATCAAAGCACTGAGCAAATGAAAAAACAAATTAGTTTATCCAGTCTAAAATCACAAAAAATTAACAAAGATACTCGCACAGCGCTTATTTCAGATGAAGATGAAAATATATTTCAAACATCTTTAACTGAATGTACTTGTAGTGATTTTCAAAGAGATCATTTGCCATGTCAACATATGTATCATTTAGCAAATAAATTAAAATTATTTGTTATTCGAAAAAACAAACGTAGTAATAATCTTATTGCTGATTTTTCTTCCGGTTATGCTGGCAATTGGTTTTTTTGCTATTAAGAGGTGCTTTTTTTCATCTTTAGATATTGTATTAACAGATCGCACTGTTAGTATTGCTAATCAAAAAATACGAAAACCTTTTTGGACTCAAGGGAAATTTTATAATTTTGATGAAGGTTATGTATTTTATGATAATAAAGCTGCGTATGAATTGTCATGGGGCGATGCCTTAAAACAATTTAAATATACCCTTCTCATAAAAGAAGTCGTTCCGACGATTAATAAAGACATTATCATTTATGACAAAGATAAGATCGTAAGAAAATCTCTAATCAATTACGGCTCAATAAAATTTATTTTATCCAGCCCAACTGAAGATAAACAGTCTATTCAATCTATTGGTATGTATGATTGCAAACAAGATGATTTTGTTCACTTTCTTAAAACTGGGGTTTTAAACAGCATTGATACTTTAGATTTGAGAGGTGATTTCATCCAATAATATATGAAAATAAATAATGATTTATTTTCATTATCAATAATCGAGTAGGAGCTAAATAATTAGTTTATTTAGCGACCTCTCACACCACCGTACGTACCGTTCGGTATACGGCGGTTCAATAATTTAACGTAAA
>NZ_JACHFH010000058.1 GCF_014201835.1 Pectinatus brassicae | reverse complement strand
CACATTCCTATAATAATGGTTTGACTCCTCACGCTGCCAGGATGGCTGCATAAAAGTTTATCACCAAGTGTTACAATTTTGCTTGACCACTACAATACAGAGAGAATATTTTCTGAATATAAGAAGGACTATGAAAGAGTTGCTGCTATTAACGACTATATAATGATAACCCAATATGATATAAGTTGGCGAGATGATTTATTTAGAGAGGAAGGGTTTTATAGTATAGCTCAATGTATTGAGTTTAAAAGAAATTACTATAGTGTTGTAGTTGCCGGACAAAAAAAATCGTGGGTACTGTGCAGTGATAAACAAATGGTTTTTACTATAGAAGAAAAGGATAAATTTCTCGATGAATATTCCAAAGATATTTATCCTCTGGTTAGTGTATTAATTCCGACATATAATAGACCTAAATATTTTGAAATTGCATTGAAAAGTGTGTTGATGCAAACATATCGTAATATAGAAATCATTATTGGAGATGATAGTTCTAATGATGATACACAAGCTATTGTAAAAAAATATAAAAAAAAATATCCAAATATATTATATAAAAAAAATAACAGACGATGTAGTACTGTGACTGAACGAAGTTATATGAATTATAGTGATGTTTTACATAGAAGTAGTGGGGAATATATAAATTACTTAAATGATGATGATGTATTTGAAGCAGAGAAAATAGCCAAAATGATGGATTATTATTTACAATATCCAAATGTTTCACTTGTAACATCTTATCGTAAATTAATCGATGATAATGATAGGGTTATATTTGACGAAAAAATAATGACTTTATATCCTCGATGGGAAGTAGAAAAAGATACTTTATTAAGAGGAGAAATAGCATTAAAAAATTTGATTATGAAAATAAACTTTATTGGAGAACCTACAACGGCATTGGTAAGGCGTTGTGATATCGATAATAATTTTGGAACTTTTTCGGACAAATCGTTTAATTGTATAAATGATTTGCCACAATGGATTCAATCATTGAAAAAAGGTGATTTAATTTATATTAAAGAGCCATTAAGTAGTTTGCGAGTGCACAGTAAACAAAAGACAAAAGAGTTGTTTACTCAGTTGTTTTTTAAAATAGATTATTTTTATATATACTTACTTAGTTATAAAGAAAAGTTAATAAGTAAAAATGACTTTTATAGTGTTATGAAATTTTGGCAAAAAATAGCCGATATAAGTCCAGAAATGTTGCAGAGTCTAAAACAAGAAAGCAAAGATAATAGACATAATGAAGAAATACTAAATGAATTTTTGGCATTAAAAGATAAAGTAAAGTATATAACCAATGAAATTATAGAATAATAGTAAAGTTGCAATTACATTGTAAAGGTAGAAAGATAATAACGAGATGGATATTGATATATTAATAGGGCAGAAATTTTATAATGAAGGGAATTATAAAAAATGTATTGAAATTTTATCACAGGATAAATATTCAAATAATAATGATGTATTGTTATTACTTGCAGGAACATATAAAATATTGGCTAAATATGAAAAGGCATTACAGATATTAGCCAATATATGTAATCGAGATGTACAATATATTCCAGCTTATATCCAACAGGCATATATATATAAAGAAAAGCAATTATATATATATGAGATAAATCTTTTACTAAATATAGTAGAAATTATTAAAGCACAGCAAAAAAATGGATATAAAAAGTATGCTGATAAATTATCAGAAGTATACAGTATGCTTGGATCGGCATATGTAAAAATAGGGGAAAGTAAAAAAGCGTGTTGTTATTTTTTACTTTCTTCTGAAAATGAAGAAGATAAAGTACTTAAAATAAAAGAATATAGTAATGCGTTGTTTGCAGCTAATTATATTTATGGTATAAGTGATAAAACTTTATATAAACTGCATATAAAGTATCAGTATTTTTTTGATAATATTACGCAATATCAAAATTTTAAAATGACTAAAAATAAATCTAAAATAAAAATTGGTTATATATCACCAGATTTTTGTATGCACCCGGTGATGGCTTGGACAATAAATCTTTTATTAGAATTTAATAGAGAAAAATTTGAAATTTATTGTTATTCTTCAGGTAATGAAGATGAATTTACAGAAAAATTAAAGAAAATATCAGGAGTGAATTGGCGCAATATAAAGGTTTTTTTGCCTCGACAAGCGGCAGAGAATATAAACAATGATGGTATAGATATTCTTTTTGATTTGTCGGGGCATACGGCTAATAATTGTTTACCTATATTAGCATATAAGCCAGCTCCAATACAAATCAGTGGTATTGGTTATTTTAATACAACAGGATTGCAGGCTGTAGATTATTTTTTATCGGATAAATATTGCATAGTTGATAAGAAAAATACAGGATTCACGGAAAAAATAATATGTATGCCGCAATCTCATATGTGTTATTTGCCACTAACCAAAATGCCTGAGGTAGGTCCATTACCTTATTTGAAAAATAAATATATAACATTTGGATGTTTTAATAATTTTAATAAAGTAAATTCATTTATATTACAATTATGGGCTAAGATTATGCAAAAGCTACCTACATCAAAATTGATATTAAAAAGCCAGTTATTTAATTCTGAGCAAGGGCAAAAATATGCAATAAAAAGATTAGCGAGATATGGTTTACCAATTGATAGAATAGAATTACATGAATTTAACAAAGAATATTTGTATGAATATAATGATATTGATATAGCACTGGATACTTCCCCATATACTGGTGGAGTGACTACTTGTGAAGCACTTTATATGGGGGTTCCGGTAATTACATTATGTGGTAAGCGTCATGGGTCAAGATTTGGATATAGTATTTTAAAAAATATGGGGTTAGAAAACAGCATTGCGTATTCACCAAATGAATATATAGAAAAAACAATATTGATGATAAAAAACATTGAAAAATTAGTAATTTTGCGGCATGAACTTCGTTTAAAAATGCATAAATCGCCATTAATGAATGGGAAAAAGTATATGCAATATATAGAATATATATTTGAAAGAATATACAGTAAAAATAATGGGATTTTAAAAGAGGAAAAGCAATGATAAATATGGATTTAGATCGATATAAAATCGCAATTATAATAAATGTAACTGATGAAGCCAGCTATAAATTAACTATAAAATCATTGACAAAATTAATAGTGCCAGCCAAATATAAAGTGGAAATAATAACGACACAGAAAGAGATAAATATAGCGACTGCTTACAATCGAGTAATGAAGTCTAGCTCTGCCAAGTATAAAATATATCTTCGTGCGGGTATCGAGATAATAAATAAAAATTTTTTTGGTGACATTATAAATATATTTAAAACAAATTGGAATATTGGTATTATTGGAATGAGTGGAGTAAAAATTATTCCAACAGATGCAAATATTTTTGTATCGTCGACACGTATTGGTAAAATAAGGTCAATAAATAATAAGAATATAGTTTTTTCTGATTGTAATGATAGCTATGAATTTGCGGCAGCTATTGATGACTATTTAATGGTAACACAGTATGATATAAATTGGCGTAATGATTTATTTAGTAGTGAAGGGCTTTATAATATAGCTCAATGCATTGAGTTTAAGCGCAATTATTACAGTACAGCGGTTGCAGGGCAGAAAGAACCATGGATATTATATCGAGAAAAAAATATAATAATGACACAAGATGAAAGAGAAAGATTTTTCGATGAATATTCTAGGGATATTTATCCATTAGTAAGTATTTTGATACCAACATATAATAGATCAGAATATTTTGAGATAGCATTGAAAAGTGCATTGATGCAGACATATCGCAATATTGAAATTATCGTTGGTGATGATAGTACTGATGATAGAACAGAGAAAATTGTACGGAGATATCAAAGTGAATATAAGAATATAGTATATATAAAAAATACAGACGTCTATAGCAATGCAGCTGAACGGGCATATGCTAATTATCGAGGGATTTTACATAAATGTCATGGTAAATATGTTAATTATTTGAATGATGATGATGTCTTCGCACCAAAAAAAATAGAAAAAATGATGAATTATTATTTACAATATCCCAATATATCTCTTGTAACATCTTATCGTAGGTTGATTGACGAATTAGGTAATGAAGTAAATGCCGAAGGATATCCGCGCTGGATAGTAGAAAAAGATTGTTTGGTAAAAGCAGAAAAAGCAGTAAAAAGCTTAATAATGAATTTTAATTTTATTGGTGAACCAACAACAGCACTTATAAAGCGTTGTGATATAGAAGAAAATTTAGGAATGTTTGCAGGTAAATCATTTAATTGTATTAATGATATGCCACAGTGGATTGCATCTTTACAAAAAGGAGATTTAATTTATATAAAAGAACCATTGAGTAGTATGCGTATTCATAGTAAGCAGCGTTCTAAAGATTTGTTTACACAGGTAGTGTTTAAAGTAGAACTTATGCATATGTACTTATTGACATATCAGAAAAAGATAATAAATAGAAATGATTTAGTGAATCTTTTACTGGAATGGCTGCAGCAATTAGGAAAAAATATTAGAATATTTAAGTTATTAAAACAGCAAAAAAAAATGTTTTTTTATGATGAAGATATTATTGAAGAATTTATTTTTTTAAAAAAACAAGCTGAGAAAATAGTTAATAATAATGAGGAGAGCTAATGGCGTTAAATGGATGTAAAGTTGCAATTATAATAAATATAATGGATACTGATTTATACGAATTGACATTAAAGTCATTAAAACAACTAATAGTACCGTCTAAATATGAAGTTGAGATAATAAAAATAAATAAAAAAGATAATATAGTAGCTTATAATCAAGCTATGAATTCCAGTGATGCAAAATATAAAATATATGTTCGTAATGGAGTTGAAATTAAAAATAAAAACTTCATTGCGGATATGATAAAAATATTTAAAACAAATTGGAATATTGGTATTATTGGCATGAGTGGTGTAAAAGTTATTCCAACAGATGCTGATATTTTTGCATCGGCAACTCGGATAGGCAAATTAAATGATGTTGATGGGCGGGAGGTAATATTTTCCGATTCTCCGGATATGTATGAGCTAGCAGCAGCTATTGATGAATATTTAATGATGACGCAGTATGATATAAGTTGGCGTGAGGATTTATTTTGTGGTGATGGACTTTATAATGTAGCCCAATGTGTTGAATTTAAACGTAATTATTATAGTGTGGCAATAGCAGGACAAAAAACACCATGGGTATTATATCGTGAAAAAAATATAGTGATAGCACAAGATGAAAAAGAAAAATTCATGTATGAATATTCTAAGGATATTTATCCGTTAGTGAGTATTTTAATTCCAACTTATAACAGACCACAATATTTTGAAATTGCCTTGAAAAGCGCTGTGACTCAAACATATCGCAATGTAGAGATTATCATTGGTGATGATAGCACAGATGATAAAACAGAAAAAATTGTTCAAAGATATCAAGAAAAATATAATAATATTTTTTACAAACGCAATAATAGAAAATGTGCAACTGCTGCTGAACGAAGTTATGCTAATTATAGTGAGGTATTGCATAGGAGTCATGGCGAGTACGTTAATTATTTACATGATGATGATATTTTTGCACCATCAAAAATAGAAAAAATGATAAATTATTATTTACAATATTCTAATGTTTCTTTGGTAACATCTTATCGGAATCTAATTAATGCAGATGGAAATAAAAGTGACTTTAATGGGTATCCACGTTGGAAAGTAGAAAAAGATACTTTAGTAAATTCTAAAACTGCATTAAAAAATTTGATAATGAATGTTAATTTTATAGGAGAGCCAACAACATGTCTGGTTAGAAGAAGCACTATTAATAATAATTTTGGTACATTTGCTGGAAAGTCTTTTGATTGCCTCAATGATCTTGCTCAGTGGATGCAGTCGCTGCAACAGGGAGATTTGGTGTATATAAAGGAACCGTTAAGCAGTTTACGAGTGCATGATGGACAAAAAACAAATGATTTATTTATTGAACTTGTATTTAAGAATGATTATTTTTATATGTATACATTAAGCTATCAAAAAAAATTAATAAGTAAAGATGAATTCTATTCTATTATGCAAACATGGTTAAAGCGTGCAGAGTATGAACCACAGCTTCTTGATTGGTTGAGGACACAAAAGCAAGCAAGATTTTATGATGAAGATATTATTGATGAATTTTTATTATTGAAAAATCAAGCCCAAAATATTGTGGATAAACTTATACAAGATACAAATTAATATAAAATTGGATGTGTCAGGTAAACATCAATATCTTGTTCCAAGACATTAAAAATAGGAATCCAGTATTTGTCAGTAGATTCCATGCATACATGTTTGCAATTGTTTTGAATAAGCCAGTCGTGGAACTTCTGAATTGATAGTGGAAAAAGAATGCTGTTTATATTGAGGGATACCATCCTTGTTAGTAGTGACAATGGTTGCAACGATAACCTTTTTGTGGACATCCAGTCCGCAGTAGATGTGATAAACAACTCTCATCATAATAATTACCACTCATAAGGGTTCGGGCTCAATGTCCCACTTGTTTGTGCTTGAAAGGATGATGACATATATATAAATGCGGCATCAAATAATTTTTCGTCACACGCCTCTCCGTGATCTGTAGTATATTGCTATCCTTGTTTCAATAATAATTCAAAACAGGCGTGGGTACAACACTTTTTTCGTGGCTTGTTTGTGCCTTGTGAGCGAAGCGAAAGGAATGACTTAAAAAATGGGAAAGTTTATAAATTTTGTCAAGACAATATATACTGATAATTATGATATAAAGCTTCGATATGCAATAATGTCAGGCAGAGAAATTGTGCTTTTTGACTTTTCAGCTGATTTTAACAATGTAGTGGCAACAATGAATTTATTACAAGAACATAATATTATTATTAAGCGGATAATATTTCCAGATGAATTATTTGAACATGTCGTAAAAAAAATATATATCGGAGATAAATTAGGTATTATATGTAACAAATTATCAGAAGTAAAAAATATTTATGGCGAGCGTTATCCTGTTGTATTATTTAATCAGACGGGCATCATTGATAATATATGGTATAATTATTTTCGAAAAGTATTTGGTGAAGATTATAATATGATATTTGCTCTTAATAATATTATGTCGGTAAAACCGTGCCTTGATAGATTTTTTCAAAATCTGGATAAAATTTATCAGGTGTATTCATTGTTTGATGAAAAGTCAAAAGAAATTTATTTATCAGTGTTAAAAAGCTATATATCATTGGATATAACCGATAGAATTTTTGATGAAGGTGCACAATATTTTTTAGATGGATATACAGTAACTGATAATGATATTGTAATAGATGCTGGTGCATTTGATGGCAGAACAGCATGGGATTTCTTTTCGGCAATGCGTAAAAGTGGAAAAGTTTACTCATTTGAAATGAATGAGGATAATCTAAAGAAGATAGACGATTTTTTAGGAAATGCTGAAAAAAATATAGTTATAGAAAATATGGGTCTGGGAAAAATTGATGAAGAAGTATCATATTTGCCAAGGGGTGCAGCAACAACCTATCGTAATAGTACCAATGATCATGATACCAAAAAAGCTGTTATTACTACTTTGGATTCATACAGTGCCAATAATAAATTGGAGAAAATAGATTTTATAAAAATGGATATTGAAGGGGCGGAATTGGATGCTCTAAAGGGTGCTAAAGACAGTATACAAAAATGGAAACCTAAAATGGCAATTTGCTTATATCATATATTTGAAGATTTATGGGAAATACCATTATACATAAAAGAGCTAAATTCTCAATATAAATTTGCTTTTCGACAATATGCCTGCTATGGTAAAACTAATGATGACTGGCCAATGCTGTATCGTCAGTTAAATGATATATACGGTGAAAAAGGAATAATATATAGTATGGGAGAGTTTGTCTTATATTGTCGATAAAATAAGGGCGGAGCTGTTTTTTAGTTCTGCCTTTAATATAAAGTTAAATTTGTCAGCAAAGTAGAAGGAAAACTGCCGCAATATACAGAAGATATATATAATTCTAAATATCTTTACTGGTGGTGGTTGATATGACATATGAGAAAAATTTGTGGTTAAAGCTAAAATTTACTGCGGAAAAATTACAGGAAGTAACAGCTGCTTTAAATGATATTGAAGATAAGTCATCATATAGTGAATTTGAAAAAATATTGGGGGAAATAGGGTATTCACCCGATCAGGCAGAGGAAGTTGTTGCTTTATGTTATGCTAGAGGTTTTTTTGTTCGGGAAATTAATAAATGGCAGGATATTTCAATTAGCCTAAAGCATATTTTGCGGGAGATAAAGAAGGACTAAAAATTATTTAGCATAATTAAACATAAGGTGTAAGGTGACATTAAGTGATAAATAAAAAGGAAAGAGTGATTTTATGGATTTCAAAAATTTATTAGTGCCAATTGACGGTTCTGATTATTCCCTGCATGCGCTGCAGGAGGCTATTAGCTTAGCTGAAAAATTTGACGCTAAGGTTCATCTGATTCATGTGAAATATCCTAATGTTCCTGCTGTTGACTCGTATTTACTGGATGATGTGGTGGAATCAATGAATAAATACACTGATGCTATTTTGAATAATGCCGCCAATAAGGTACCAGAAAAATTTAAGGGCAAAAAGGTTTTGGAAGTGGGAACACCGTCAGACCGTATATTGGATTTTGCTGAAAATAATAGTATTGATCTGATTATAATTGCAGCAAAGGGGTTAGGTCTTGGTATCGGCGGGAGAATCTTTGGCAGTGTCAGCCAATCAGTAATTCAAAATGCACAATGTGCTGTCTTGGTCTGCCAAAAGGATTATAATAAAGAGAAATAAAAGCAGCAAAATAGTTGAAGGGGCGGTCATATAAGAGTGGCGGCCTCTTTTTTATGAAATTAAACTAAGTTAGTTATCTAATATAGCAGCTGGTACATTTGCAGGGCTAAATATAGTATTATGAACACGACAAACGCATGAATAAAAAATAAATATGTTCAAGTAAACATCCAGCCTGTATACTTTAAAGAAAACAGGAAAAGGATGATTCTAACATGCA
>NZ_JACHFH010000057.1 GCF_014201835.1 Pectinatus brassicae | reverse complement strand
GCCAATCTCTATATGCATATTTCTATACATACTGACTAGTTTGGTCGCCTAACTCACGACTAAAGTCACGAGTGTGCGGCTCCCATTTAATCAATATTAGGGCCGCGTGTCTGCACGGCTTTAGCCGAAGATGGTATGCTGCCAGAAGTTTTAGCCAAACGTACTGCCTGGAACACTCCATATGTGGCCTCAATTGTTACAGCTGTTTTAAGTATTGCTGTAGCCTGGAGCGGCAGTTTTACTTTTCTTGCTGCTATCAGTGCCGTATCGCGCTTCACACAATATCTCCCCACATGTATTGCTGTAATTATTTTCCGTAAAAAATGGGCCAATAAACCACGTCCTTATAAAATTCCTTTTGGTTTAACTATTCCTGTTATTGCTGTATTTATCAGTTTATGGATGCTGGCTCAAGCTAAGCAGGAACAACTTATCTGGGGCTTTGGCGGCTGTATAATCGCTATTCCATTTTATTTTCTTTATCTACATAAAAAGAAAAATGGTAAAATAAAAATTCATACAGAATTATAATAACAAAGTATTTATCACTAAAAAAAGCTATGTAACTCTAGTTAATTCTAGAATTACATAGCCTTTTTAGTTATCAAAATTAATAATTATTAAAACGGTGGTGGTCCCCCATGATTATTTGATGAAGTTGTCGTTTTTTTAGCTGTATATTCTGTGGATATTTTGTCCCCTGCGGCAAGACCTTTTACTATTTCCACATATTCATCGCTATAAATGCCCGCTTGTACATACTTATTAACTGTTTTGCCATCAGCGCCAACAATAATTACATATGAACCTTTTGCATCAGTATGCAGTGCTGATAATGGAACTGCTAATACATTTTTCTTATCTGCTGTATTTATATCAACCCTTGCCGTCATGCCTGGTTTAACTAGCCCGCCATCATCTTTTATGTCAATTGTTACATAATAATAAATTACCGAAGAAGATGATGACGACGAACTTGACGATGATGAACTAGAGGAAGATGAGGTCGTTGAAGACGATGAGAAGTGCTATTGTTTCTCCAGCCTTTACCATTTGGTTTTCTTTTACCAATATTTCCTTTATCCGTGCAGTTATCTTCGAACTTACTTCTACTGATTCAACCGGCTTTATTGTTCCTGTCGCTGATACCTTTGCCTTTAGATCCATAGTTTTTACTATATATACATCCTGATTAACTGTTGTATTTTGTGTTTGGCGATATTGCCAATATTTATATCCAGCAAAACCAAGTAAAACTATTAATATTATTGCAGCACCTAGCTTTATCCACCTTTTTTTATTCATTTGCTGAACCGCCCATTTCTGCATCTATTCCCATGGCATTTTCTAATTCTGCTTTATACCGGGCATAATCATATTGAGCACTTATATAATTTAATTTTGCCGTTGATAATGCTAATTGTGCGTCTATAATATCTAAAATTATCCCTGAACCTATTTTATATTTTTCCTGCGCAATAAACAAATCCTCTTCTGCCTGTGCTATTGCCGTCTTCGTCGAAATAAAACGCTTTTGGGCTTCTGTCATATTAAGATATGCCTGTCGCACCGCTAAATATCATCATTTTTTTGCTGTAAAGTCAACTGAGCCTGCTCCATTTCTGCTTCAGCAGCATTAATATTGGCTTTTGTCACCCCATTATCAAAAACATTCCAGCTGGCCGATACTCCGGCTGTATAATCATGGTCATTGCCGCCGGGCAACGGCTGATTATTCCAACCGCTGCTTAAGGAAGCTGTAACGGTCGGTTTATAATCTGCTTTAGCCAATTCAATATTTTTCTGGGCAACGATATAATCAATTTTGCTTTCTTCTAAATCCTTACGATGATCCAGCGCAAAAGAAAGACAATTTGCCAAAGGCTTATTAAAACCTTCATACTTAAAGTCTTCAGTCAATTCCAGTGGCTCGTTTCTATCCATTTTAATAATATTTTTTAAGGTTATTACATCTACATCATAAGTGTTTTTAGCAGTTATCAATGTTTGTCTGGCATTTGACAGTTCTACCTCAGATCGCAATAAATCTGATTTAGGAACGCTGCCTGCACTATATAACTGTTTGACATTAATTAAATGCTTTTCATAATTATTTACTGATTCATCATCTACAGCAATAGTTTTTTTAGCTTCCAATACATCATAATAAGCCTTAAGCGTGTCATACTTTATATTTTCTGCTGTTCGCAGCGTATTCAATTGGCTTTGTTGTACAATCTGCTGCTGAATAGCAATATTCAGACTATCTTTACCACCAGAATACACTGGATATGTAACACTAATGGAATTACTATTATCACGTTCAAATTCTTTTTTTATTCCATCTGTTTTCCCACCAGCAACAGAAAAATCACTTTTTAACGATACGGTTACTCCACGCTGCGCTTTAATTCCCGCCAGTTCAGCCTGTGCCTGTACTTCTTTTTTCCCTGCTATTTTTATATCAAGATTATTTTGCAGTGCCATATTAACCGCTTCATTTATTGATAAAGACTTGCAATACCCTGCTTGGACTTGAACTACAACCAGCATAAAAAAACATAGCGATAAAATCTTACAAAACTTCTTTTTCATATTATTCACTTTCCTGCTTATTATTTAATGCTGCATATCCTTCATCGGAAATCGAAAGCGTATAAGCATTGCCAAATTTATTAAGTAGTTCTGTATTCTTTCTATATGTATTATTTATATAAGGCATCTGCTTACTTTTTAGTTCCAAAATATTTTTATTCATTTTATTAATGGTTTTTCCCAAATCTTCAATATCATTAGCTGTTTTTAAATCTCCTGATATGTCCTCAAAAGTTTCTGTTTTAGTTCCATTATTATTTTTAGCTTTAAGTTCTGTAACAAAATTAGTTGTCGAATTTGAACTATACGCTATCTCACCATAATATGATGATATTCGCATCACATACACTCCTCTATAGTCTATCAAATCTTATATAATTATACTGCTATAATTGTATAAATAAATAACATAATAGATATTCTATATTAGTATTATACAAAAACATGGCAAATATATGGCATAATCATAAAAAAGTCTTTAATTTAACCATAAAACATTATCCGTCTTATTTTATTAGCTGTTTTTTAATAAATTATTGTATTTTTATAATGTAAAGTACTTTTCTAATACCATTATTTCATGTATAATGTTGTATACACAAAATATTTGTTAATAATACATTTCATTTTATTTATCATTTTAAAATCATCCGCTTTTTCTACCATTATGTCCATCAACTATTCCGATTATACTTAATAATGTCAGCAATATCAAGCTCAGTAGGATTTTAATTGCTATAACAAATTTATTTAGCTTGTAATTATTATTAGTCTTTTTATTTTAATGTTAAGACAATTGCGTAGTTCACCTTCACTCCTAACTGTTATTTTTTTCTTTTCCAAATGGACATTATGCTTTTAAAATTATATCAAACACTGATATACTGATGTTTTTTTATTATTAACAGAATCATTTTATAAGAATGGAGATTTATTTTTTGAAAAGAACAGAGATATTATCAATCGGCTTTATGATGTTTTCAATTTACTTTGGTGCAGGAAATTTAATTTTTCCACCAGCTCTCGGACAAGCTGCTGGCAATAATTTATTGCCCGCAATAATAGGTTTTTTACTTACCGGTGTTGGTTTACCATTTTTAGGCATTGTTGCTATTGCCTTTAAAGGCGGCCGCTATACAGAATTTATTTCCGAACATGTCCATCCCCAATTTGCTTTTATTCTATTAGGAATTTTATATTTAACTATCGGGCCATTATTTGCTATACCACGTACTGCTGCAGTAGCTTTTGAAATAGGCGTTAAGCCATTCTTAACTTCCGATAATATTGTAATCGGTCAAGCCATCTATACAACAATTTTCATGGGAATAACTTATTTTCTTGCTTTAAACCCAGGAAAAATCGTAGACAGAGTTGGTAAAATCCTTACACCACTTTTATTATTTTTTCTAGTAATATTATTTGCAAAATCATTTATCACTCCGTTAGGCAATATTTTACCCGCTGCCGGCAATTATATCGCCACTCCTTTTTCCGAAGGATTTCAAAACGGTTATTTAACAATGGATTTATTAGCCTCAATTGCGGTTGGCGCAATCGTTGTAAATGCCGTACGCATGCGTGGTATAACGGACAGCCAGAAAATCGGCAAAATTTGCATCATCGGCGGCTTTATTGCTATCATTTTAATGAGTTGTGTCTATCTGTCCTTAGGATATATCGGAGCTACCAGTGCCAGTTTACTTGGTCATTCCAGCAACGGTGCCATCTTATTAGCTGATTCAGCCAGAGCCTTTTTTGGACCATTAGGAAACATTCTTCTAGCTATCATCATGTTTATGGCTTGTTTAACCACAAGCTGTGGTATGAGTTCGGCCTGCTCTGCTCATTTCAACGAAGCTTTTAAGAATAAAATTTCTTATCAACGCGTATTATTATATATTACTTTATTTAGTCTTATTGCTGCTAATGTTGGCCTTACACAATTAATTCATATCTCTATTCCTTTTCTAACTGCAATGTATCCAATCGTCATTGTATTGGTACTGCTTTCATTATCTTCAAGATGGTGGCAGGGAAGAAACAACGTTTATCGCTGGAGCTTGGCTTTTACTTTCATTTTCAGTATATTTGATGGCATAAATGCCGCAGGATTACAAATCAACTATATTAACGCATTATTCAATGCCTATATCCCTTTTTATCCCGTACATCTTGGCTGGATATGTCCAGCCCTGTTAGGTGCTTTAATCGGTTATGGCTTGTCCTTTATAAATAACAAAGAAACCGCTTCCTGCAATTAATTAACTTTCTAAAAAACACCATGCTATTTTCTACCGTATGGTGTTTTTTTGCGCAGTCAAATAAAATTTTATAATTATTATATTAGTCATATTATATAATTTTATAATATGATATACTATTAATTAATAGTAATTGTTTTATATAGTTTTTGTATAAAGGAGGTTATTTTCATGGGTCTGCAAAAAAAGATTACCTTATACGGTATGATTATGGTTGGTTTAATTTTAGTCATTATTTGCAGCTTTAGTTATATCTATTCAAAAAAACAATTAACATCTAGTATTAACACACAAATGAGCGAAATAGCTAATAAGGAATCTTTAAAAATTGATTCTTGGCTGCAATTAAAAGCACAAACTGTAGAAAACCTGAATTTTATTATCAGTAATACGACTCAACAAGATATTGCCAAAGAGTATTTCACTTTAAATAAATCAGATAAACTAGTCTCTGATTTATATATTGGCTTTACAGATGGACGTTTTATCCATGGCGAAGGTTCTGCAATGCCCGCTGATTATGACCCCAGAAAACGCGGCTGGTATAAAGATGCATTACAAAAGAACAATTTAGGCTTTACTAAACCTTATATTGATACAACTACCCAAAAATATTGCATCACTATATACTCGCCATTAAAAGACACGCAAGGAAATTTACGCGGTGTTATTGGTCAGGATATTCTCTTATCTAATTTATCCGACGCCATAAAAAACATCAATATAAACGGGCAGGGACAATCTTTTATTTTAGATACCGATGGTACAATACTAGCTCATCCCGACAGTAAATTAGTCAGTAAAAAATTAAGTGACAACAAAGCCTTTACAGATATCACCAAGCAAATTCTTACTAATAAAACTGGCAGTCTTGTCTATACCGATGCTTCAGTTGATAAAACTATGGTATATCATACTATCCCCAGCACCAATTGGATATTAGTATTATCTGTTCCTAATGATGTAATCTATGCACCGTTATATAGTCTAAGAAATATTTACCTGCTTATAAGTTTAATTACACTTATAGTTATCTTCTTTGCTACTTTTACCTTAGCTAAAAAATTTACTAAACCGATAATTAACCTTACAACTCATGCTGAAAAATTTGCTGCTGGTGATTTTTCTGAACAGGCTACGGTTTCCGGCAATGATGAAATTGCAACCTTAGGTAATGCTTTTAATGAAATGGGCAGTGATTTAAAACAAATCATTACTGAAGTTAAAAATACAACTTCTCACATCACGTCAACTTCTGCCAACATGAAAGATAATGCTTCAAATACAAGTGAAGTCTCCGAACAAATCGCTACTACCATTACCAATATGGCACAGGATTCCACTCATCAAGCAGAGGATGTACAAAAAAGTGCCAATATGGTTACCGATGTGACGGAGTCGGTAAATCGCATTACAACGAGTCTGCAAAAATCAAGTGCCACAGCTGCTACCGTTGAAAATTCTGTTATGGTAGGCGTAAATGCCATAAACAACCAAGTAAATTTAATGCAAAAAAACTATACAGCTACCCAAAATGTCTATAGCACTATTCATGATTTATCGCAGAAATCGGAAAAAATCGGCAAAATTGTTGAAGTAATAACTGATATATCAGGACAAACTAACCTGCTGGCTTTAAATGCAGCTATTGAAGCTGCCCGTGCCGGCGAATCTGGCCGAGGCTTTTCTGTTGTAGCTGAGGAAGTACGCAAATTAGCTGAACAATCAAGCTCCTCCAGTCAGGAAATTGAAAAGTTAATCACTGAAATACAAGCTAATACGACGGCAGCCGTAACTGAAATTAAACATGAACTTAATATTGCCAATGATTTAGAAACTGCTGCTCAAACCAGCAACACTGCTTTAAAACAAATTGAAGAATCAATAAAAATTTTCATAGCCCAAATACAGGCAATTTCTAAAGAAATAGCCCAGGTAAATACCCGAACCAATACAATATCTGTATCTATTTCCAATATTGCTTCCATCTCTGATAATAATGCTGCCGCCACTGAAGAATTAGCTGCAGCAGTTGAACAACAAACAGCTTCTATTCAGACAATTGCTCAAACAGCCACTCAGTTGTCAGATAAAGTTATTGATTTAGAGAACATGCTTAATAAATTTAAAATTTAAATTTACAAACAGAAAAGATCCTCAGTTTATAAAAAAGCTGAGGATCTTTTCTGTTTGTAAATCATGGTGTTCGCCATCTAATCTGCACTTTCGTTTGCATCACAGTCTGTCCCAAATAAGCTTTGTTGCCTGGATTATCCAAGCTAAACTTATATATATCACTGCCACCAGATGCCGGAATGTATATATTAGGCAGTGCTAGTGTTTTATGATTCGTCCTCACTACATTGTTACTTGTATCTAATATTGTTATATCTATATCCATACTCGTTAAAACTAAGGCTTTATCTATCCTATTCTTAAAAAAACCAGTGATTACATCCTGGTCTTTTGGTAATTCCACTCTGGTAATATTAAAATCTACTCCTTGATCTAAGGGCGCTGCCGCCTCTAAGCAAGCAATATTCACCCCTGATATAAAACTAAAAACTACTACTATGATAATATACTTAAATATATTTACCACAAAATCACCTCTTTTATATATTTTTGTTATTATTTCTACATAATATGTATTATTACCTTTTTCTTTTTTGCCATATCGGATCCCACATATTCTTTATATCCTCAAACAACAAATATAAATAAATAATGCATTAAAAAGCTCCACCACAATCATGGCAGAGCTTTTTAATGCATTATCTATTTTCCCAATGACCACGAACCCAATGATGATCATGATTCCAATGTCCATCCACCCAATGTCTGTGATGATGAGGTGGCGGTGATGCAGGTTCATCATAATGAGGGCGTGGTGGCGGTGGATCATCATGTGGATGTGCTGATGCGATTGTTGTACCAAATACACTAACTGCCATAAATGCTGACAGTACAAATGCTATTAATTTTTTCTTTTTTGAATTAAACATTTTGTCATCTCCATTAGTAAATAATTGCTTACTTTCTTTCTATGTATTTAGAATATCATATCAGCTAATTTTAAGTGTGACAAATTTATGATATTTTTATGTTTTTTACCATAAATTGCTTATAAAGATAATCCCGCCTAATAAAATACAATAAACAGCAAATGGTCGTAGTATTGCTGTCTCTGTTTTTTTAAATAACCTTATCATAATTTTTATAGATAAATATGCTACTATCCCCGCAACTATCCCGCCAATAATTGCCATTAACAAAACTTGGTTGTTATTGACCATCGCAATATGCGGAGTCTCAATAATGCCCGCCCCCAAAACAATAGGCGCTGATAAAAGCAATGAAAATCTCAATGATTCACTTGAATTTAATCCTATTATAAAGCCACCTGTTATAGTAGTTCCCGAACGGGAAAAACCAGGAATGAATGCAAGACATTGAAATATTCCAATAATAAATGCCTCCTTATAAGTTAACTGCTGAATAGACTTCGTTCCCTTTTGACGCCACTTTTCACTGATAAAAAGCAATATTCCATTCAGTATTAAAAATACTGCTGCATTTATTACATTACTAAACATAATACGAAGAAATTTTTCACATAAAAACCCTATAATAATTGCAGGAATACTCCCAACAATTATTAAATATAGAAGTTTATTATCATGAAAATTCCCTTTGGCTATTTTTATAATAATACTTTTCCACTCATTATTAAAAAAAATAAACATTGATAATGCAGTTCCTAAATGCAGCATAACCATAAAAGGCAGAAAATTTTTATGTAAAAAATCTTCACTTAAATTCCATTTAAAAATATAGGGCATAAAAATACTATGTGCTAAACTGCTTATGGGAAAGAGCTCTGTAATTCCCTGTATCACAGCCACAATACATGTCTGTAGTAAATCCAATATTAAAACTCCTTAGTAATAATCATTATTATGGTGCTATTATTACTTTTACATCATCCAATGATTTTTTATATGCTTGTGCCAAAATATTACTTTGTTCTTTATATTCTTGATTCACTTGTATATTTTCTAATTTTGCTGCTTGATTACGCATTTTCACGATATCCGGAACCCAATAACTGATATTATTTATATAGACAGGTGTCCCATCTACCATATTTGTACTTATACCAGTGGATTTCATATAAGGTATAAGTGTCGAAAATTTCAGCATATCGGTAATAGGAATATCGGTATCAAATGAATTTTGTATTTGCCGGATTATCGCTGGTAACTGAGGAATTATCCCTGGAGTAGAAATTGCTGTTAAAAGAGCATTGGCAAATTTTTGCTGACGTCCTATCCTGCCAATATCCCCCATGGGATCATGACGAAATCTCACATATTCCAAGGCAGTGTTGCCATCCATATGCTGCTGGCCAGCTTTTATATCAATAAGTCCATCATTATCAACCTCACCAGCATCATATTTATCATAGTAGTATAAATGCTTATCTACATTTATATCTATGCCGCCAATGGCATCTATTACATTTTTAAAACCGCTCATATTTATAGCCTGCAACAGCACTTGCCGTACATACGAGTAATACAAAAATAATAATACTTAATCTCTTCAAAACACCGTACCTTCTTTATAATTAGTTATTATCATGAACAAATTGACTATAATAGAGCTTTGCATAAGGGCCGTCTGCCTGTATAAGTTCTTGATGATTACCACATTCCACAATATTTCCCTTATCCATGACTATTATTTCATCAGCTTCACGAATTGTTGACAAACGATGAGCAATTATAAAACTGGTACGATTATTCATCATCCGTAAGAAAGCATTTTGGATACGAAGTTCTGTACGCGTATCAATATTGCTGGTAGCTTCATCTAAAATAAGCATTGATGGATCGGCCAGCATCACACGAGCAATTGTCAAAAGTTGTTTTTGTCCTTGTGACAAGTTGTTGCCAGCATCAGTTAATTGCGTATCATATCCCTGCGGCAGACGTCGAATAAAGCTATGCGCATCAGCTGCTTTAGCTGCTGCAATAATATCCTCGTCTGTTGCCTCCTTGCCGTAAGCTATATTTTCCCTGATAGAGCCAGCAAAAAGCCATGTATCCTGCAGAACCATACCAAATTGGCTGTGCAGTAGATCACGCGGCATATCTTTTATATTTACTCCATCGATAAATATATTCCCGCTATTTAATTCATAAAAACGCATTAATAGATTTACCAAAGTAGTCTTACCTGCACCAGTCTGCCCAACAATAGCTATTTTTTTCCCTGAATCGACCGTTAGATTAAAATTAGTACTGAACCTCCCACGACTAAAGTCGCGGGGTTCCTGCTTCATAGATAGTTGCGCAAAAAACACGTCTTACATTATCTCCACAGGCTATCCCCGTA
>NZ_JACHFH010000056.1 GCF_014201835.1 Pectinatus brassicae | reverse complement strand
CCAATCTCTATATGCATATTTCTATACATACTGACTAGTTTGGTCGCCTAACTCACGACTAAAGTCACGAGTGTGCGGCTCCCATTTAATCAATTTTATCACTGTTTTTAAATTCAAAATCAGCAAAAGTAATCTCATTATTTAATATTTTAACTTCATTTCTTAACGCATTTTGCCCATCTGCCAGCAATTTATTAATAAAACCATCTAGCCTGATTGTTGTAGCCCGCATTTCCTGCGCAAGATCAAAGCCAATCGCTGCCAATAATTCATCCAAGGCATTTTTCAAGGACTTTTTTAAATTCTGTCCATCTTTAAGTACAGCTGGATTAAATGCTTCCCGAAAGAAATTATTAAATCGCAAAAACACCCTTTGATGAACATAATACAGTAATTCCTGCCGTTCCTGGCGAAAACGGTTTTCACTATTTTCTCTATCTTCTTTTTCAACAATCGCAAAAACACTTTGTCTTTCCTGCTGTATTTCTAAACTTTTAGCCGTTTTATATTTTTCATCCTGCTGCACGTTTTCAATCAATTGATCAATCATTTTTTCAACACGCTGCAATTCATTCGTTGCGGCTGTAGTAGCAATCTGCGTTAAATCTGTCGTTATAAAATTATAAAACTTTTCTTCAAAGGCAGACATATTGGAAACAGCTGCAATTTCTGGTCGCTGTTTTTCCTTCAATGCTTCCAGACTCGACAATGCCGACAAATGTGGTTTTCTAATACCATATTTAATCAATTGCTCACGTACATAGTCCATAACTGTGATTTTTTCATCTTCATCCTGCGCTAAATCAATCGCATTTATGATAAAAAACATTTTATCCAGCGCAAATGAATCTTTTACTCGACCCAGTTGAATTAAAAATTCTCTATCGGCCTTAGAAAAAGCATGATTATAATAAGTAACAAATAATATAGCATCCGCATTTTTTATATATTCAAATGCCACTCCGGTGTGCCGTGCATTTATTGAATCGGCCCCCGGTGTATCAACAAGTGTTATACCCTGCCGTGTTAAAGGACAATCATAATATAAGTCAATTAATTCTACAAAACATGATTTTTCCTCCATCGCAACATAATCACCAAACGTATCAACTGTTGATAATATAATATGTCCCATTTTATCAGCAAAATTAGAATAACCACGAGAAAAAGCATTTAAAAATGAATAATTAGTCTTAAGCTGCGGTGCTTCATCAATACCAGTATTATCTATTTGTTTTATTTTTTCTGCAGCCTCAGATAATGTTTTTGCCTGTAATTCAAAAAATTTCAAAGCATTATTAATATCAGCAAGCATTACATCCGCTTCTTTAAGCTTTACTTCTACGCTTTTATGTTCGTGCTGATCATTAACCGGTTTAATATTATTTATGGCTGCTGTCATCGGATTTGGTGACACCGGTAAAACCCTGGCGCCAATCAGTGCATTGGCAAAGGATGATTTGCCCGCGCTAAAAGCACCAAATAATGCCACAGTAAAGCCTTTATTGTTTAGCCGCTGTGCTTTATGCGCAAGTTCACCTGCCAAATTTTTAAAACCTGGCAAATCACTGATCAACTTTGCTGTACTTTGTAATTTATTAACGGTATGAACAAGCTCTATATCACTATTTTTAACTGTTTTTTCTGCTGGCATTATATTTACCTGCGGCATAAAAGCCTCAGTATTTTTCTTTTGTTCCGTTTTTTTTGCCATGTCTATTGCTGGAATTATTTCAAAGTCATGCTTTTCTTCAGTAAATAAGCTGTATTTATCATTTTCAAACGCATAGCGCTGCTGCAATAAAGTTTCAGCTTTACTCCGCTGCATTTTAACTTCATCGTATTTTTTCTGCATATTTTTCACAGCTATTATATATTTTTCAAACGCTGCCAATTCCTGCGTCATTTTTTCACTGTTAAGTTTATTGATCTGCATTACTGCTGTTAATATTTCATCTTTAAGCGCTGCCAATTGATTCTTGGTAACTTGTTTAATTGCCGCCGCTACATTACCAGTATATGTCGATACATAATCATCTGAAACACGGGCGCCCTGTTTCACTGCCGTCATTGGCAGGTCCTCTGAAAATTCAATAATAAAATTCTGGCTTTTCGCCGCTAAATCTTTATCATTTATCTGTTTAGTTTTTAAATAATCAAATAAAAATGTACGCACATGCCACTGTATTTGCGACTGTGTCTTTTCACAAACAGCCTTATAAAAGGCTTCTAACCGTATTTGCCTTTCGGCTTGAGTTTTTTTGCCGGTAAAAAACAGACCCACTTTAAAACCTGGTTCACAGGCCTTTAAATAATTTTTGGCCAGTTCTCTGATTTCAAATGGCATCAGATAAGCATTATCAAGTATTTTATTTACTTCTTTGGCAAATACTATATTTAAATTTTGCTGCTCATCTGTCAGCTCCGCTTTTTGCTGGGATAATTTTTCATAGCTGCTAAATATTTTATCCCGCTGTGTCTGGGATAATTCCTCCAGCACTTCATTAAACGGCTGTATTTCTTTCTCTATTTTATCGGCAATTAGCTGCAAATGACTATTGATTATTTTTTGCAGCGCCTTATCTATTGATAATAATAACAATTCATCTTTAGCTGCCAATTTCTTATACAAAAATTGTTTTAATTGATCAAATTCATTATGCGCATGTTCTCTATCTTTCATACTAGTATAAAAAATATGTGCCGGATAAACACCCCATGAGGCAAATGATTTTTTTACTCCTTGCTGAAAAGCTGTAAAGGTTATTTCTTGTTCACGATGTTTATCTATCTGATTTATTACCAGACAAAGCTCTTTGCCCGCTTGTGTCAATTCTTTAGTAAAGGAAAAATTCAGTTCCGATTGGACATGATTATAATCCATAACGTAAAATATTATATCGGCCAAATGTATTGCTGATTCTGTAGCAATCCTATGCGCATCATCCGTTGAATCCACCCCGGGTGTATCCATTACTACTACATTTGGCGGTAAATTCAATCCGCCATGGCTTATTTCCACATATTCTATTTTATCGCCATCTTTGCAATGCTTTTTTATTAAACTATAATCATATGGTGCCATATAAAAGCGCGGCTTATCCTGCTTAAAAAATACTTTTGCAAAATCATCGCCAGTTTTTACTCTTACTAAATTAGCACTTGTTGGTATTGGACTTGATGGCAAAAGTTCTCCATCAAGCAGGCAATTAATCATTTTTGATTTACCCGCAGAAAAATGCCCGCAAAAAGCAATCGTAAATTCATTTGAATGCAGTTTTTGTGCTAACTGCCTGACTTTTTGGGCATTTTCTTCATCATTCTCATCAACAAGATATTTATATATAGCAGAAATTTTCCCTTTCAATGATTCCAGCGTTTTTTGCGTGTCTATTTGCAGCATAAATCTTCTCCTTCTATATGGTTAATTCCAACTATATTTCAGACATATAATATTATTGTCAAATACAAACTAAGTCCTATTCTATAATAAATCAACATTAATTGGCAATGCTTATATTTATTACATATACAATAAATATAATTTATAAATGAAAAAATCGACAATTTTGCCGATTTTTTCATTTTTTTTGGCAGTATTACATTTTCATTAATTTCATACGCTTGGCTCGTTGTGCTAAATCAGATGATTCCTTTCCCTTTTCAGGAATTTCTTCGAGCGGCACATTTAATTCGCGTGCCAACAATTTACGCAGCCGAGGTCCACAAAAAGCATTTTGACAGGATCCATAACTGGCTCGTGTACGCCTTCCCACTGCATCAATAGATTTTACAGGTATGCCGCGATGCAGGCAATCAATTATTTCCGCTTCAGTCACCTGCTCACATCGACAAATGATATTTAGATTAGGGTCTGGTGAATCAATTACACCTTTAAAATCCGCTGTTTTGGTTTTAATAATCGGGTCTCTCCGGGCAATAAAATCAGATTTCTCTAATAATTCCAGTCCACTCTCCTGCAAAATATCCTTTACCATCAAAGCTATTGCGGGTGATGAGGTAAGTCCCGGTGAATCAACACCGATAAGATTTATGAATTTTTTTATCCGGCTCTCTTCTATAATCCATTCCGGCTGATCACTATGCGGTCTGTTTCCTGCAAATGATTTCAAAGATTTTCTCATATCAATATCAGGCACTGATTTTCGCGCTGTTTTTGTAATATACTGCAATGTTTCTTCATCTGTACCGACATCATCTTTATCATCGATTTCTTCAGCATTAGGCCCAATCATCAGATTACCATGATATGTTGTAGTTACAAGTATACCTTTCCCCAACTTGGTTGGTACCTGAAATAAAACTGAATTTGTTAAATAGCTTTGTTGCTTATCCAGCAATATATACTGGCCACGCCGCGGCCTAATTTTATAATCATCAATGCCTACCAGCGCTGCAATTGCATCACTATAAATACCCGCAGCATTTATTACATATTTAGCCTGCACTGTTTTATCGCTGCTGCGAATATTAAAATAATCTTCGCTGACATCTATTGACTCTACCTGATATTTTAATAGAAGTTCAACACCATTGGCAATAGCATTTTCCGCCAAGGCTATAACAAATTCATACGGTGATACTACTCCGGCATCACGGCAGTAAAGAGCAGCCTTAACCTCAGCACTAACATGTGGTTCATACGTTTTCACTTCAGCAGCATCCATAATCTTCATTCCCTGTACACCATTAGCACTACCATATTCATAAAGCTTTTGCAGGGTAGGAATTTCCTCATCACTAAATGCCAGTACAAAGGAGCCTGTCTCGCGATAACCAAAATGAAGTTCTTTTTCCAGCTTCTCATACATTCGATTTCCTTTGACGCATAATTTTGCTTTTAATGTTCCCGGCTTATCAGCATATCCGCCATGAACAATTCCACTATTACCTTTTGAACAGCCGCAACTGACATCAGCCTCTTTTTCCAATACACAAATAGACAATTTATATTTTGATAATTCCCGCGCAATATTCATACCAACAGTTCCTGCACCAATAATGCAAACATCATACATGCTATTGCCCCCTCATCCCTCATATGTAATAAATTTTTATAAATTATTATTTCTCTATATGAGTTATCTATTCCTCTGCCAAAACGTATTTTATTAGCAAACAAAAAAAGGGCACTGGAAAATAAGCCTCCAGTGCCATAAGTAAATCTTTATTTTATTATTTCTATTAATCCCAGCAGCCACCATAATTGCCACGGTCACCATCGCCACGTCCGCCGTAATAGCCACCGCCGCAATAATAATCACTGCCCTGGCTTTGGCTTATTGCCGGTGGTGCCTGTTTTGGTGCCGCCTGTTCTGCAGTTGCCGCAAAGGCAGTAATTGATGCTGCCCCAATAACAACAGCCACTGACAAACTAACAAACAATTTTTTCATGAAATAAACCTCCTATAGCATCTTACCCATAAAACTTTTTAATAATTATAACCATTGTTATAATTATTATACTATCAATAAAGTATGACAAAAGTGTGACATTTTTTTATTTTATATGTTACGCTGCCGAAATCCCTTGTCCGTCGATATATACCGTCCAATTGAACTAATTTTATTTCCCATACAGCTGCGGCACTGTTCAGGTGTGTCTGCTACACATATTTTCCCTGGATAAAGAGCATATTTACGTCTATAATCACCCTCAGTAACGTTTGGCATCACAACATTAGCTCCTGAACATAAAATTATTGTGCGGGCATTAGGCTGCAAAGTTTCCATAGCTGTCGTTGCTGGAATATTTGCCTCAGGCAGCAACAGCCTTATCAAGGCTACCATTTTTCGCGTAAGCGAAAAATCTCCTGATTTTACTTTAGCCAATGGTGTGTCTTCATTGGGAATAAGCGGTCCAATCCCAATCATGTCAGCATCTATCTGTTGAAAGAATAGAATATCATTTGCCAGTGATTCCATGCTTTGTCCTGGTAACCCAACAAGACAGCCTGTGCCTACCTCATAATTAAGCTTTTTTAAATCAGCCAGGCAGCGCCTTCTATTAATAAAACTCATACCAGGATCCATCTTGTCATAAAGTTTTTCATCGGTAGTTTCAATACGCAGCAAAAACCTATCTGCCCCAGCCTTTTTTAATATTTCATATTCCTCAAAGCTGCGTTCACCGATAGAAAGCGTAACAGCTAAATCCATTTCTTTTATCTTTTTTACAATATCTGCCAGCATACCTGCTGTAAAAAACACATCTTCCCCCGACTGCAGCACTACCGTTTTATAACCATAATTCTTGGCTTTTTTCGCCATTTCCACTATCATTTGGTCGTTTAGTCGATAACGCTCAATTTTTTTATTGTCACGCCGTAAACCGCAATACAGACAATTTTGCCGACATATATTGGAAAATTCTATTAAGCCGCGTAAATGTATGCCATCACCGACATATTTTTGCCGAATTATATCCGCTGCCTGAGCCAGTTCTTCTTCATTGTTTTTTTGCTGCAGCAGATAAATTATCTCTTCTAGTGTCAAGCTGTGTAGCTGCTGTGCTTTTTTTATTAAATCATTCACGCTGTCCCGCCCTTTTTCCCGTTTCTTTTATGCGTCGTCACGGGCAATTGCTATTATTTTTTCTTCATGATGAGATATTATATCAATAAATACTTTAGCCAATTCTGGATCATATATTTTCCCTATATCATCTTTTATTTTTTCAGCAATGTCAGTATATGACAAACTATTTATTTTCACTTTCTCCAGCAGCATATCACAAAAATTATTTATCAAACAAAATACTCGACATTCCAGCGGAATTTGCTCCCCTTTAATGCCTAGCGGATAACCTGAGCCATCCCAATTTTCATGATGTTTTAAAACACAATCAGCTATTGCTGAATATTTCGATGATAAGTTCAATATTCTAAAGCCAATTTCACAATGGCGATATAGCTGCATCATTTCGTTGTTTATTAGCTCTGTATTAGCTGTCACATTGCTAGTTAACCGAATAGTACCTATATCACATACCATAAAAATATTTTTTAATTTTTCTCTTATTATTTCATTCAAAGCTAATCTATCACAATATTTTTTTGCCAGATAATCAAATAATTCCATATTATTTTGAATGTAATTGCGTCTTTTTAATATATGCAGCATATTATTTATAATAACTTCCCTAACTGTTGACGCATTATGCAGTTTTTCCTTATACATATTATTATCAGCCATATCAAAAACTTTTTTTATTTTACTGCCATCAGAAAACACCTGCCAGCCAAGTGAAATGCTTAAATATAATATTTTACTGCCATTATTATATTTAGCTATCCTGTCCTTAACCGTCTTATATAAGTCTTTCATATCCTGTCCGGTAATAATTACAAATTCATCACCGCCAATACGAAACAGCATATCATCTTTTACCAGACATTTTTGCAATAAGCCGGCCGTCTTTTTTATTATATTATCGCCAGCAATATGCCCCATAGAATCATTTATTATTTTAAGACTATCAATATCACATATCATAAAGCCTAATGGTTTACCAATCTTTCCATCTTTCAAACGCTCAATTGTCTCATCAAAAAAATTCCGATTAAAAGCACCTGTCAGTGAATCCATTTTATTGATTATATCAATTTGTTGTTTCAATTTAGTTACTGCTGTCATATCTCTAACAATAAGCAAAACTTCATTGACAGTATACCTTACGAAGCGTGCTTCAAAATAACCGTATACCCCGCCAATTTCTATATTATAATTATACGTTGTAATTTCGCCTGTATTTATAGTTTCTGCTATTTTTTGCATTGCCTCTGCTGCAATTTTTTTGGGGAAAATATCTTGTATGTTCTTCCCCAAAAATTCCTGTGGTGGTAAATACAACTCCATATTTTTCGGCCGATTATATCCTAAAAAAACACCATTTTTATCCATATGCAGTAATAAGTCGGGAATAATCCGCCAAATTGCCAAATTATTAATCTTTTCACTAGCCGTATCCAGGATGAGATTATTTTCCAATATCCCTTACCCCCTACATCTTATACTCTATAAATTTACTGCCAAAATCACATATTTCAACTTAAATAAAACAGCTATGTTTACATTATATAACATTATATAATCAATGACTATTACTTAATAAATCTTAACTGGCAATACTTAACAATTCGTAGTAAAATAATATTTAAATTACATAAAAATAAAGCTAGGGGTGCCCACGCGGCTGAGAATTGGAATATGCCATAACCCTTTACCTGATCTGGATAATGCCAGCGAAGGGAAGCGTCTTGAATACAAGCATAATCTTCCTTGGCATTAGAAGATTATGCTTATTTTTTTAGAAACGAGGCATTAGTTTGAATAGCACATTTGAAAAACAATTATCATTATTATTGGCTGCTCCAACGACTATTTTTACTTTAATTGCTTTAATAGCAATTATCTTAGCTTTTATCCGCATTAAAAAGATAACTATTACCACTAGTACCATTATTCATGTAGCTTTAATGGTTGCTTTAACCGTTATTTTGCATATGTTCCGCCTTTATCATATGCCACAAGGCGGCAGCGTCACTTTTGGCGGAATGGTTCCTCTGCTGTTTATTGCTTTTCGTTATGGGCCTGCTGTCGGTTATCTGGCCGGTTTTGTCTATGGTTTGATAAATTTAATACAAGACCCATTTATATTACAGCCAGTACAGGTTTTATTCGATTATCCGCTGCCGTACATGGCTATAGGATTAGCTGGTTATTTTAAAAACATTTATCTTGGTGCCTTTATTGGTATTTTAGGCCGTTTTATCTGTCATTTCATCTCGGGTATTGTATTTTTCGCCAATTATACACCAGCTGGCATGTCTCCTTATTGGTATTCCTTTATTTTTAATGCCAGTTACCTTATTCCCGAACTTATAATTTGTATAATTATTTTAAGAATTCTGCCTGTAAAACGCTTATTAACTCAAATTAAATAAAATTATAAAAAATATGTACAATTTACAATAGATCACTTTCATCACTTATTAACTTTTTCTCTTCATATATTTATTTACCTCTTTTCTTTCTTGGATAAACATTATATAATAAGTACTGGTCATATCAGGGAATTAGATACAATTACTAATATCTCTAATGACCTGTTTTTATTGAAAAATATTTATACATAGAAAGAAGGTCCATTATGAACAAGCCAGTAATTGCCCTTTCTGGCAATATCCTATTCGATGACAGCGGACCATTTCGTGGTTACCATCGTTCTTATGTAAATGACGATTATGTTCGTTCCGTTGAAAATGCCGGTGGCCTGCCCATCATCTTACCTTTTACCCAAAACGAACAAAATCCTGCTGATATTCTCGGTATATGCAATGGCCTTATTTTAACCGGTGGTCATGATGTTGCCCCTTTAGGCTTTGGCGCTGAACCGCTACAGGGAATAGGTGATATTTTCCCCGAAAGAGATTCCTTTGATTTTCTTCTTATCAAAGAAGCCATGCGTTTAAAATTGCCTATTCTTGGTATTTGCCGCGGACACCAAATTATAAATGTTTATAATGGCGGTACGCTCTATCAGGACTTGAAATACGATAAAAATTGTACTATTAAACATTCCCAAAACCAACGTCCTGAGCTTGGCACTCATACTGTAACATTAGATAAAAATAGTAAACTAGCCGATATCATTGGAAAAACAGAGCTAGTAACAAACTCTTTTCACCACCAGACTATCAATAAAGTCGGGAACTTCTTAAAAATAATTGGGACAGCGAAAGACGGCACCATTGAAGCCTTAGAACATACAGAATACCCTTGGCTTCTTAGTGTACAATTCCACCCAGAAATGATGTCAGCTGTTTCTGATGATATAAAAAAAATATTCACTGCATTTATCATAGCAGCAAAAAGGGGACTATAATAAATGAACAATCTGCAAAAAAGTAAATTCGGCTTCTGGAGTATAGTACTCTTAGGAATAAACAGCATAATCGGCACCGGTATTTTCCTTTTACCTAATAAAGCCTATGCACTTGTAGGCTCTGCCAGCCTTGGTGTTATCATTTTCGATGCTATTCTTGCCGGCTGCATAGCACTTTGTTTTGCTGAAGCTGCTGGTTTTTTTACCCGCAATGGCGGACCCTATTTATATGCCAAACACTCCTTAGGCGATTTCCTTGGTTTTGAAGTCGGTGTTTTAAAATGGGCTGTTGTTATTATCGCCTGGGCTACAATGGCAGTGGGATTTGCTACCGCTTTAGGTGCTGCTATCCCATCACTGGGCAATGAACATATGCGCAATATTATTGCCACTGTTGTCATTATTGTTTTTACTATTGTCAATATTGCTGGTGTTCAAGCAACTAAAATGCTCAATAACCTGATAACTATTTCTAAACTTATTCCGCTGCTTTTCTTTATTGCTATTGGCATCTTCTTCATAAATGGCAGCAATTTCACTCCAGTATTCCCGCATGATGTTTATCAGGCTGGCTCATTTAGCCATGCCGCTGTACTCATGTTTTTTGCTTATACCGGTTTTGAAGCTATCGCCATTGCTGCTGAAGACATGGAAAATCCCAAAAAGAACCTGCCGCGGGCTATTATTACCGTAATGATTATTGTTTCTTTAATGTATGTACTAATTTTAGGCATATGCATTGGTATTTCTGGTACTAATCTAGCTGTTGAAAAAGCTCCTATCCAAGCTGCTTTTGGACAAATCCTTGGACCTGTCGGCTCATTATTTGTTTTAGCTGGAACCTTATTATCAATGGGCGGTATTAATATGGCTGACTGAACCTCCCACGACTAAAGTCGCGGGGTTCCTGCTTCATAGATAGTTGCGCAAAAAACACGTCTTACATTATCTCCACAGGCTATCCCCGTA
>NZ_JACHFH010000055.1 GCF_014201835.1 Pectinatus brassicae | reverse complement strand
CTACGCCAAATAGCCTGAAATATTGCTATTTAAATAACGCCAATTATTGAATTTTCAAGGTACATCGACTTTTATTGATGTGCGAAGTTTGAGTTAATATAATTTAAATATAGGGAAAATTGTTTAGAAATAAGTTTAACAAATTTAGGATACACTGGGTCGTATTCTGAATACTATGCTATAACACGTAAAAAATATAAAAATAAATATAAGAAGAACTTCTAGGCTAATAAAAAACGCATTTATGCACAGCTAGTGAAAAAGGGTAATGCTCCCTTAAAAAAAACAGATTAGTATGAAAAAAACATTTATTTTTAGATGCTTGACAAGGTACATTCTATCATTTATAATTTCTACTTATGAATATGTATTTAGTAAATATAATTAAATTATATTTACTAAGAGATGTTTGGAAAAGGGTTGGCTAAATGCCGGCTCTTTTCTCGTTTAAAAACACAATAAAATAAAAAGAGGGATTACTGTTGATTGCACTAAAAGAAGCATATCGAGCCGGGCTTTTTCAGTCTGGACAATTGAGTAAAAATGTTGTGGCTGGGCTAGTTGTCGGGGTGGTAGCATTGCCATTAGCAATGGCGTTTGCTATTGCCAGCGGAGTATCACCAGCACAGGGACTCTATACTGCTATTGTTTCAGCATTTTTCGTATCGGTTTTTGGTGGTTCGCGTGTGCAGATTGCCGGACCGACAGGTGCATTCGTTGTTATCCTAAGCGGCATTTTAATGAAATATGGTTTGGCCGGCTTACAGATTGCTACAGTCATGGCTGGGATTATACTTATTTTAATGTCACTGGCTAAATTAGGTGATGTTATCCGGTTTATACCGGCACCAGTAATAGTTGGGTTTACGGCTGGTATTGGTGTTACAATATGGGTCGGTCAATGGCAGGCATTTTTTGGTTTGCCAGCAATCGGTAAAGCAGCACTTTTTCATGAGAAATTATATGCATTGATTATGTCGTTGCCGCAGACACATTTACCTACATTATTAATTAGTGTAATTAGCTTACTGTTGATATTAGCAGCACCTAAAATTCCTTATTTAAAGAAGGTGCCGGGACCATTATTAGCAATGGTAGTGGCAACCTTGATACAAACTATTTTCAAATTTTCCGGGGTAGCTACAATTGGTTCAGCATTTGGTGGAATTCCGCAGGGCCTGCCAGCTTTTGCTATTCCGTCATTCGACTTTTCAGATATTGTATCATTGATTGGACCAGCGTTTACCATTGCTATATTAGGTTCAATAGAATCATTGTTGTCAGCTGTTGTTTCTGATGGCATGATTGGCTATCAGCACAATTCCAATCAGGAATTATTTGGACAGGGCCTGGCAAATTTAATTTGTCCCTTTTTTGGCGGTATAGCAGCAACAGGTGCTATTGCCAGAACGGCAACTAATATTCGTCAGGGGGGCAATAGTCCCTTGGCGGGTATAATCCATAGCGTTGTATTGATTGCTGTATTGCTCTTTTTTGCGCCATTGGCAGCAAATATTCCATTAGCATCCATGGCGGCAATTTTATTTGTTGTTGCCTACAATATGAGTGATGCGAGAAATTTTGTTCGTCTTATTCGTGTGGCACCTTTGGCAGATTCTTTGATTTTACTTATTACTTTCTTTCTGACAGTATTTGCAGATTTAGTAGTAGCTGTTAATGTTGGTGTTGTTTTGGCAATTCTACAATTTATGCGTAAGATGATTTTATCGGCAGAGGTGCATAAAATTAGTCATAGTGAAATAGAAGCTGCTGTGCAAAAAGAAGTAGCAAGCCATTCGGAGATTCTTGTTTACACTATTGAAGGGCCGTTGTTTTTTGGGGCAGTAAATGCTTTTGAACGTTCGTTGGCACATATATCTAAAGATCCTTCTCATTTAATATTGCGTCTGGATAATGTTCCTTTTGTTGATTTGACAGGTCTTAAAATGCTTAATGAAGTTATACGCAATATGCAAAAGCGTGGTATTGAAGTGTATTTATGTGAGGCTAATCCTAAGGTACGTCGCCATATGTACCGGGCGGGGATTTTTAAAACATTGGGACGCAAGCATTTATGGCGTAGTTTTACTGCTGCTATGGAAAAATGTGAAACAGAATTAGAAAAAAACAATAAAAATGATCAGAAAGTAAGCGGTCAATTGCAGCCGGTTTAAAATAAATATAAGCTATAAAGTTTATCTATATAAATTAGGTAAACTTTATAGCTTTTTTTAGTTATAGTGGTATAATCAATAAGAATATATTTTTTTATAGTTATCATAGTTAAGCAATATCAAGAAAGACGCGGTGGGGAAATTTTATGACACAGTTTGATAAAAGAAATGCCAGTATGATGATGGATTTATATGAAATGACAATGGCCAATGGCTATTTCCATAAAAATGAAAAAATAGAAAATGTTGTATTTGATGTTTTTTATCGTAAAAATCCCGACCAAGGTGGCTATTCTATTTTTGCTGGTTTGGAACAAATTATTGAGTATGTAGAAAATCTGCATTTTGCTGATGACGATATTGAATATTTTCGCTCACTGAATTTATTTTCTGATGAATTCCTGGAATATTTAAGGGATTTTCATTTTAGTGGCGATATTTATGCCTTTCCTGAGGGTACTGTTATGTACCAAAATGAACCAATTATTACTATTGTCGCACCGCTTATTGATGCACAGCTTATTGAAACAGCAGTATTGGCACAGATTAATCATCAGTCGTTGATAGCTACTAAGGCTAGTCGTATTGTCAGAGCTGCGGGAGGGCGGGCTGTATCCGACTTTGGAGCAAGACGTGCACATAATCTTGATGCAGCTGTTTATGGTGCCAGAGCTGCTTATATTGGTGGTGTAGTGTCAACAGCTACGGTTTTAGCCGGCAAGCAGTTTGGAATACCTGTAAGTGGGACGATGGCGCACAGCTGGGTTATGTATTATAAAGATGAATATGAAGCTTTTTGCAATTATGCGCATAAATATCCAGATCAGGTAGTGCTTTTAGTTGATACATATGATGTTTTACGTTCGGGAATTCCTAATGCTATTAAATTATCAAAAGAAGTATTGGAACCAATAGGAAAACGTCTTAAAGGAATTCGTCTTGATTCAGGTGATTTAGCATATCTTTCTAAAAAAGTCAGACAGATGCTTGATGATGCCGGTCTTACTGACTGCAAGATAATAGTATCAAACAGCTTGGATGAATATACGATAAAATCCATTTTAGACCAAGGCGGTCGTATCGATGGGTTTGGTGTAGGTGAGCGTTTGATTACAGCTAAGAGTGATCCGGTTTTTGGTGCTGTTTATAAAATATCGGCAGTACGGGAAAACGGTGTTTTTGAGCCTCGTATTAAAGTATCTGAAACAGTGGAAAAAATTACCAATCCTGGATTAAAAGATGTATATCGTATTTATAGTGAAAATGGCCAGGCGATAGCAGATTTATTAGCATTGCGTGGAGAACAGATTGATATGACAGATTCATATAGATATGTTGATCCAGAGAAACCTTGGAAAAATCGTCATTTTGTTAACTGCACAGCAAAAAGTTTGCAGCAGCTGGTGGTAAAAGACGGTAAGCGTGTAGGTGAAAAGCCATCCCTGGAATCAGTAAGAGACTATGTTAAACAGCAATTAACAACGGAAATATGGGTGGAAGAACAGCGATTTGAAAATCCGCATAAGCATTATCTTGATATGACACCTGATTATTATGAAATGAAAATGAATTTATTGTATAAGACTCGTAATAATTAAGGCTGTATTAACAATAAGATCATATATATGAAATATAGTATTTATAAAATTTATGTGCTATTATTAGTATAATAGCATTAATTGATATACATTAATATTTAGTTCTCAGACAGTTGTTCATTAAGTTTGGGGAGGCGCAAAAAACTTAATAGATGGTGAGAGACTACAATTATGCTATCATAAGATTTGGATTTAAAGGAGATAATTGTGGTGTCGTTATATAAGCGTTTTATTTTTTTGTTGGCTGGATTATTTTTAGTTGGATTTGGTGTTGCTCTTACAGTAAAAGGCATGCTTGGAACATCACCAATTGCCAGTGTGCCTTTTATTTTTAGTTTGCAGTATCCTATTACAATAGGGATGTGTATGGCTCTATTAAATATAGTATTTATTGCCATACAAATACTAATATTGAAAAAAAGCTTTAAGTGTGTTCAGCTGCTCCAGTTGGCTGCAGCATTTGTTTTTGGCTGTTTCATTGACTTATCAATGTATTTATTACAAGGATTGGTACCAGAAGCATATGCTATAAAAATTGTAGTATTGTTATTAGGGATCGTAATCCTTGCGTTTGGTGTGGCTTTGGAAATAATTGCCAATATCGTAATGATTCCATCGGACAGCGTGGTCAAAGTAATTGCTAATCATTGGAACATACAATTTGGCCGGGTAAAAACAGCATTTGATATATCAATGGTCATCATTGTTTCTGTTTTTTCCTGGATATATTTTCAGCATATTTATGGGGTACGGGAAGGTACTTTAATGGCAGCTATAATCACAGGAACTATTGCCAATGTTTTTACAGCTAAATTAATAAATATACTGGCTAGTAAATATGCAGCACTAAAATTAGAATCATGATAAAAACTATTGCCATGGAGTTAACTCTAGGTGTTATACTAACAATATAAAAGATAGTGCTTTCAGAGTAGAGATTACTAAATTTCTGCTCTGTTTTTGTTTAGCAATTTTTAAAGGTATAGAGAAAGAGGTTTGTTTGTGGACACAAGAGAACTAAATATTGTAACAGCAGCGTTATTACTGTCTAATGCAATGGCAGGACTGGATGGAACAATTATTAATACAGCATTGCCGGCAATTATTAGTGATTTGCATGGCATTAGTTATATGGGCTGGATTATTTCAGTTTTTTTATTGGGAATGGCTGTATCAACACCATTATGGAGTAAATTAGGTGAACGTATTGGCAATAAAAAAGCTTATCAGATAGCAACGACAGCTTTTGCGATAGGGGCAATATTTCAGGCATCAGCAGGTAATATTTGGATGTTTTTAGCAGCTCGTGCCGTTATGGGAATTGGGGCTGGCGGCATGAATACTATTCCATTTATTATTTATGCCGATATTTATGAGAATTTACAAAAACGGGCAAAAATTATTGCTTTTGCCACAGCTAGTTTTAGCGCGGCATCAATTATCGGGCCATTGATTGGCGGCTGGATTGTTGATGTGCTGAGCTGGCACTGGGTTTTTTATATCAATATACCAATTGCCTTAATATCAATTATGTGTATGCAGTTTTTCTTTAAGCAGAAAAAAATTCATGCTATAGGTAAAAAGATAGACTTTCTTGGAGCAGTGCTTATGGTTAGTGGTCTTATAATGCTGCTATTAGGGATTCAGATGATAGAATCAGGCAATATTGCGTGGATAGCAGGTTTTATTGTGTTAGGTCTTATATTATTGGCAGCTTTGGTAAAAGTAGAGGAAAAAGCTGCTGACCCGATTATTCCTAATCGATTATTTAAAAATCCAGCACTGGTGGTCGATTTTTTATTATTTGCATTATTGTGGGGGGCATTCATAGCATTTAATATTTATGGGCTAATGTGGGCACAAGGGCTTTTAGGCGTGACGGCTTTAGTAGGCGGCTTAACCCAGATACCAGGCTCAATTACAAATTTTATTGGTTCGATAATAGGACCGCCAATGCAGCTGCGTTCTGGTAAATATTATGTAATATTACTGGGGACGAGTGCATTTTTAGCAGCTTTTATGGCTTTATCAATAGCTGGTGTTACAGTGCCTTTATGGTTTTTGCTTATTGCCGGTGCTTTTCAGGGATTGGGCTTGGGATTATGTTTTAATATTCTGCAGTTAAGCGTGCAAAAAGATGCCGAAAGAAAAGATATTCCTATAGCAACATCGTTTGCTTACTTGCTGCGTATATTAAGCCAGACCTTTATGGCTGCTATTTATGGAGCAATATTAAACTATGAACTAATGCAGGGCGTGGAAAAATCAAATGGCACGATTACGATAGCCATGCTTAATAAATTGAGTGATTATAAAAGTATTAGTGATGTGCCAATGCAGTTATTACCAGCTATGAGAAATATTTTGCATAATGGACTGCATGATATAATGGTAACAGCAGTGGTATTATTAATAATTGCGTTGATATTTAATTTGGCAATGCAATTTAAAGAAAAGAATAAGCGTAAGGCAGTCAATAATTAATAGCAAAAGTGGTTATGATTAAAACAGGGATTATAACCACTTTTATTGAATAAAATAACAATAATCAGTACTTGTTTAGAGTTATGGTTTGTAGTAAAATAAATTCGAAGAAAACGATTACGCATAATTGAATAAATGGAGAAAGATTCATGTTGATGAATTATTTTTATTTTAAAAAAACATTTGATAAAAAAACAATGCCCCAAAAAATATATGTATGTGGAAAATCATTACTGCCGGAAAAATTATATTTTTCCTATCAACAGCCCTATAGTATAGCCACATTTGTTAATTTCAATGATGATAAGATTGCTGATTTTTGTGTTAAACTTACATTGGATAATACTGATTCAGTTGCGCATATTATGAGTAATGTTAAAAGACGTTTAGAAAATAGAATTCCCGAGTTTATAAAACAAACATGGTAATATATTTTAAATAAAAAGACTGAATATTAAAAAATATATATACAAAATGTAATGAAAATGAAAAAATATGGAATAAAAATCATTTTTTTAGTATAATAAAATGAAAAGGTTAAAAAGGTGATTAATATGGCAGATATAAATTATGAAATAGTAGAAACGGTAGCGGTATTATCAGAAAATAATAAAGGCTGGAAAAAAGAACTTAATGTCATTTCTTGGAATAATCGTGCACCTAAATATGATTTGCGTGATTGGGCACCGGAACACGAAAAAATGGGCAAAGGTGTAACACTAAGTAAAGAAGAATTAATTCAGCTGAAAGAAATATTAAATAAAATGGAATTATAAGTGGAAAAGTCGCAGGTGATTAAATTACTGCGACTTTTGCTGTGTAAAAATATTATCCAGTCTATTATTTTAGCAATAAAAAATTTTTTATTAATATTAGGACGAAGGATATTTTTTGTCCAAGGGTAGTTAGTATAATAAAAATCATAACAAATCAGGGGGATTATACTAATGGATTATGTATGGGAAATAATATTGTTAATATTTATGTGTGTGGGAGTTACGCTTCTTATTCGGCAAAATAATTTTTTACGTAAGCAGATTCTTGAAAATGGGAAAAAGATTAGTGAAGATAGAAAATTAATAGATGAACTTTGCATTGCAGCAGAGTATGATTTATTGTCGGGATTAAAAAATCGCAACGCTTTTGTTCGTTTTGCGGATGATGTAAAAAGAAATAATAAACATATTTCTTTACTGGTTTGTGATATTGATGGATTGAAAATTATTAATGATTCATTGGGGCATATTGCTGGTAATGAAATTATAAAAGCAGCTAGTTTAATTTTATGTAAAGTTACACCTAAAGATGCTATAGTTTATAGAACTGGTGGTGATGAATATGTCATTGCCTGGGAAACAATAATACCGAGTAACGAATTAGAAAATATAAAAGGACAGATTTCAGAAAGTTTATCTCAGCATAATATAAACAGTGCTGAGATTCCTTTTGGCATCTCAGCAGGCTACAGCAGCTACAGTAAAGAAGCAGACGAATTTTGGAAAATCTATAATCGGGCAGATAAGATTATGTATGCGGAAAAACGGAAAAATCACAACGCCATTTATAATATGATACAAGAAGCAATTTCATTGTGAAATTAAAGAAAAATTTTGTGATTATTTAATAGTAATAGCAGTTATTTTCATGAAATTTAGGAATAACTCTGTTTTTATAAAAAAGGATACTTTTTAGGGGTATTTTTTACGGTGTATTTTGCTATAGTTAAGGCAAAAGAATGATTAAGGAGGAACGTTATGAAAAATATTAAATGGCTGTTATTGATATTTTGTTTTGTATTTATGCAAATAAATACAGTTACTGCTTCCCCGCAAAATTCGGGTCAAATGTCGTTGAAGCGGGAACAAACAATTAATTTATCAGCAGCAGAAAAAAATCAGTTGGATAAATTTTTTAGCAATATTGCCCGTGCCAATTTAAAACCATTTACTAATGGGTACATTTCTGATAAAAAACTTATTGAATTTGCTTTAAATACTATAGCTGTAAATGAACCACGTATTGTTAAGGTACCAGTAAGAAGAGTAAATAGCATTTGCAATAAATATTTTGCCCATATACCGAAAAAGCATGGCAGGACAGGTGATTATAAATATGCAGATAATTTTTACTTTATTCCTCAGGCATCAGGGGAAGCCTTTCGTTTTGCCCAAGTAATTAAATTAAAGGATGCTGGTAATGGTCAGTATAAGGCAGTAGTAAATATTTTCACAGCATCGTCAGGATTTACTGGTGATGTGCATGGAACACGAGCTGACTGGCAGGCTGCTGGTGAAGATGTGGAATTAACAGATAAAATGCAGGCTGTGTTAAAAAAAATAACAGTTGGTAAACATAGTCGTTATATATTATTGGATTATATAAAATTATAGAATAGAGAAAATACATCTGTAGATTAGCAGGTGTATTTTTATTTGCAAATAATTCCTAGTGGTGTTATTATAATTAATAATCGTATATACGCGTATGCGATTATACAAGAAATATGGAGGAGCAGATGTGGAAAATTTGCCGGAAGTTTTAAAGGCATTATCAGATGAGACAAGACTGCGCATAATAAATTTATTATATGAAAAAGAATTATGTGTATGTGACATTATGGCTATGCTGCAAATTACGCAGGCTAAAGCATCCAGGCACTTGATTTATTTGAAAAATGCCGGCTTGGTCAAAGATAGAAAGCAGGCACAATGGGTATACTATGCCTGGCAAAAAAATGCAGAGTATAAATTTATTGACAGCCTTGTTTATGATAATTTGCGTAATACAGAGTTATACAAAAAAGATCTAAAAAATTTGCAGCAATGGCTGCAGACAAATGAAAATCACTGTAAATAAAAAGGGGATAATTATATGAAAAAGATAGAAATTTTTGATCCGGCAATGTGTTGTTCAACCGGTGTATGCGGGCCGTCTATTGATTCCGAGCTTTTACGTATAGCAACAGTTATTAGCTCACTTAAAGAAAAGGGAATTGATATTGTAAGACATGGTTTATCCAGTGAGCCGCAGGATTTTGTCAATAATGAAGTAATTAAGGATATATTGGATAAGGAAGGCGTAGATGTTTTACCAGTAACACTTGTTGATGGTAAAGTTGCCAAGAGTAAAGAATATCCGACTAATGAGGAATTATCTCAATGGCTGGAAGTGGAGATTGCAGGAAAACAACAGGAAGAAGCAGGGGAATGCTGCTGTTGCGGTTCAGAAGGGTGCTGCTAATATGATAGATAATATGTTTGAAAAATTTAATCCGGAGAAAATAAATTTAACAAAATATTTATTTTTTACCGGAAAAGGTGGTGTAGGAAAAACTTCTACAGCATGTGCGGTCGCTGTAAAATTAGCTGACGCTGGCAAAAATGTTTTATTGGTAAGTACTGATCCGGCGTCAAATTTACAGGATGTTTTTGCAACACAGCTTGATGATAAAGGAACAGCAATTGAAGGCGTCACCGGCTTGCTTGTCGCTAACCTTAATCCGGAACAGGCAGCACAGGAATATCGTGAATCAGTTGTAGCACCTTATCGGGGGAAATTACCGGATAGTGTCATCAAAAACATGGAAGAACAATTGTCGGGTTCGTGTACAGTAGAAATTGCGGCATTTAATCAGTTTTCTTATTTTATAACTGATAAAGAGACAGAAAAGAAATTTGACCATATTATTTTTGATACGGCACCAACCGGTCATACTTTGCGTATGCTGCAGCTGCCTTCAGCCTGGAGTAATTTTATAAAAGACAGCACGCATGGTGCTTCCTGTTTGGGGCAGCTTGCTGGTTTGGAAGAAAAAAAAGATATTTATAAAAATGCAGTAGAAAATCTTTCAGATAAAAATAAAACGACACTTATTTTGGTGGCAAGACCGCAAACAACACCAGTATTGGAAGCACAGCGTTCAAGTCACGAGCTGAGTGAATTGAAAATCAATAATCAATTACTTATTATAAATGGTGTTTTGACAAAGGCCAGTGATGAAGTTTCACAGAAAATATATGATAAGCAGTATCAGTCAATGAAGAATATTCCCAGAGAGCTTGCTGAACTGGATACTTATTTAATACCATTGCGTTCTTATAATATATTGGGGCTGGATAATCTGCGTGCCTTTTTCCAGGAAGATAAATATGAAGCGATACAAGTTCATGATATAAATAGTAAATATGATAAATCACTGGATACATTGGTGGAAGATTTATATAAAACAGGCAAAAAAGTTATTTTTACGATGGGCAAAGGTGGCGTAGGTAAGACAACTATTGCGGCCAGTATAGCCGTAAAATTAGCGCAAAAAGGTGTGAAAGTGCATCTGACGTCAACAGATCCTGCTGATCATTTACAATATACAGCAACAAAAACAAAAAATATTTCATTAAGTCATATCGATGAGAAGAAAGAGTTATTTAAATATCAGCAGGAAGTATTGAATAAGGCTCGTGAAACAATGACGGATGAACAGCTTGCCTATATAGAAGAAGATTTGCGTTCACCATGTACTCAGGAAATTGCAGTATTCAGGGCATTTGCTGATATTGTTGATAAGGCTGAAAATGAAGTGGTAGTAATCGATACAGCGCCAACAGGGCATACGCTTTTATTGTTGGATTCAACACAAAGCTATCATAAAGAGGTAGAGCGGACTAAAGGGGAAACACCACTGTCGGTACAGAGATTATTACCAAGACTGCGTGATAAACAGCAAACTGAGGTAGTAATTGTTACTTTGCCGGAGGCTACGCCTGTTTTTGAAGCAAAGCGTCTGCATACTGATTTAGCGAGAGCCGGTATTGAAAATAAATGGTGGGTTGTAAATCAGTGTATGTCACTGACTAATACGGATAATGCTATGCTTAAGGCAAGGGTTGCATCTGAAGAAAAATGGATGGATAAGGTAAATGAACTAAGCCAGGGTAATACTGCTGTTATAGCTTGGAATGATGATATATCAGCAGAAAATATAGATTAAATGTTTTTAAAGCCAGTAGAATAATTTTATTGTTCTATTGGTTTTTTTATTAATGGTTAATTGTATAATCAAATTGAACAGTAAATAAAAAATCCATAGGGACTATTCACGTGTTAGAATGTAATCACCACAAAAACATCTACACGGGGGAAAAATCACTATGGACTACTCTAATTTTACCATAAATGAATCAGAACGCAAGCC
>NZ_JACHFH010000054.1 GCF_014201835.1 Pectinatus brassicae | reverse complement strand
CCACTGATTTTAAACGCAAGATAGTTATTGGTTATACGTTCGATAAGCGACAGGATAACTTCTTCATGACCTTTGCGTTTACCAACTACTGTATCCAGTACCTCTGCGCAATTCATACATTACAGTACTTGGAGAGCAATTTATTAATTTAGCTATTTTTCTTAGTGAGTAACCTTCACGATGCAGTTTTTCAATAGCTCCGCGGTCTTCTCTTTGAAGATGTTGTCCAAGCTTGCTTTCTGATTCATTTATGGTAAAATTAGAGTAGTCCATAGTGATTTTTCCCCCGTGTAGATGTTTTTGTGGTGATTACATTCTAACACGAGAATAGTCCCTATGGATTTTTTATTTACTGTTCAATTTGATTATACAATTAACCATAAGCTATTTCTTTGAGCATTAGTATTCATTCCTTTCAAATTCATCAGCATAATATTTTATTCCAGTTAGTAACATTCATTATTGCACGCTAGCTTTTTCGCATATTTCCATCTCCGTCTTTCTTTAATATTAATACATAGCATAATTATTATTTTCAGACACTAATCTATTCCTAATAATTAATAAATGCTTATATACTTTTATTAATGCAAATATCATGCCAAATATTTGACTACTAAAAAAAGAGCAGTTTTTATAAAACCACTCCTTTTTTAGCTAAGTTAATAATTATAAGTGTTCTTCTATAGCAGTAACGAGTTCTGCTTCTGTAGGAACAATATTGTCAAATATTACTTCATTATTTATCAGCATAGTAGGCAAATTTTTTACCCCTAATTTAGCCATTCGATTAACTCCAGCCTTGGATTTTATTAAAGATTCACGCCAAACTATTTTTTCTTTATATTTAGGCAGGATTTTCTTTACGGATTCACACATATATTGACATGGTGCACAGCCTTCTGAATCCAATGTTATTATTTCAATAAACACCTTGCCTTTTTCTATTGCAATATCTTCAAATTCCTGACTATTATCATTAAATTCAGCTTCATCCAAGACATCTACAGGAGTATAGTTGCCACTGGCATAATCTGATATTGCTTCAATATTGTGAATAGGCGTATTGTAAGGTATATCACAACCAGGTGACAATATAAATCCAGGGCCTTTACCAATTTCGATTTCTTTTTTTGCTTCAGCCACATTTTCCGCTGGTGTACCAAAAAGCATAACTGTAGTAAGAGGTAGGTTACCGCCATAGGCCACATGATTACGCATAGCAACATCTTTAGCAAACGCTAAATCAACATTTTCATCGAATGCTATACCATGTGTATTAGTCTGACACATGCTTTCCAGATTCTTAGTGGCGTCCCCGCAAGAAAAAGTCATAACACGCAAGTCTAGTTCTTCACGTATATATGTATTTAGTTTTGTAGTCGGTTCTTTTACAAATCTTTCATAATGTTTAGGTGATATCTGTGAAACCATTGGATCTACTACAGCGATAACATCTACACCAGTTTTTTTATACATTGCCGCTAAATCTTTACCTATCTGTACAGTATATTCCATCAATTCATCAACTTTTTCCTGGTCCTTTTTACGCATCATTTCCGAAAAAATACCTACACCGCGCAAATGAAGTGCTAATGTAAATGGGCCACAAATCAAGGCATAAATGGCAATTTTATCGCCTAATTTTTCCACAACACGTTTTGTGGCTTCAAGGGCAATCGGATATCTGGCACTTTCTTCTGTAGGAAAAGGCAAATCTTTTACCGTTTTTCCTTCTTCTAATATATGTGTAGCTACTGCGGGAGGATTGTTATCGGCCCATTTTAATTGGCAGCCAATTGCTTCTGCCTCTAATTGCAAATCAAATAAAACCGGCAGTGCATCTGGTGAATATTTTTTATATGCCTCACACACTCCATCAACAATATTATCTACACTTGTTAAATATTCACGGGCATTGACATTAATCAGATTTGCCGTCTGAACACCTGCATATGGCAGCCATGGTGTTCTATCAACCTCTTTACAATCCAGTGCATTTAATATTCTCTCTTTGCTGTTCATTATTACTTCCCCCTGTTTTTATATTGTATAAACTTTATTATATTTAATTAAGATAGCATTGTATCAGTTGAGTTTTAGATGTTTGAAAGGCTCCCATATAGGGGAGCTGGCAGCAAAGCTGCCTGAGGGGTTAACCCTTCCGCCTTGACTTCGTCAAGCCACCTTCCCTAAAAGGACGGCTTTAAGAGCACACTAATTTATTAACTAACACAACACGAAATTAAGATAATATTCTTTGGCGGAGAATCCGAGAGTTTCACTCGACTGCGCAGATTTAGAGTCTGCGTGATCCATTCGATCCATCCTCCATTTTATTTAGTACATATTCAACTGTACTTACCAACAAAAAAAGACTCAAAAGATATTATATACACAAATAATATCTTTTAAGCCTCGTTGCTTAATAACGGTACTTATTTCTTTGTCGATATTGTTATTATAGCATAATTACTTAAGCATTACAATATATAATTGCTATATTAACAATAAAAAAAGACCGTATTGATATGTTCTTAACATATCAATACGGATATTTAAAATATATGATAATCATCACTAATCAACAATTATTATATTGCTTTTTTCTTCTTCATATAGACTACGTTATCTGGCATATCACTAATAATTGTACTCTTGTCAGCCGTCTTTAATATTTGTCTAATTGATTCAATCGATACTTCTCTAGAAAAAAACTCACGAGCCCATTGCGTAATATTTGCTAATGTCCAATTTTCGAGCATCACCGGAGCACTGCAGGATTTTTGAATTATCTGCATTTTTTCTTCTTCTGTAAATAACTCTGGTGCACCAGTTCTTTGTAAATCATTGAGTCCGTCCATTCTTTGCTTAGCAAAGCGGTTTCGCCATTTACGGCATGTTTTTTCTGATATTCCCAGCATTTTTGCAATTTCAATACATTCTTTTCCTTCAGCCGATAAAAGTATAATCTTAGAACGTAAATACATTCTCTTTTCTACTCGCTGTCCACTGATATTTTTTTTCAAAAGACTTTTCTCTTTATCCGACAATATTATTTTTACAGCTATACGTGGCATTTTACATCAATCCTTTTAAAGAACTTTTTTTTTAGAAATCTTTATATATTATATTATAGATAATTTTTCTAAGATTGTAAATACCATAGTTATTACTCCTATTTCCAAAGTATCCGTAATAATCCTATCAGCATGCTTTTTTATGACTGTTTCATCTATTCCTAGTGGTACACCCGGTGCTGCGATAAATGTGTCTGCTTTTATATCATTTTCTTTTATTGTATTAATAGAAGTAGTAGCTTCAAAATAAAAGTTACTTTTATCCAGGGCTTCCTGCAAACTTTTTGCTGTTCCTATTCCCAAATTGTTTGCTGCCGTATCCATTTTTTCTTTATCAATATCATATATTATTATTTCTATATCATCAGCTTTTAAGTTTTTTGCTGCCATTTGTCCAACCGGACCGGCACCTAATATTGTTATTTTCTTCTTATCGGAATTTTTAATTTTATTTTTTAGTGCCGTCGCAAACCCTCTGCTTGTACATTCACTATTATCGGCGATGATACTTTTCTTCAAATGCAGTAATTTGCATGTTGCATCGTCAGCAATAAACAACATTGTTGCCTTACGTTCTACTGCTTCAGCAATTCCTGCTACATCAGTTGCATTAGTAATAAAACTTGTCAGCCCGGTAAAATCTATAATACTTTTTATTGTTTGAGAAAAACTATTGATTATACCTTCACCAGAAGTTATTGGCACTATGCCAACACATTCGCCTTTTATATATTTTTGCAATTCAGTTAAGTTTGCCCCAGCAGCAGCTGCACCAAGCTCATTAAGTCCCATATCAATTATTCTTCTTAAATCACTATCATATTTTGTTAATTGTTCACTTATATGAAAAATATCATCGTAACGCAATCTTGTCATTTTACCACCTTCTTCTTTATAGCTGCGGCTGTAAATTTTCGAATATTTTCTTTCCAGTCTGCTTCATAATATTTTTTATTACCTGTTTTTCTTTTTGCAATGCCTCTTTTATTGTCAGTCCATTGATTATCAATATTGCCGCCCACTCGTCTTTATCGGCATTGTAATCTGTTATTGCCTCGTCTGCCCCAAAAAAATTATTTTCCAAATGAAGCCTGCCTCTGCCTGACATTATATGCTCACCGCATAATTTCACCATATCTCCTGTAACCAAAATCTGTTCATAAATAGCGGCTTGTATAGATATATTATTACTGCTATTTTCCTTGATGCCTTCAACGTAATTCTCCAACATATTAATTCCACTGGAATTAAATACTGCTGTTGGTGTTTGGCTGGGAAGCCGAGCATCTATTTCCAGTAATTTAAGCTGACCTTTATGCAGTATTACTTCTAGATCCATAATTCCGGTAAGCTTCATATTTTCAGCTAATTTTCTTGCCATCTGTGCCAAGGCTGCCGAGAAAACATCATTTAACCGCGCTGGTGCCAGCACACGCTTACAATCATATACCTCATCCATTTCCAATTCAGTCACTTCAAATGTTTGCAACTTACCATCGCAGGCAATAATTTCCAAAGAATAAGATGGACCATCTACATATTCTTGTATAACCAAATCTTTATTATCCTTCTCATAACTACGCAGTTCAGTTTTATCTATTAATTTTTTTACTCCCTCACTGCCACTACGATTAGATGGTTTTACTACTACCGGAAACTCACAAGGCCATGGCTGCGGTGCTGGGATATTTAAAATTTGAAATAATTTATCTGAAATAATTTTTGAAGATGAAATTTCATATGACTTCATATCAAACATAATTGGTTTATTGATTGCCTCAACTATTTGGATTATAGAGGATAAGGCCTGTTTATTTTCTAATGCTGGAACAACGAAATCAGCCTGTAGTAGAAATTTTTTAAGCGCATGTTTATCACAAAAATCAATTTGCTTAAATTCATCAGCCAATCCTGCTGCCAGCGAATTTTCATTTTTATCCGCCAATAAAACATAATAACCTGCTTTATGAAGCAAATACACAGCTTCTGTTCCTTGCATTTTGCCGCCTAAGACCGCAATTTTCTTCTGCATTTTTATGTTCCTCATTTTTCAGCCAATTTTTATATTCACTAACTGATGCCGGAGCTAATCCACACTCTTGTAAAATCGGCACTACCCCCTGCACTGTCCGCCAGCCATCCTTTATGTTTAGTGTACTTTGTGATACACCCGCGAGTCCACTATCGGGCGGAATTATCGAAGTCACTACATTCGCACCAGCATTTATCCGTTTTTTTAGTCCGTCAATCCCCTCTACATCAAGAGAGGCCGGAATAAGTCTGTCCGGAAACAACAATCGCATTACTGCTATTATTTTGAGTTCCATTTTATTATCATGGGCACTAAATTGTTCCATAGGCGTTCCTTTTTGCGGTACAAATGTCATAACTCTAATCTGCTGTGCCTCTAATTCCTTCATCTTATAAAAGGATGCTGCAATATCATAAACATTTTCACCTAACCCGGTTAATAAACCTTCTTCTATTAAAAGGCCATTTTCTTTTGCGGCTAATTTACTATTATATCTTTTTTGATAAGGCTGATCTGGCCGCAGTTTATTATATAAGTTTAAGTTATGTGTTTCTTGATAACAGGCATACCACTCAGCCCCACTATCCTTCATTTTCTCCAGGAGCTTTTCTGACACGGTTCCCGGTGAAATCATCACTGGCAAATTTGTAGCTTTTTTCACCTGTTTTATTATATTTAGCAGCTCATCATAGCCAGCTTTTCCTCTATCCAGATAATAAGGATCCTCGCCCATGGTTAAATCTATTAAATGTATCCCTGATTTCTTTAAGGAAACTGCAATATCGACAATTTCTTTCAGGCTTTTACGATATCTTATGCTTTTATTAACAGCACGATAAAAACAAAAATTGCATTTATTACGACAATACGTAGAAAAATATACAAATCCATATAAAAAAACTTTATTGGAAAAACATTTATTTCTTACTTTACAAGCTGCTGTAAATAAGTCTCTATTTTCTTGTTCATCGTCAGTGCTTAACAGCACTGCAATTTCTTCCTGATTCAAAAACTCACCAGCACTAACTTTTTCTAAAGCCTCATAAAATCCCATTTAAAAGCCTTCTTTCAAATATTTAAACGTATTCCATCAATATAGGTAATACTTTTACTATAACTTTTTACATTCTTTTTATTATTCTTTAACATCAATAATCGCTCCAAGCCAAAACCAATCCCTACCCATGTAGAGTCTATTCCCCAATTAGCATCTAAATAATGTGGTCCCATAGCGCCTGATGCCACTTCAATTCCATTACATACAACATCAGCTGTATCACCATAAACCACAGAGTCCTCGCTTTCAAATGCATAATCTTCAATTCCGGCTGCCTGCATTATAGTATCTGCCATCTTTTTCAAATGTTCCTTACGTTCTTCCTCCGGCAGTCCCCACTCCACTAAATTAATCATAGTGAATTCATTTAAATGTGTACTTCCCTGCGATTCCTTGCGAAAGCAGGAACCTATTTCAAATAATCGCAATGGTTTATCGCATAAGCGCAATAAGTCTTTTGATATATAATATAAATTAGGTGCAAGCATCGGCCGTAAACATTTTTTATTATCCAGCCAAAACACCTGTGAATATAGCTTATGTGCTTCATCGATAGTCATTTTTTTTAACATTTTTTTAGAAATAATTGTCGGTGTAACTACCTGCATAAATCCAGCTTCAGTTAATATATTCGCCAATTTTTCTGTTAATATACATAAATCTGGTTTATGCTTTTCCTTATATAAATGTGTCAATTTTTCTTTAGCTGTATTTATCAAAAGCTTTTCATATTCCTGAAAAGCTTTATTTTTTTCTTTATCAGAAACAAATTTTTCATCTAAATATTGATAACCACTTAATTCTTGTAATCTTATTCTTTGTGTATCTGACCAAATAACTGATTTCGGCATTTTATCAGATCCTCTCATCACTTTTATTTAGTTCAATAAAATTTAAATATGAATTTTTTAAATGCGCCGCAGATTTTCTCAAGCATGTATGGCCTATCATCCGCATGGTATCTGCGTCTGAATAGTTCAAAATAGCTTGTCCCAAACTTTCAACAGACACCATTTTCTTATCAACTACAGCATAACCGCTTCGTACCAAAGAAATTGAAGTATTACCACATAAAAATACTACCATTTTCATTTTGGAATCTTGCAGTCTTTTCAATAATTTATAGTTATATTTATCGCTAACCTGCCTGGCAAAATCAGGTCCTACAATGCCGATATAACCACTGGGATCTGCATACGATATTGCTTTGCAGCCTTTTTCATATAATATTTTTATGTAAGTAAATATATCATCACATAATTTATCTAATATCGCAGAAATTATTTGCGGATTATTTTTTTCAATAAGAAATATCTTTTTCATTTCCAGCAAAAAATTCAAATTAGTAAATGGCCCCTCAAGTTTTACTATTGTTCTTATCTTTTGCTTTTCTAACAGCTGTAGTGCATTCATTACAGCTGTTAACATTGGTGAGGAAAAATTACATTTTTTCCATGCTAGTAAATCATCAATATCATGATAAATATACTCACTTACTAATGGCGGAATATTATCCTTGAAATACTGTATCTTCGCCCCCAAAGCTTCAGCAAAATCAACTGTGGTAAATGGCATCTTAGCAATGACATCATTATTATATTCTTTAATCTTATGTGCCAATGATGCCATTGTTTTACCATTAATATAGATCTCTTTTGCCATGACCCCTGATTTATTTATTACTTCCACTGGCATTTCTTCATTGCCGCTATTATCACAAATAAATGCTTCCATATTTTATGCCCCGCTATTAGGAAAATTAAGTGCTGCAAAAAACTCTTCTTGAAAATCACTCTCATCAGCTGCTTCAACAAAATTAATATCTGATGCTATTTTTTCAGCTTCCCGCCGTTTATCAATATTCATCAACGCCATTCGGGCTCCTTCACCTGCAGCATTTCCTACCGTTTGAATTATTTTTTCATCGCAAAATGGCAATAATCCAATATATAATGCACTGGTTTTATTAATATAACTGCCAAATGCACCAGCTAAAATCACCTTATCAAATGCTGCACAGTCACTCTTTTTCATAAGTATTCTTATACCCGTATAAAGTGCTGCTTTTGCCAATTGAACAGCTCTTACATCTTTTTGACTGATAACAATATCTTCACTGCTGTTTTGCTCTTTACCAAAAACTATTACGTACTCCATACTATTGTTTTCCCGTTTACGCAATCTATCTGAAGATATTTTTCGGTTAAACGAGCCATCTTTTTTCAATAATCCACTTTTTAATAATGCTGCAATTCCATCAATTATCCCCGAGCCACATATCCCAGTAGCCTTTATGGACTCATCATCATTTTGTCCAATAATTTTTATCTTAGGATTATAATTATCATCTATGTCTATTGCTTCAATTGCCCCCGGTGCAGCTCTCATACCACAGGAAAGTTGTGCTCCCTCCAATGCTGGTCCAGTAGCACAGGAGGTTGAAAACATTTTTTCATTATTACCAAAATCTATCTCGCCATTAGTTCCAATATCTATTGTTAAACTAATTTCATTTTTTTTATGCGGCTCTTCCGCAATCAACACCGCAACATTATCAGCTCCCACAAAACCAGCTTCTGCTGCTAAAAAATACAAATAACCATATTTTGCTATTTTTATACCAATTTTTTCTGCTAAAACCTCTATTGACTGAGTTATTGTTGCCACAAATGGTGTTTTACCGATATATTCTGGATTTATCCCTAAAATCAAATGTTCCATAACCACATTTCCAGCTAAGACTATTTCATATATATGTTTTTTATCAATTCCAGCCGTGCTGCATAAATTCTCAATCAATACATTCATATCATTTACAACTATTTGTTGTAATTCTTTTAGGCCATTTTTATGCTGCATTTGATACGATATGCGTGATATTACATCATCACCATAACGCACCTGACTATTCATTGAGGAAGATTGTGCTAAAAGTTTACCTGTTTTTAAATCACACAATTTCCCAACAATAGTCGTAGTTCCCAAATCAATAGCAATACCATATATGTCATTTTCCCCAACGGGCAGTACATCGATAATTTTTGATTCATTTTTTATGACAACATCTACCTGCCATTTATTTTTTCGCAAAATCGTCGATAAATCGCCTGTGAGTAAACTAAATTCAAATTCTAATTTTATAAGTTCCGGATATGCTTTTAATAATTCATCGCATAAACGGCTGATATCTGCCCGATGATCTGTTAATGTAGGTTTTGGCATGCTTATTGAATAAATTTTTACAGCTGGTTTAATAGCCACAGCATGATTAAGACCGTTTTTTAAGATAACTTGTTTACTAATAGTACTTTGTACTGGTATAAAAACTTTAACATCAGCACATATTTTTGTATTGCAGGCTAAACGAAAATTTTCCCGTATCTCATATAAGCTTAAAGCTTTTTTCTCATTTTGTGTCAATGGATTCATATACTTAATATTATCTGAGTCTACTGGCTCTATCCTTACTTTACATTTGCCACATACACCAGCTCCACCACAAGGCGATAATAAATCTATCCCATGATGCTGCATTGTTTCTAATAAGGTTTCATTATCGTTTATTTGGCACCGTCGTCCTGATGGTTGAAATATTATTTTATATTGTCCCATAATTTTCCCTCTAAAAAAAATAAGAGCCTACCATTTAAATTAAATGGTAGGCTCCATTGCCATAACAGTATCTTTTTATTTGTTTAAATTATTATAACACTTGCTTAACAATTTAACAAGATAATAACCATCTAATATTTAAGTTATGATAAAATATTATACAAAAAATAAAGGTATATCTTTATTTTTTTAATACATTTATGAAAACTACAAAGTTTTTATTTAATTGTTAAAATTTTAGATTCAAATTCTGATATTTTGCTTACATTCCATACAGCATCCAACATAGTCCGCAACATAACAATAGCAAAAACCGTACCAGTTCCTTCACCTAATGCTAATTGAGCTCTAATCGGAACCTCCGTTTCTGCAATCCCACTTAATTCAAGTGCATAAATCATCCCTGCTTCACGTGAAAGATGCGATGCAAAAACATAATCTTTAACTTTGGGGCACATACGAACAGCACAAGCAAATGCAACGGCAGTGATAAACCCATCTAGCACAAAAGGCATTCTTTGTCGTGCGCATTCTATCATCGCTCCACACATTGCTGCAATATCAAAACCACCAACACAGCGGATAATATCAACTGGCGAATATAGTTGTTTCTTATAAAGAGCAACCCCTTGTTTTATAACTTCACATTTTCTTTTTATGACTTCGGGATTATTTTTATTTGCGCCATATCCAACAATCAAATCTGGCTGAATATCAGAAAGTGCATATAATACTGCTGATGAGGTAGTAGTATTGCCTATACCCATTTCTCCCAAAGAGATGATATTATATTTTTCTTGCTTAGCCCGCAAAACCATTTCCTCGCCAGTGGCAACAGCTTTATTATATTCTTCTAACTGCATCGCAGGTTCTATTAGAAAATTTTTTGTCCCTAAAGCAATTTTTCGATTATAGCCAACAGATGCAAAATTAGCAATTCCTACATCAATAACTTTATATGGTATCTGATTTTTTTTGCAAAAGCAGCTGATAGTTGCTTTTCCATCCACCATATTTTGAGCCTGTAAATAAGTAATTTCTTGAGGTTGTCTCACTACACTTTCTTCGGCGATACCATTATCTGCTGCAAAAATTAAATGACAGGGATTAAGTTCCTTATGCAGTTTCCCCCAGCAACAATAAAGCTTTTTTATTTGACTTTCCAAAAGCCCTAAACTTCCTGGTGGTTTTGCCATTTGATCAACAATCTGCGTTATTTGTTCTAAGTCAGTTATAATAAGCCCCCCTTTATGTTGTATTTTCATTTTCCATTTTTGTGTTCTTATATTTTGATAAAGTAATCATATAATTACTTTATCAAAATATAAGAACACTCTCGTCTACAAATTATAAACGAGAGTGTTCTTAATACTGTAATTAAAGTAGTATCAATCGATAATGCTTTCTTTTTTTGTCCAATAGTCCAAACCTAAATCAGTCATAATTTTTACAGCTTCATGATATACATCAATATATTCCTGAGTAGGTTCTAATTTAATTGTGTCATAACATTCCTGGTATGGCTTTCCTTTTGGTGCTGTTTTATAATTCTTTTCATACATGCCAATGAGTTTATTAAGTAATTCATTTATCTGTTCTGATGGCAGACCAGCTACAGCATGAGCACATTCACCCATGAAACGAGCTTCCATTCCGGTGGTATAATTTGTTGCTACACCTTTACTTGCTGCAACACCAGAAAGAATTTCACGACCGCTGGCAGTATCAGTTATTGCCTGAGCGGCAGTTTCCAACAAACACATAACAGTACATGGTCCAGCCATTGTATAGTACTGATTACCAAGTATTAATTCATATGACGATTCAATTGCCAAAGAACATGCAGCTGCTATAGCTAATGTTTCACGTGCTGTTGTAATACCCCAGCGTACATGTGTAGGTCCATCAAGATGCCATGTACTTTGGGTCATAATAAATGAATTTATAGTTGTTGCAACGTCAACTATTGTTGTTTCTTCTAAACCGCCCGCATAGCCACCATAAATAGGCATCTGTTCGGTCATGATTACGTTACCAGCTAATACATAGTGAGCATCAAAAGTGAGTGCACTGACCTGAACCTCCCACGACTAAAGTCGCGGGGTTCCTGCTTCATAGATAGTTACGCAAAAAACACGTCTTACATTATCTCCACAGGCTATCCCCGTAGTTCCTACGGTTCTTATATATGTTATTACACTGCTGTGTTTAAAATTCTTA
>NZ_JACHFH010000053.1 GCF_014201835.1 Pectinatus brassicae | reverse complement strand
TACGGGGATAGCCTGTGGAGATAATGTAAGACGTGTTTTTTGCGCAACTATCTATGAAGCAGGAACCCCGCGACTTTAGTCGTGGGAGGTTCAGATTCCCTTTACAATATCCCCGGTTATAGCAGGACTTATTTTGTCCTTGACTTTTGGGCGTAGCGGCTGGGCTGCACCAATATTGGAATTTTTTCATATAAAAATATTATTTACAACAACTGCTGTTGTACTTGTGACTATTTTTGTGACACTGCCATTTATTGCCCGTAGTATTATGCCGGTGCTTATAAGCAGGGGAACAGATGAAGAAGAAGCTGCGGCGCTTATGGGGGCGGATGGTTTTACTATTTTTCGCAAAATTACATTTCCACATATAAAATGGTCACTGCTGTATGGAATAATACTATGTACGGCCAGGGCTATGGGGGAATTTGGGGCGGTTTCAGTAGTTTCAGGACATTTGCAGGGGAAAACCGATACGTTGCCATTATTAATAGAAATTCTTTACAATGATTTTAAAATGATGGATGCATTTGCTGTTTCAACAATTTTAGTTTTTTTAGCTTTAATATTGTTGATTTTTAAAAATATGATTGAGCATCGCTGGCAAAAAAGTGGGGGAGTGAAATGATGTATATAGAGTTTAAGAATGTAAATAAATCTTATGGAGATTATAAAGCTTCTGATAATGTCAGCTTTTCTTTGCCGGCAGATTCGTTATCGGCACTTTTAGGTCCGTCTGGCAGTGGTAAGACTACTATTTTGCGGATATTGGCAGGGCTGGAAAACCCCGATAGCGGTGATATTTTTATTGATGGCAAGCGTGTTAATGATATTGAACCGGCAAAACGGGAGATTGGTTTTGTATTTCAAAATTATGCATTATTTCGCTATATGACGGTTTTTGAAAACATTGCTTTTGGGATGCAGATAAAAAAAATGCCGCGGGATAAAATAAATACGCGGGTAAAAGAACTTATAGAGCTTATTGGATTGAAGGATCTCGATAATCGTTATCCCATGCAGCTATCAGGCGGGCAGCGGCAGCGTGTAGCCTTTGCCAGAGCGATAGCTCCGGAACCAAAGGTATTGCTGCTTGATGAGCCGTTTGCCGCGATTGATGCTAAAATCAGACAAGAATTGCGGCAATGGTTAAAAACAACGATAAAAAAACTGCATATAACAAGTATTTTCGTCACACACGATCAGGATGAAGCTGGTGAAGTCGCAGATGAAATATTAGTGGTAAATAAAGGACGGGTAGAACAAAGTGGGTCACCACTCAAAGTATATAATAAACCGCTAACACCATTTGTAGCACAGTTTATTGGCGAAAATTCATTAGTTAATAATTATGGGCAGTTTAAGGGCTTTCGTTATAATGATGACTTCCCTGCGGCTATTGTACGACCAGAATTTATATCATTATTACGGCCAAATGAGTATCGGCAAAATGCGTATTCAGTTGAAAATGGCATAATAAAAAATATTATATTTCGCGGAGCACATCTTGATGTTGCTGTAGATGTGAATGGTACTCAGTTCAAGACAGTTTGGCCTGTTGATAAGGGGATATTAAAAATGCAGGAAATGGTGCAGGTGCTAATACGGAAAATGTATTTGATTAATGATAATAATATTATTGAATATGAAAATGAATCAATTACAGCAGATAATTCTGTAGTAATTTAAGGGTGATATTAATGGAAAAACTGCAAATAAACTATATTGATACAGATATTATTATTGCCGGTGGCGGAACAGCAGGCTGTTATGGGGCATTAAAGTTAGCAGAGTCAACTTCTAAACGGATATTTATAGCCGAAAAAGCAAATATAAAACGCAGCGGCTGTCTGGCCGCCGGAGTGAATGCCTTAAATGCCTACATAACTAAAGGTCGTACACCGGAATTTTATGTTGACTATGCCCAAAAGGATGCTGAGGGCATTGCCCGGGGAGACTTGTTGCTGAGTATGTCGGAACGGCTTAATGAGTGTACGCGTGATTTAGAAAAATTGGGATTAGTCATATTAAAGAATGAAGATGGCAGCTATGCTGAGCGTGGCACACGCAATATAAAGATAAATGGCGAAAACATAAAACCGTTGTTAGCAGATGCTGTAAATAAAAATTCACGGATAACAGTGCAAAATCATATAAATATTATAGATTTTATTGTAAAGAATAATAAAATCTATGGAGCAGTGGCCATTGATATGGTTGAGGATAAACTTTATATTATAAAAGCTCAGGTGGTACTTTGTGCTACTGGCGGGGCGGCTGGACTATACAGACCAAATAATCCGGGCTTTTCCCGGCATAAGATGTGGTACCCGCCTTTTAATACTGGAGCAGGACTAGCTGCAGGCATACGGGCTGGTGCTGAAATGACGACACTGGAGATGCGGTTTATTGCACTGCGCTGCAAAGATACTATTGCTCCAACGGGAACAATTGCCCAAGGCGTGGGCGCCAGTCAGATAAATTCACGTGGTGAAATTTATGAAAATAAATATGGCTTATCAACACCTAATCGCCTTTATGGAACGGTAGAAGAAAATTTGGCAGGACGAGGACCTTGTTATTTGAGAACTAAGGGAATTTCCGCAGAAGCTGAAATGGATTTAAAAAAAGCATATTTAAATATGGCACCGTCACAGACTTTAAAGTGGGTTGAAGATGGTGAACCATCGCAAAATAATGTGGAGATAGAAGGGACGGAGCCTTATATAGTGGGGGGGCATGCCGCGGCGGGTTTTTGGCTTTCTTCAGACAGGCAGACAACGATTGATGGGTTATTTGCTGCTGGTGATGTTGGCGGTGGCTGTCCGCAAAAATATGTAACAGGGGCAATGGCCGAGGCGTATATAGCAGCAAATAGTATTAAGTCGTATTTAGAAAATAAAAAAGATAAATTAAGTCCAGCTGAATATGAAGATATTGCAGAAAGATATGTAAAGGTCGAAAGTAAATTTTTCGGTAATACGGTAAAAACATACAACATTGAATCATTAGAAGAAACCATGCAGAAAATAATGGATAATTATGCTGGAGGGATAAAGACACATTATAAATATAATGAACAGTCACTTATTATTGCGGCGGAAAAAATTGCCGGAGTCTTAAATTTATCAGTAAAATTACACGCAGTAAATATGCATGAACTTGTCTTTATCCATGAGCTGCAGGATAGATTATTACTGTGCTTGTTTGTTATTGAGCACATGCGGGCACGCAAAGAAACACGCTGGCATAGTTTTGCTGAAAATGCTGACTATCCAAATCAAAGTAATGAATTTAATAAATATATCAATTCACGCTTGCAGGATGGAAAAATAAAAATTATCGAAAGAGACCTTGTTGGACGGGAGGAATATTATGAGCATACAAATAGATAAAGATATGTGCTGCGGCTGCAGACGCTGCAGTGCAGTCTGCCCAGGAATGCTTATAGAACATGATGCAGATAAAAAGGCTCAGATTGTTTATCCCAAAGACTGCTGGGGTTGTGCATCCTGTCTCAAAGAATGTCCGGCAGGTGCGATAAAATTTTATTTGGCCGCTGATATTGGCGGGCATGGCGCTGTAATGCAGATAAAACGACAGGGCAATATAACCCAATGGATAATTAACAAAGAAAATAGTACAACAATTATTAAAACTGACAGCAAAGCTGCCAATAAATACTGATATTTTATAAGGAGGAATTTTATGCTTTCCCATTTAGATAAACTTGAAGCAGAGGCAATTTATATTATCCGCGAAGTTGCGGCGACCTGCGAAAAACCCGTTATGCTTTATTCCATAGGTAAGGATAGCTCTGTAATGCTGCATTTGGCATTAAAAGCTTTTTATCCGGAAAAACCACCGTTTCCATTTTTACATATTGATACTACCTGGAAATTTCATGATATGATAGCATTTCGTGATAAAGTAGCTAAAGATCATGGGATAACAATGCTTAAATACACTAATGAAGAAGGTGTTAAAAAAGGAGTAAATCCTTTTGATTATGGTGCATCATATACCGATATCATGAAAACACAGGCATTAAAACAATCCCTCAAAAAATACCAGTTTACAGCAGCTTTTGGCGGTGGTCGTCGTGATGAGGAAAAATCGCGGGCCAAGGAAAGAATATTTTCGTTTCGTAATGAAGCACAGGTATGGGATCCGAAAAATCAGCGGCCGGAAATGTGGAAGCTGTATAATCCACGCATAAAAAAAGGTGAAAGCATGCGTGTGTTCCCAATATCTAACTGGACTGAAAAAGATATATGGCAGTATATAAAAAGAGAAAATATCGAGATAGTGCCGTTATATTTTGCCAAGAAACGACCGGTCATCGAACGTGATGGCATGATAATAATGGTTGATGATGACAGGCTGAAGCTGTGTCCTGATGAAAAAATTGAACAAAAAACAGTGCGTTTCCGCACATTGGGATGCTATCCGCTTACCGGTGGTTTTGAGTCTAAAGCCGATACCCTGGATAAAATAATAGATGAAACACTGCAGGCTGTTACTTCAGAACGAGCCAGCCGCGCAATTGATAAAGATTCTGCGGGCAGTATGGAACGACGCAAAAGAGAGGGGTATTTTTGATGAGTGGATTATTGAAATTTATAACGTGCGGCAGTGTTGACGATGGTAAATCAACACTTATCGGCCATATTTTATATGACAGCAAATTATTATATGCTGACCAGGAAAAAGCATTAGAACTTGAAAGTAAGGCCGGCAGCCGTGGCGGCAAACTTGATTATTCTTTACTGCTTGATGGATTAATGGCTGAACATGAACAGGGAATAACAATTGATGTAGCATATCGTTATTTTACTACGGATAAACGCAGCTTTATTGTTGCCGATACACCGGGGCATGAAGAATATACGCGCAATATGGCAGTAGGAGCTTCCTTTGCAGATTTGGCGGTTATATTAGTTGATGCATCCAAAGGAGTATTGGTACAAACCCGTCGCCATGCCCGTATCAGTCATCTGATGGGCATTAAGAATTTTGTTTTTGCTGTCAATAAAATGGATATTATTGATTATGACGAAAATAAATTTAATCAGATAGAAGAGCAGATAAACGAACTTGTTGCACAAATAGGCTTGGAAAATACAGCGATAATTCCTTTATCAGCTACTGAAGGCGATAATGTTACCCATTTATCGGCTGATATGCCATGGTATAAAGGAAAAACATTATTAGATTTTCTGGAAACTGTAGAAATAAACGATGATAACGCAGATAATGCTTTTTATTTACCAGTACAAAGAGTATGTCGTCCTGATAGAACATTTCGTGGTTTTCAGGGACAATGTGAAAGTGGTAAATTAACTATTGGCGATGAAATTACTGTATTGCCAAGCGGAGAAAAGGCAAAAGTAAAAAGCATTTATGCATCTGGAAAATCAGTTGGACAGGCAATAGCTGGTCAGGCATTAACTGTAGAACTGGATAAAGAAATTGATGTCTCCCGTGGTTGTGTGCTTACGAGAGATATAAAAGTACAGATAGGTAAAACCTTTTCTAGTGAAATACTTTGGATGGACGATGAGCCATTAGTACTTAATGAAGAATATATCCTGCAGGTTGGGACTAACAGCATTGTAGCTTCTATCGAAAAAATTAATTATAAGACAGATGTTAATAGTGGTGAAAAGGTTAAAGTTAGCAGTCTACACAAAAATGAATTGGCTGATTGCACAATAAAACTGGCGAATATTAGTACATTAGCTAAATTTAAAGATTATCAGGCATTGGGCAGTTTTATACTAGTGAATCGTGTTAGCAATATGACTTCAGCCTGTGGTGTAATCAGAAATATAGATGCAATAAATAAGGAAGATTATACATTTATTGCTGATAATATAAAAATTGCCGCAACATTGTTTGATGAATATTATTATAATATGCGTGATACCAAGATTGATAAAGCATTAAGTAAATATAACGGCTTTACGATTGGCGATACTTTGCCGTTAAAGGGGAAAACATATAATTATCCCGATAAAATAGATATTATTGCGCTTACAGAAAAAAAAGTCATTACTGTTCGTCAGGGCAAAATAAATGCTATTATAGCAGTGAATAAATATATTTATGATGAAGATATAACGCCGGCATTAATGGATAGTCGTGGCTTTGCAATTAATGTATATGATAAAAAAAGTTATGAAAAATTTTATGATGAATACCTTGTTGATAAAAATCAGGCTGATTTTTGGAATAAATGGGTGGATTGCACAAAATATCGCCATATATTGTTTAATGATAATTATTGGATAATATAAAATTTTGCTGTGGTTATTAGAATCATAAATTTGACATGGAGTTCACTTCATGTGCTAATATATATTTAAGCTATAATGCAGCTGTAATTATTAGCCATATTATTGGAAAGAGTTAATAATATATATTAGGGAGGAATAGTAATGACCGCAAAGAAATTAGGATTTGGTTTTATGCGTCTGCCTTTGACTGATGCTGATAATCCAAGCAGTTTTGACATGAAACAGCTGGAAAAAATGGTAGATACATTTTTGGAAAAAGGTTTTACTTATTTTGACACAGCTTGGATGTATCATGAATTTAAAAGTGAAATTGCTCTGCGGGAAGCATTAGTAAAACGTCATCCGCGTAATAGTTTTACTGTGGCTGATAAATTACCGACAATGATGCTTAAATCAGAGGCTGATCAGGAAAGAATTTTTAATGAACAGCTGGAAAAATGTGGTGTGGAATATTTCGATTATTATCTTTTGCATAATCTTAATGTACAAACTTATAAGACCGTGCAGGAATATGATAGTTTTTCTTTTGTAAAGGGTAAGAAAGACAGCGGAAAAATAAAGAAAATGGGCTTTTCTTTCCATGACAGTGCGCAATTGCTTGATGAAATATTGACAGCACATCCAGAAGTCGATTTTGTTCAGCTGCAAATTAATTATCTTGATTGGGATAGCGCCAGCATCCAGTCACATAAATGTTATGAGGCAGCAAAAAAACATAATAAACAAGTTGTAGTAATGGAGCCAATAAAAGGCGGAATGCTTGCTGAAGTACCTGCTGAGGCGGACAAATTGTTTAAGGATTATAATCCACAGATGTCAGCTGCATCCTGGGCAATAAGATTTGCGGCCAGCAAGGAAAATGTTATGATGGTTTTATCGGGAATGTCTGATATACAGCAGCTTGAAGATAATACCGAATACATGAAGGCTTTTATGCCACTAAACGATGCGGAAAATGCAATAGTAAAAAAAGTCGTTGCCATAATTAATAAGTCAATTGCTATTCCCTGTACAGCCTGCCGGTATTGCGTAGATGGCTGTCCTAAAAATATAGCGATACCTAATTACTTTGGATTATATAATACTTATAAGCATTATAAAGATACACATGATGAAGTTGGTTTCAGAATAGAAACAGCCTATTATAGAAACTATACTAAAACCTTTGGCAAAGCCTCAGATTGTATAGACTGCAAAAAATGCGAAAGCAGTTGTCCGCAGCATATTGTAATAACGGATTGGCTGAAAAAAGTTGCTGATGCTTTTGAAATGCAGGCATAAGAAAACATAAGAAGGGGGCTATCACACGTCAATAAAAAAGTGTGATAGCCCCTTTTCTTTATGTGGTTAAATTAAAAATGAAAATCAATTTGCGTGCGGAAAAGATGGCGTTTGGCATTATGATATTCTTGCTTTTATTATAAGGATTAGAATTTTTGTGTAAAAACTTATTTGAAATTAGTAATTTGCTATAATTGTTTTATTTATTACGGCTGTTTTTACTGGGAGAAAAGACAAAGAATCATAATCTTTAAAATTAGTGATAACCATTATAGTAATTGGATTTAAGTTAGCATCTTTGATTTTATTTAAATCAAGTAACAATAATTTATCTCCGGCTTTGACAGTATCCCCAGCTTTAACAAAACTAGTAAAGCCATCTCCATTTAAGGTAACCGTGTCAATACCAGCGTGAATTAAAATTTCCATTCCTGAAGTAAGGCGTAAGCCAATTGCATGATTGCTTTTTTCTGCGGTCATGATAATGGTACCATCTCCAGGAGCAACAATTAATCCATTGTTAGGTATAATAGCTAAACCATCACCCAAAGTTTTTTCCGAAAAAGCTTTGTCGGGAACATTTTCTATTGAAATGACTGTACCGCTGGCAAAAGCTGTAAGCTGTGAAGCCTGTTCAATATTTGAGATAGTGTCATCAGCAGAATTGTTTTCTAAAAGTTTCTCAAATCTTTCCCTGACCTGTGGAACAGAAAGACCAACAATTACTTGAATAGCATTTTTATTGTGTACAAGACCATGTGCGCCAGCAGCAATGAATATTTTTGAATCAGCTACTAAAGTGTCGTCTTTTACATTGATACGAAGGCGCGTAGCACAGTTAGTAACATCGATAATATTATCTTTACCGCCAAGAGCGGTCAAAAATGCAGCGGCCTTTTTAGCATGTTTATCTATTGCTTGTTTTGCTTTATAATCGGCTTTGGTATAAAGCTTATCTTCAGAATCATCACCACGACCAGGTGTTTTAAAATCAAAGTGAAGTATTAACCAGCGAAAAACGAAAAAATAAATAGCAGTGAAAGAAAAACCAATTATAAATTGAATTATATATGTAGTAGAGTGGTATTTAAACAAAGGAATCCAGTTTTCTACAGCACATTCAATAAATCCACCATCAAATACTCCGACTACACCAAAGGCATAGGCTGTCATCGCCATTAAGCCAGCTAATACTGCGTGTACGGCAAAGAGCATTGGTGCAATAAATAAAAAAGTGAATTCCAATGGTTCGGTAACACCACATAATATAGCAGTCAAAGTGGCAGGAATCAGTAAACCAGCTATAAATTTTTTCTTATTTTTTTTGGCAGTAGCATAAATTGCTAGTGCTATACCTGGACAGCCAAACATTTTTGACATAGAGGTAAGATCAAAGCCGCCTTGGGGAAACATTTCTTTTAACGTATGTGCAGAAGTAGAAAATTCAGGTATATGCTGAATAAAATATTGTTTCGTCCCACCGTCTACTACTGCCGGACCATAAATAAAAGGCATATAAATAAAATGATGTAAACCAGTAGGTATAAGGATTCGTTCGAGGAAGGTGTAAAGCCAGACACCTAGCAGGCCGCTAGTTTTCATAAAACCTTGGAGGGATAAAATACCCAATTGGATTTTAGGCCAAATTATACATAATAATAGTGCAATAGGAATCATTAGGAAAAAACCAGCAGCTACAACTAATACTGATCCACGAAAAATACCAATAATTTCGGGGAGTTCTGTATCAATTAATTTGTTATGCAAATAAACACTTATAGCTGAAATGAAAATAGCACCCAACATACCCATGTCAAGGGTTTTTATATTGGCAATCATTGCTAAGCCTGAGCCAGCTACAGCTTCCTGAGCATAATTAACGTTAAAATAGGAACTCCAAAGTTCTAAAAATCCAGCGATAAAATAATTGGCAGTAAGATAAATTACTAAAGATTCCATGGCAGCTCGGCCAGCTTCTTTTTTTGCTAATCCAATTGGTAAACCAACAACAAATAGGAGCGGTAATTGAGTAAAAACAGTCCAAGCACCTTTTTCGATAACGTACCAGATATCAAACCATAATGTTCCTTTAGCGGCAATACTTCCCATGATAGTGGCATTTTTAAAAAGGATTGATAAGGCAGCTACTATACCAAAGAATGTGAATAAAAGAATGGGTGTAAACATTGCACCGCCAAATCGCTGGATTTTTTGCATAATAATATCTTTATTTATAATCATGTGCAGGTCCTTTCTGCAAAGTAGATTGTATTTACATTATTGTTTAATTTTTCTAAAAATAATATAGAAAAATTTATTATAGTATGACAAAAGTACAAGCAAAATGTGCTCTTATCATACTACATAATTATTTTAGAATAGGCCAATAATCTTTATTAGCTTCAATTAAATCATCTAAAATGTTTTTAGCAACAGATACACTTGGAACAGTTTTTGATAAGCTTATTGCCTGCCACAATTTTTGATAGCTGCCATTTATCCAGGCATCAACTACTAATTTTTCTACAGAAACCTGCTGTTCCATAAGACCTTTTTGAAATTGTGGAATTTCACCGATACTAATTTTTTGATAGCCGTTTTTATTGACAATACACGGGATTTCCACCATAGCGGTAGGATCAAAATTAGAAATAGCGCTATCATTTTTTACAATTAAAAGCATTTTAGCATTAGTATTAAACGTGATTGCCTCGGCAAGGTCAATAATATAACTGGCGTGCTCATCGCTATGAAAAGCACAATCTTTGGCAGTGTTTTTATTAATAATATCGTTGGCTGCTGCAAATACATTTCTTTCCCGGTGTTCCATTACTTCGTTAGCACGAGTATGGTCTGGATTTTTATTATCATGAGCAAAAACATAATCAGGGAAGAGATAATATTTTAAATACGTATTAGGCAAAGTATCTGGGTCGATTGCATATACATCTTTGGCTTTAGCATAGGTATCATTCCAGCTGGCTTCCGTTTCTGCATGATTATCAGGATTTACAATATAACCATGTTTAGCTACATGGGCCTTAATTTGGGGCATAAGATCATTTCCCTGCTTGTCATGGATGGCTGTCCACCAACCAAAATGATTTAGACCGTAATAAGTAATATCCATATCTTTGCGGCCATTTGGTAACGATAATATTTCAGCCATTCGTTCTTCGATACCAACAGGCATATCACAGATGTTGATGATTTTTGACTGAGGACGGATGCGTCTAGTAGCTTCGGCTACGATTGCGGCTGGATTAGAATAATTTAACATCCATGCATTAGGGGAATATTTTTCCATATAATCGATTATTTCAATTATTGGTCCGATAGAGCGCATTCCATAAGCAATTCCTCCAGGTCCACAGGTTTCTTGCCCTAATACGCCGTATTTCATGGGTATTTTTTCATCTTTTTCACGCATGGCATATTTACCGACTCTGATATGTGCCATTACGAAATCAATGTCAGTAAAGGCCTCTTGAGGATCAGTTGTATAAGAAAATTCAATTTCTGGTGCACGTTCGCGTAATACAATAGCACAAGCTTTGGCTATTGTTTCTTGACGTTGAGCATCATTGTCGTAAAATTTTATTTGGCGAATGGGAAAACGTTTTAAATGGTCAAGCAACATCATTACTATGCCAGGAGTAAAGGTGCTGCCACCGCCGGCAATTACGATTGAGGATTTTTTCATATGTATCGTCCTTTCTGATAGTAAATTATTATAGTATTTAAAGAAATATGAGTGAGCATTTCGTAAGCGCATAATAAAACGGTGGATGTAAAACGCTCCTCAAACATGAGATAATTTCTTTAGAGTTTTCAGAGCAGGTCGAAAAACTCGAAAAAATCTAAAGGGGGATTTTCTCATAAGTACTAAAGAATTAACTAGACAATATCGTTTGCAGCAATGGAGAAGGTATTTGAAAGAGAGAGCTGACAGCGATCTTACAGTAAAATCTTTTTGTGAAAAGTATGGTTTAAACGTAAAAAGTTATTATTATTGGCAGAAAATTATCCGTAATGAAGCAGCTAAGTCTTTAACAGGTGCTATTGTTCCTGTTAATATTACAGATGCCGGCTCGTTAAAATCAGCAGCTGTTCCAGCAAAAATCACTATTCGTTATGGTAATTTTTGCTTGGAAACACAGGATAATATAAATTCTCAATATCTAGAAGAAACGCTGGCGTTATTTATAAAAATGGAACAGAAGTATGCTCGGTGACATATCTTCAGTAGAACATATTTATATAGCCTGTGGTCACACGGATATGAGAAAGTCAATAGATGGTCTTTGTTGTTTAGTACAGCAAAAATTCAAAATGGACCCGTTTGACAAGAGTTTGTTTTTATTCAGCGGCAGGAAACACGACCGACTTAAAGCATTATTGTTTGAAGGTGACGGTTTTGTCCTTTTATATAAACGGCTGGAAAATGGCAAATTTCAGTGGCCGGATACACCTGAAGAAGTACTGGATTTAAGCCGGCAACAGTTACGCTGGCTACTGGAAGGTTTATGCATAACCCAGCCTAAAGCTGTAAAGAAAATAACAACTAAAAGTTGTATA
>NZ_JACHFH010000052.1 GCF_014201835.1 Pectinatus brassicae | reverse complement strand
ATTATACTAAAAACGAGAGGATCATGCTATTTTTATACCAATTATTATTGAATTTTCAAGGTACACAGGTTATTTCACGACTGCGAAGTTTGAGTTATTTACTATTAATATATAATTAACTCTCCAATAATTATATATTAATATTTTCCCTAATCATTTAAGAATTCAGGCTATGGCTTTTTTATGGGGGAAAACCTTCCCGCTGTATCTACACGGTACTGCAATCTTACGAATTGCCTGTGCAAACCCATATTATTAAGCAAAAAAGTCTTTTATATTATCATATATTGCAAATATTGCCTTACTGGCTTCGCATTCGGTTTCCATTATCGAAATATTATTATTAACAGCTCGGATAACTTCTTTATCGAAAGGAATTTTACCCACCAGCAATAAATCTTCCTCAATGCAAAAATTTTCAATTTGTTTAGTTTGCTCTAAATTAACATCGTATTTATTAATACATACAGCTATCTTTATACGAAATCGCTGTGCTGTTGCTATAATACGTTTCATGTCATTAACACCGGCAATTGAAGCTTCTGCAACTACCAGTACCATATCAACACCATTTAATGATGCAATAACCGGACAGCCAATTCCCGGCGAACCATCAATAATGGCAAATAATTTGTCCTCTGCAGCCTGCTTTAAACGTTTTTTTACACTATCTACCAACAAACCGGAATTGCCGCTGCCCATCTTCAATTCAGCTGTGGAAAATATTCGTCCATTTGTATATAAATCCATTTTACCAGCAGTAAACTTCTGTAAGCTTATCGCTCCAACTGGACATACAATCTGACAAGCACCGCACCCTTCACATTCATAAGCATTAATAGTACAGTCATCTTTTATGGCATCAAAACGGCAGATTTGTCTGCATTTACCGCATTTAACACATTTATCTGTATCAATAACGGCTTTATCCATGCCATAAAAATTTTCTGTTTCCGGTGCATTTTGCATTTTAGTTATCAAATGCAGATTAGGTGCATCAACATCACAGTCGGCCATTGCCATTGCCTTACTCAAATGGATAAGTGCACCGGCAATAGTAGTTTTTCCCGTACCACCCTTACCACTAAGAATCAATAGCTGTCTCATTTTTTATTTCCTTTGTAATTGTCTGTAGTAACTGTTTAAACATTATTTCATATTCCGTAGCTGTTCTTACTAAAATTAAACCAGCTGTATTAATTTGGGCAATCTTTTCATCATAGGGAATTCTGCCTAATATTTTTATATCTTTTTGCTGACAAAATTTTTCAATTGGATTATCTATTGTCTTATCATATTTATTTAAAATAACACCAAATTTTTTCGAAAAAAAGCTAACCAATTTATAAATCATCTTAAGATTATGCAAACCAAATACTGTCGATTCCGCTACCAACACACAATAATCAGCATCTTTAATGCTTTCCATCGCCGTGCAGGCACTGCCCGGTGGACAATCAATAAACTTGTCCCCATTGTCATATTGATTTATTTTAGCCAGTAGCTGTTTTATTATTGGAACTCCCGATGCCTCACCTACATTCATGATCCCCGTACAGACGGCTACGCCATTTGATTGACCATATTCTATCTGCCCTATATTTTTTTCCCTTTCTGTTATTGCCTGTTGGGTACACAACAGCATGCAGGCGCCACAGGAATGGCATAATTCTTCAAATACAAATACTCTATTTTTTATGTATGCTAAAGCATTAAATTTGCAAAAATCAACACAAGCTCGACAGCCATTACATTTATTTACATCTACTTGCGGTATTTTTATTTTTACAGCTTCACTCTTTAATTTTTTTGATTTAAAAAACAGCTCACCATTAGGTTCTTCTACATCACAGTCGGCATATACTGCCTGCCCGGCAGCTGCCGCCAAATTAACCGATACCAATGTTTTTCCGGTACCACCCTTGCCGCTTAGTACCGCAATTTTCATCTTATTTTCCTCCATGATATCCCGCATGGATATCATTCATAATTACTAATTTTCCAGCTGTATATGCATCAATATTAGCTTTAACCGTACCTTCAATACTTGCATAAATTTTAATATCACCTTCAGCCAATACATCAGCTGCATTTTGCCCGCATTGCGGTGCTATTAAAACCTGTACTCCATTATCTAAAACAAGCTGGGCAGCTTTAATGCCAGCACCGCCCTGACTGGCTATAGCTGAATTATCTAACGTCTCCATTTGTTTTGCTTCCATATCATATATAATAAAATAATTAGTTCTGCCAAAAGTTTGGCTTACATTACTTTCAATATTCTTATCTTCTGCCGGTATTGCTATTTTCATATTTTACCCCTTTTTTAGTAAATGGCAGGACAAATGTCCTGCCTTCTTTTATCATCAGCGATTACCGCCACGCTGCATACGGTTTCCCGTTCCCTGGCCTTGACTTTGACCTTGACTTCTATTAGCATTACGCCCCTTGCCCATGCCTTTTCCCTGACCACATCTTCCTGCTGACGACATACCAGTATTTTGGTTATCTTGTATCGTCTGGCGACGACAGCCATTCATTCCATCAGGTCCTGTTCCATCTCTGTTTGGCATTATAAACACCTCCGTATATAAAAACAAAACATGACATATTTTTGCAAATCGCAATTCATTATCGACATATGTCATTTATATTTTTATTATAGCAAATTAATGTCATATGTCAATAATAAATATATGTTTTATTTTCCCATAAGAAAAAGACCATTGAACAGCATACAACCTGTTCAACGGTCTTTTTCTTAAAAGCATAAATATATATTTTTTTAATCACTCAGCATAAAATAAAAATAGCTTAACACTTTTCTATATAGGCTGCAGCGATGAGCTTGCTCCCTGATTGAGAAAATATCTCAGCATATTTCCCATAATTATTATGCAATTTTGGCAAAAAATCGCTTAAGTTATATAATATATTCTAATTATTTTTTCCAAAATTGCCATGTTATGAACTCATCCTGCCTATTATAAAATAAGCGGACTACAATCAAGTCCCATCGCTCCAGCTGTATTTTATCACCATTTATACTTTATCATATTTTTTTAGCGCATTTAGCTGCACCGAAATCGTTCTATATAAGTAATAAATGATGATGAAAACATTTATTCTATATCATATTGCTTTCTTTTTTGTAATCATATCACAAAAAAATTATTCATGCAATATTTTTTTAATATTTTCTTTTTATATATAATATTATTAATTTTCATTATAATTACTAATATGTTTTTTTGTAAGTATTTCGTCTAAACCTAATATTTAACTAGGAATAGCCGTAATTTTTTTTTAAATTATTGATAATATTATTCTTTTATTTAGTACTTATATTTTTATTATTAATCACATCACCATTTTTCCTTCTAATTTTTTATTTTTATTTATAATTCTTATCATATCTTTTAGAGGGAATATTCGCCCTTTGTAGAAATACAACTATTAAGATATGCCCGCTCCATTAGTCTTAAATACACTACTAATACATAAAGAGGTACATATGAACAACAATGGACATACTTTAAAGGAACAAATTTATAATGATATTTTCACTGATATCGTTCATGGCAAATATCCTGTCAATACAATTATCACCGAAAAATTTTTAATGGAAAAATATAATGTAAGCCGCGCACCTATCCGCGAAGCCTTAATGCAGCTAACTGGTACAGCTGTATTATCAAGCATTCCCCGGCAGGGTTATAAAATAACCGCTCCCAGCATTCAGCAAATGCGTGACATTACCAGTTTCCGCAACGCCTTGGAAACATCGTTCTTAAAAACTTTTTACTCATTTATTTCAGCTGATACTATTGCCGAATTGCATAAACTATGCCAAGCCTATGATGCCTGTGCCACTAATGATTTTATAGGACGCTGGCATTATAACTGCCTGTTTCACTTAAAACTATTTGCCAGCTACAATAATGACTATTGTTATAAATTATTGCAGGAAGCCTTATCTATTCAAACTATTTTCTTTGTTCAGAGCAAACATTACGCTTCCACCAGTCTGCATTTAGCTATACTCGACTACCTAGAAAAAGATGAAATTGATACCGCCATAAATATCTTAAAAGCAGATATTGGGCATTTTCTTTTATCCACCAGCGCTGAAGAAGTATCGTAAACTATTATCTTCACTGCAAAATAATGGGATCAGATGATAAATTATCGTCTGATCCCATTTTTTCTGTATTTACTTACCAATCATAATATTTAAAATTTCTACATCGGTAGATTTCATCCCATCTTTACCGATTCTGCCAATATTTTTAATTGTTCTTTCATAATCTTTTTCCACTACACCTTCACCAAATGGGAATACCAAATCACGTCTGGCCATTTCATACCCCATTATTCCCGCATCAACAGCGCTCGATATTTTAGCGGCGCAGGAGTCCTTTGCCCCATCGCAGACAATACCGGCAACATTGCCCAAAGCATTTATCAAAGTCTTGCCGATTATATCGCTATCTGCTCCATTTAAATATGCTATACCGCAGGCAGCCGATGCTCCTGCCGATACAGCACCACAATAAGCTGACAAATTGCCAATAAAATACTTTTGGTGCATTGATATTAAATTAGTTAAAATTAACGCCCGATATAATTTTTCTTTATTGACCTTCATCTCTTCGGCATAAATCAAGACTGGCATCGTACAGGTTATTCCCTGATTGCCACTACCGGAATTTATTACTACCGGCAGTGCACAGCCATTCATACGGGCATCAGAGCCGGCTGCCGCTGCTGCCCGCGCTTTTATTCTGATATCATCACCACTGCAGGCCATAAGTGTACGTCCTACCTGCGCTCCCCATTCATGTTTCAATCCTTCCTGCGATATAGCACTATTGCATTCAATCTGATGGGCTATAACATCTTCTATATCAGACAAATCAACGGTATTTGCAAATTCTATTATCTGTTCAATAGTAAGCTCTGACTTATCACCCACCTTACTTAAAATAACATCTGGCTGGGAGAATATCACCTGCCCATTTTTTTCAATTCTGGCAATATGGTTATGCTTGCTTTTTATTTCAACAGCAGCATTATTTTCTTCGGCAAAAACTTCAATGCGCACATATAAGTTATCTTCATCTTCCTGCAATTCACAGCTGCATATACCTTGCTGACATAATGCCTTAGCTTTATCAATATCAGCGGCAGTAACTTCGCTTATTACCTGTAGCTCTAAATCCGCATTTCCGGCTACTACCCCAAGAACAGCCGCTGCTGCTACGCCTTTTTGTCCACCGGAATTAGGTACTACCACGCCTTTAACATTTTTTATAATATTGCCGCTGCAGCGTGCTGTCATTTTTTCCGGCATTATACCTAAAACCTCTCTGGCCTTTGCCGCTGCATAAGCTATAGCAATAGGTTCCGTACAGCCCATTGCTGTTAATAAATCTTCCCGTAAAATCTTTATATAATTATCATATTGTGCCTTTTGCATTTTCTTTACTCCCTGCCTATTCCTCTAACAACACTCTATTTGTTAAATTGAGCATAGCATAAAGAAAAATGCCATACAAGTATTTATTTGTATGGCATACAATTTTACATATATATTTTTAAAATATCACGCAAGATAACTAAACCGCGTTTTAATTCTGCAACCGACTGTGGTGCACATATCGACAGCCGTACTGCTTTGGTTGGTATACTTTTGCCAACAACAAAACGACCAGCCGCATATACCTGCACACCTTTTTTTAAAGCCAGTGCTTCCATTTGTTCACCTGTTAATTCTCCCGGCAAAAGCAGCCAGCGAAACAGGCAGTTTTCATCACCATAACAGGTAAAATCAGCTAATATGTCGTTCACCAAAGCATTGCGCCGCTTATTTTCCTGCTGGTGCTGCTTAATAGTTATATCGATATCACCGGAAACTATCATCCGTGCTGCCAGCTCACTCATAAGCGGCGCAACATTAACCGCCATATTGTATAAAGCATTTCGCACCTGTTGATGGTACGCTTTTGGAACAGCCATATAGGCTAACCTTAAGCCTGGTGATAATGCCTTTGATAATCCGGCAATAAAAAATGTCTGCTGCGGCAAAAGCGACGCTAATGGCAGTAATTTTTTCTCCACCGATAAATTATAAGTACCATCCTCAATTATTAATAAATTATATTTTTTTGCTATTTCTACTATTTTACGCCTCAGCCCTTCCGACATATTATGCGTAGTCGGATTTTGATACTGCGGCATCAAATAAACGGCCTTGATATTATCATGCTTACATGCATAAACAAGGCTATCCTCTGTTATTTCACCATTGCAATGTTCAAGCGGCACCAATTTTATTCCCAGCATTGCCGTTGCCGTTTTCAGCCCCGGATAAGTTTCCGGATCAGACGCAATTTTATCACCATATTGGCAGGCAGAACATAATGCTGCCATTAAAGCATTTTGCCCGCCGCTCGTCAAAAACACATCCTCAACTGGTGCAGCATAGCCTTCCCTTTTTAACAGTAATGCCCCCGCCTGTCTGTGCCAGTTCATTTCCCCCGCATCCGCATAGTCAAACCATTTGGCATAATTTTCTTCTTTAAGCATTTTTTGCAATTGTTTGCGCAACTGTCCATAAGAATTATCATCTGGTCTTGTTGCCCCCAGAGAAATGATTTGCTGGCTCTTCATATCAGGCAAAAGATGCATATTAGCCATGGCATCATAAGACACATACGTACCACTGCCAACGCTGGCACTTAATAGTCCTTTTAATATACATATCTTAAAAGCCTTCGTAACCGTACTTAAATTTATATCAAGAAAATCGGCTAATTCCCGCTGCGGCGGCATCTTCGTACCCGGCCTGAGAACACCGCTTTTTATATCATTTTCCAGCTGCTGAGCCAGATTTTTATAAATTGCGCCTCTTTTTTCTATCACCGGACGCCAGCTCATTGGATAATCAATAAATGAATTTATCGGCATAATAACCCCCACCGTTTTTATTTAACTGTATACCATTCATTATCCATGTGCAATATTTCTTTAAAATTGCAGTGTAAAAAAACAAAGACAGAGTCCCCTGCCTGACTCCGTCTTTTATGCATATTGAATATTTGTATAAATATTTTTTACATCACTTATAATCCCTTCAATATCCACTGCGCACTGCTTACCATACTCCACTACAATATCCGCCTGCGGTGTATATTGTTTGTACCAGCTAAGAAATAATGGAAAATCTAAGGTTCCATCCAGTATTCTATTATGGTTATCATCACAACCATTATTATTATGCACATGATAGGCTGCTATTTTATAAGCTAATTCCTGCATAACAGTCTTTATATCCCAGCCATTAGCATTAGCATGCCCAATATCAAGCAAAATTTTTTCTGGTATGCTCTTGGCCATCTCAATAAATTCCTGCTGGTTAAACAGCATATTATTATATGCCGCTACTCCAGCATTTTCTACAACTATTTGTGCATTATACATTCTGGCCTTATTTCTCAGCAATGCTAAATTTTCAATGCTATTGGCTATCATCTCTTTTTTTATATCTGGCAAAACCTTGCAGTTATTATTATGGTAAACAATATATTTACTGCCAAATTCGCTGGAAAGCTGCAATGTTTTAGCAAAATATTGCATAGAGCGTTGATATTCAGCTGTACCAGCTTTTTTGCTATGCTCAGTCTGATAATAAGGACCATGCAGTGATATTTTATATTTTTTAAAATCAACTAAATAATCCTCAATCACCTGTTCAAAAATTGTACTTTGCCATTCGGGAAAAAGTTCTATGCCTACCGGAATGGGCATTTTTTTTACTAGCGAAAATATGTCCGGCAATTGCTTTGCTTCATACAGATTGGTACTTATATAAATTGTCATAATATGCCTCCGGATAGCCAATATTATTTTCATTTTTTTTACTAAATAAATGTATTTTTTTACTATCCAGCGAAAAATATATTTTTTGCCCTGGCTTCAATGAAAAATTATCGCATAATATAATGCCCTCACAGCCTTCCACCATAAAATACACGCCACATTGATTACCATATGTTTCTATATATTTTATTATGCCAATAAAAGTATTATTTTTTTGTTCATGATAAATCTTCATATGTTCCGGCCTGATACCCAAATAAAATTCCCGCTGATTTTTCTGTCCAATATAGGCATTCCAAAATTCCGGCAGCTTTACCTTTTGTTTACCTATATGGACATATCCATCCTGATAATGGGCAGGCCATATATTACTGCCCGGCGAACCAATAAATTTAGCGGTAAATACATTAGCCGGATTATTATAAACATTTTGCGGCGTATCAATTACTTCCAGTCTTCCTTTATTTAATACAGCCACCCGATCTGCCAATGTCATTGCTTCAACCTGGTCATGTGTAACATATATAAATGTCTGGCTATAAGCCTGATGGATTTTCATGAGTTCCTTACGGGCATGTACCCGCAACTGGGCATCAAGATTCGATAACGGCTCATCAAGCAATAATACACCACTGCGCTTTACAACCGCCCGTGCCAAAGCCACACGTTGTCTTTGACCACCTGACAAATCTTTAGGCTTTCTGTCTTCCAGCCCATATAGTTCCAACATTTTCACAACCGCCTGCAATCGGCTTTTTATTTCCAAATCAGTTAATTTTTGTATTTTTAAACCATAGCAAATATTATCAGCTACAGTCATATGTGGATACAGTGCATAATTTTGAAATACCATACTGATATCACGCTTGCCGCTGACTATATCATTCACACGCTGTCCATCCATATATAGATTACCGGAGCTTATATCATCCAGTCCCGCCACCATTCTCAGCGTTGTTGACTTACCACAGCCTGATGCTCCCAGAAGAATAATTTTTTCACCAGGTTTTATACTAAAATTCAAATTTTTAATTATTTCATTTTTTCCATAAACCTTACAAATATTTTCCAAAATGATTTCCTTCATTTTTACAACCTGCCTTTCTATCCCTTTATTCCAGAAGATGTAAATGTATTAATAATGTATCTTTGAAATACCAGATACAAGCCAAGTGGTATTATCATCGTAATCACAGCTACCGCCATTGCCATACTGAAATCAGTACCGCCTTCCGAGCTGATAAACAGCTGCAGTGCCAGCGGTAGTGTATAATTGCTTGTATCCTTCAATATTAGCACCGGCCATACATATTCATTCCATGCATTAATAAAAAACATTATACTTGTAGAAATAACCGCCGGCCTTATTAGCGGCAATACAATTCCTGACAATATTTGAAGATGACTGGCCTGTTCCAGCTGCGCCGCCTCAATAAGTGAAGTGGGAATTAAACGCATGGCCTGTCGGATAAGAAAAATTCCTGTAGCATCACTGAGCTGCGGCAAAATAACGCCAATTATGTTATTACGCAAGCCCATTTGGGCAACAAGCAGGTAATTAGGAATCATCGTTATCGTGAACGGAATGAAAATTGTACTTATTAATAAAAAATACAGTATATTTTTACCGGGAAATTTAAAATAAACAAAGGCATACGCCGCTAGCAGACTCGTGCCTATCTTAAAAATTGTAACTACTGCCGCAACAATAAAAGTATTATAAATTATACGGCCTAAAGGCAGACCATTAAATGCCCGCAAATAATTATCCAATGTTGGCTTAATGGGAATAATGCCCAATACATTACTATACGCCTCACTAAGTTCCTTAAACGATGTTGATATAGCAAAGATTATCGGCATCAATGATATAAATAAAGCCGCTATTAATACAATATGGTATTTTATATTCCCACTAATTTTCATAGTAAATACCCTTTTCCACATATTTAAATTCAATAACCAGCAGTCCTATAAAAATCAGCATTGCTGCTAACGAAAATGCCGAAGCATAGCCTGTATGATATAGCAAAAATCCTTCCTGATATACATTATAAATAACATTAGAACTGGCATTATCCGGCCCGCCTTGTGTCACTACCTTTATTGGTGTAAATACATATTGCAGCCCCTGCACTATTGTCATTATAAAAATATATACTCCTGTAGCACTGCTCAGCGGCAAAACAATATCCCAAAAAATCCTATGCAGCGGCACATTATCCATACGGGCAGCTTCAATTATTTCCTGAGGCACGCCTGTAACTCCGCCAAAAACGACAATAAAATTATAGCCAAAAATTTTCCAGGTAGTTATTATACTAAGTACCACAATTACCATTCCCTGTGTTTTAGTCCATATTGGTATAGTAATTCCCACAAAATCTGCAATAATAGCGATAGGTCCTCCTACTGGATTTAATATCCATAAATATAAAATAGAGCCCACCACCAATGAAATAACACTAGGCAAAAAAAATGCCCCTTTATAAAAATTGCGGCCGCGTTGTATTACAAAGGATAAAATAAATGCCAAAATATATGGTGCAATACAATTAAGTACCAGTAATATCACAATATAAGCAAGCGTATTTTTTATAATTACCGGCATCAATGGATCATACAGCAGCGTTATATAATTTTTCCAGCCAACAAACTGTTTTAATGGGCTTATCATATTCCAATCCAAAAAACTTAGATAAATTGTGTAAAACAACGGATAGAACATAAAAATTAGAAATACTGCCACTGCCGGAAAAAGCAATGTATATGGCAGCAATACTATTTTTGCCTTATTTTTTTTCCCTACTATCAGTCTGTCTAATATATTTTCCATACATTTACTCTCCTCAAAAATAAAAATGATGGCTGGAAAACAATTTTGCCAGCCATACCATTTTTAATATTATTTAAGTAGTTTATTTATCTTGGCCTGAGCCTGTGTCAATGCCTCCTGCGCCGATACACTGCCGCCCAAAATCTTGTCGCGGGCATCAAGCAACAGCTGCTCAGCCTGTAACCCAGCATTACCTGGGAAAGAAGCCCATGGCACTACACTATCCATCTGGGCAATAGCAGCCTGCATCATTTGGTTTTTAGCCATAAAATCTTTCAGTCCATTCGGATCTTCGGCAACACCTTTACGTGGCGGTACATAGCCGGTTCCCTTGGTCCATGCAGCCATTGATTCCACACTGTATAAATATTTCATAAACTCCCATGCTGCTTTTTTCTGTTTGTCATCCTGTGCCGTTATTGCCAGAAAACAGCCGCCTGCCGGCAGTCTTCTAGTTTTATCCTGCCATACTGGTGAGCTTACAGCCGTGACAGCAAATTTGGCATTTTTCTGCACATTGGCTCTTTGGGCAATAGTCGTATACAGCATTGCCACATCGCCATTTATAAATGCCTGCACTCCCTGATCCCAAGATATATGCAAAGCTGATTTTGATTTCGTTACCATATCAGCATAAGCCTGATATGCTTTTATCCCATCATTTGACGCAAAACTAGCCTTGCCATCAGTTATCATTCTGGCGCCATTGCTTTCAATAAGGGCTTGCTGAGCCCAATTATCAGCAGGCTCCTGCATATAAAATCCATATTTGCCTGTTTTTTCTTTTATTGTATTAGAAAACTTTATCAATTCTTCCCATGTCTTCGGCCCATTTTCATCGAGACCCGCCTTACGTAATAAATCTTTATTAATATAAAGAACCGGCGTACTCAATGAATATGGCACTCCCACCTGCACACCCTTGCCATTTTTAGCCAATGCCAATATATTTGGCAAAAAATTATCCGTTAGGAATTTTTTATCCTGTGGTGCATACTTATCAATAATTTCCTGTGGTGGCGTATAGCTGAAGTTATTAGAAAAATAATCAAGAAATGCCCAACCTACCTGTACTACCGCCGGCGAATGACCAGCAGCAACTTCTGCCTGCAAATTCTGCATAAGCCCCTTATACATATCCGGGTTATACCTGTCAACAACCTCTACATCCTTGCTTTGGGCGTTAAATTTATTCACAAGTTCTTTTACTGTTTTGCCGCCCTGCGTTTCGGCATTACAATGCCAATATTCAATCTTTACTTTGCCATTTTTGGCACTTTCTCCCGCCTTAGTACTGCTGCCACAGCCAGCTGTCAACAGAGAAGTTCCCAATAAGCCGACTGCTATCATTTTCAAAATGCTTTTTTTCATTTGCTATACCCCTCGTATAATAAGTTTTGTAAGCAGATATCCGCCAGTTTACAAAGCTTATTTTTTTATGTTATAAAGGTTATCCTGATGCTACAATAATTTTAGTGATTTGTAGCAAAGGTTACGTC
>NZ_JACHFH010000051.1 GCF_014201835.1 Pectinatus brassicae | reverse complement strand
GGTGGACACCCTTGCCTTGAGCTATGTGCTTGGCACTATTAACCCACACTCGGGACTTTCACCCGTTAGACTGCGCCCATGCCGGGCGCACCTAAAACGAGCCAGTTAAAAAATCAAATTTTCTAACTGACTCTTTTTTTTATATCATTGTGCTTTTATAACAGCAGTTTTCATTTCTTTTACATATTCACCGACCGGCTCAGCTGCATCCCTGCCATACTCAGCAATCATTTTAACAATGGCACTGCCGACAATAGCAGCATCCGCTGTTGCGGCGGCCTTTTGCGCCTGCTCCGGTGTAGAAATACCAAAACCAATGCCTATTGGCAAATCAGAATTTTCCCGGATAATTTTGACGATACTATCAAGGTCAGTCTTTATTTCACTGCGCACACCAGTAACACCTAGTGACGATACCAGATAAATAAAGCCCTGTGCTTCTTTGGCGATCATTGCTACTCGCTGCTTAGATGTTGGCGCAATAAGTGAAATAAGCGCTACATCTTTGGCATTGGCATAAGACAATAATTCATCTTTTTCTTCATAAGGAATATCGGGAATAATAACGGCATTGATATCTACTTCTTTACATTTAGTAAAGAATTTTTCCTTGCCATAAACATATAGTAAATTGGCATAGGTCATAAATGCCAAGGGGATATCAACTTTTTCCCGCACTTTTTTGACCATGGCAAAAATATCATCAGTAGTAACGCCATTATCCAATGCTCTTTTGCTGGCCTCAGCAATTACCGGACCTTCAGCTACCGGATCAGAAAACGGAATACCGATTTCAATTAAATCGGCGCCATTTTGAGCCATAGCTATGATAATTTTCTCGGTAGTTTCTAAATCCGGATCACCTGCCGTTATAAATGGAATAAAAGCCTTCTTATTTTTTAAAGCGTTTTGCAATTTAGTCATGTAAATCAATCCCCCTATAACGTGCTATTGCTGCCACATCTTTATCGCCGCGACCTGATAAACAAATAATCATAATTTTATCCTTATCCATCTTTGGTGCTATTTTTAAAGCATGCGCTACAGCATGCGAACTTTCAATTGCTGGAATAATTCCTTCGACTTTTGATAAATATTCAAAAGCATTTACAGCTTCATCATCGGTTACTGACACATATTCGGCTCTGCCAATATCATGCAGATAAGCATGTTCCGGTCCGATTCCCGGATAATCAAGTCCTGCCGATATCGAATAAACCGGTGCGATCTGTCCATATTCATCCTGACAAAAATATGATTTCATGCCATGGAAAATACCTTCTGTTCCCGTTGCCAATGTTGCGGCATGCTGCCCTGTTTTAATACCACGACCGGCTGCTTCACAGCCGATAAGCCGCACATCCTGGTCGCCAATGAAATCATAGAACATGCCGATAGCGTTACTGCCACCGCCGACACAAGCCATTACCACGTCGGGCAGTCTGTGTTCTGCCTGTAAAATCTGCTGCTTAGCTTCCTTACCGATAACACTTTGGAAGTCTCTGACAATGGTTGGAAACGGATGTGGTCCCATAACTGAGCCTAATACATAATGCGTATCATCAATACGTTTAGTCCATTCTCTTAATGTTTCATTTACGGCATCCTTTAATGTTTTTGTCCCACTGGTAACAGCATGCACTTTTGCTCCCAAAAGTTCCATGCGATAGACATTGAGCTTTTGTCTTTCCGTATCTTCTTCACCCATAAATATTTCACATTCCATACCCATAAAAGCAGCTGCTGTTGCTGTTGCCACACCATGCTGTCCGGCACCTGTTTCGGCAATAACTCTTTTTTTGCCCATTTTTTTAGCCAGCAGCACCTGCCCCAAAGCATTATTTATTTTGTGGGCACCGGTATGATTTAAGTCTTCACGTTTTATATAAATTTTAGCTCCGCCCAAGTCTTCAGTCATATGCTGGGCATAATACAATAATGATGGGCGTCCGGCATAATTTTTTAATAAATCTTCAAATTCAGCCATAAACTGGGCATCATTTTTATAGTACTCATAAGCTTTTTCTAATTCTATTACTGCATTCATTAATGTTTCGGGAATATACTGCCCGCCATGAATGCCAAATCTTCCTTTTGTATTCATCTTAATCTCTCCATTATCGCCATTATTTCATTAATTTTTTCACTGTCTTTATTACCATCTGTTTCCACTGTACTATTGATATCAACTGCCCAAGGAGACAAGCGCCGCACTGCCTTAACGATATTTTTACTACTAAGACCTCCCGCCAGCACAAATGGCCGTTGACAATTCTCTAATACTGACCAGTCAAAAACTTCACCTGTACCGCCAGCCACTGCTGGGCGATATGTATCAAATAACAATTTATCCGCACCCGAATTTTGCCATTTTTCTATTTCCCTGATATTTTTTACCCGTACTGCCTTCCAAATATCAACTGCTGTATTTTGCCGCAGCTCTTCTATATATTCTTCGGTTTCATTGCCATGCAGCTGCACGACATCAAGCTGTATCGTTTTTATGGCAGTAATTACATTTTCTAATGCTTCATCAACAAATACGCCCACTGTTTTAATCTGTGGTTTTAATTTGTCTTTTAACTGTCGTGCTAATTCCACAGTTATCTGCCTTTTGCTCGGTGCTAAAATGAAACCAATATAATCCGGCTCTACTTTATTTATAATTGCAACATCAGCCTGACTTTTTATGCCGCAAAACTTTATCTTAGGCACTTGAATTTTGCCAAACAGCTCTGCCAATGCCGTAACTTTATCGGTACTTCGCATAAAAGTTTCCCCGATTAGTGCTGCCTGCACATTATGCTGGCGCAAAGCTTCTATATCCTGCGCTGTCTTTATGCCGCTTTCCGATACAAAAATAATATCATCCGGCACATACTCACGCATTCTTATACTGTTATTTATATTTACGGTAAAATCACGTAAATCACGATTATTTACCCCGATTATACGAGCCTTCGCAGCCAAGGCTTTTTCTATTTCATCTTTATCATGTGCTTCAACAAGACAGGAAATCCCGAGTTCATCGGCAATTGTCCGAAAACGTAGCAATTGCTCAACCGACAACAACGCACATATCAATAATACTGCACTGGCCCCCAATAAATATGCTTCATATATTTGATATTCATCGACTGTAAAATCCTTGCGTAATACCGGTATATCTACTGCCTGCGCGATTTCTTGAAGGTAAACATCACTACCAAGAAAACATTCCGGCTCCGTCAGTACAGAAATAGCAGTTGCTCCGGCTTTTTCATAATCCTTAGCTATCTGCAAATAAGGAAAGTCTTCAGCAATAATGCCCTTTGATGGAGATGCTTTTTTTACTTCACAAATAAATGATATATCTTTTGTCTTCAGCATTTTCTCAAACAAAAATGCCTGCTTATTTTCTTTTTCAGCTGCCTGTCGTTTCAGCTGCTCCAACGATATTTTTTTCTTGCAGGCCTCGACCCGTTTACGCGTACTGTCTGCTAATTTATCCAATATCATCATTTATACCTCATTTGTCGCTGCAATAAATTCCGTTAATTTTTGCTGTGCTGCACCACTATCAATAATTTCCGCTGCCTTGTTTATTCCAGCCGCCAAGTTTTCTGCTTTGCCGGCCAAATATATTGACATACCCGCATTTAAAAGCACCGCATTTCGTTTAGCACCCTGTTCACCCTGCAGAATTTTCTTAGTTATAATGGCATTTTCTGCTCCGTCACCACCTACTAAATCACTTAACTTAGCATAAGTAAAATTGTAATCAGCCGGGTCTATTTCATAATCACTGAATTTACCATTATTAATTTCACAAACAGTTGTTTTTCCACAAGCTGTTATCTCATCAAGGCCATCACCATAAACCACTGCACCACGTTTAACCCCCAAATTGTTCAAAACTCTGGCCATTGGCTCTACCAGTTTTTTATCATAAACCCCCATAAGCTGAATACTGGCAGCGGCTGGATTGCTCAGCGGCCCCAATATATTAAAAATTGTCCTGATGCCGAGTTCTTTTCTGACCGGTGCGGCATATTTCATCGAAGAATGATAAACAGGTGCATACATAAAACACATACCCACATTCTTTAATATCGATTCATTTTTCTCCGCTGTAAGCTCCAGTTTTACTCCCAATGCTTCCAAACAATCAGCCGCGCCGCATTTACTCGATACGCTCCTATTGCCATGCTTGGCTACAGCAGCACCAGCGGCAGCAACTACTAATGATGCCGTAGTAGAAATATTAAAAGTATTGGCTTCATCCCCGCCAGTTCCAACTATTTCCAAAACGTCAGTATTATGATGCTGTACTTTTAGTCCCTTGCTGCGCATAGCTGCGGCACAAGCTGTTATTTCCTCAACAGTTTCACCCTTTAAACGAAGTGCCGCTAAAAAGCCGCCAATCTGGGCATTTGTGGCCTGTCCTTCCATTATCTGCAACATCGCTGCATTAGCTGAATCATAGCTGAGGTTTTTTCCATTTACAATTTCATAAATAGCTTCTTTTATCATGCCTGTGCACCGCCTATCTGTAAAAAATTTTTCAATATAATCCGCCCCTGCGGCGTTAAAATTGACTCGGGATGGAACTGCACGCCAAATATCGGATACTCTCTATGGCGCAGTGCCATTATCTCACCATCATCACTTTGCGCTGTCACTACTAATTCATTTGGTAGTGACTCTTTTTCAACTGCCAGTGAATGATATCTGGCTGCTGGAAATTTTTCTGCCAATCCAGCAAATATCGGCATATCCGCAATAATCTCAATCATACTTTGCTTGCCATGCATAATTTTCTTAGCATAAGTAACCTTAGCCTTAAATACTTCGCCAATAGCCTGATGTCCCAAACATACTCCAAGAATTGGTATCTTATACCCAAGTTTTTTTATTACCTCTTCGCAGATACCTGCATCAGCGGGACGCCCCGGCCCCGGTGATAAGACAATCTGCTGCGGTGCCAGCTGCTCGATTTCTTCAACGCTCATTTCATCGTTTCTTATTACTTTTATATCAGCACCAATTTCGCCTAAAAGCTGATACAGATTATAAGAAAAACTATCGTAATTATCTATTAATAACAACATCAGCTTTTAACCTCCTGTGCTTTTTCAATCGCTTCAATCATTGCCCTTGCTTTATTACATGATTCCATATATTCCGTTTCCGGTACACTATCATAGACAACGCCGCCGCCCGAACGTACATATACCTTGCCGTCATAAGCTGCCGCCATACGGATACCAATGCATACATCCATATTGCCAGTAAAATCTATATAGCCAACTGCCCCGCCATAGATTCCCCGCATACTTTTTTCCAGTTCATGCAGTATTTCCACGGCCCGTACTTTCGGCGCGCCTGATAATGTTCCTGCTGGCAGCGTTGCGGCAATAGCATCAAGAGCATCTTTATCTTTTCTGATTTGTCCTGTTACCGTTGAAGTTATATGCATAACATGGGAAAATCGCTCTATCTTATGGAAATTCTCGACTTGTACTGTGCCAAATTCACTGATTTTCCCTAAATCATTGCGGCCTAAGTCGACCAGCATATTATGCTCAGCTAATTCCTTTTCATCGGTAAGCAATTTTTCTTCAAGAGCGCTATCTTCCTCTATGCTCTTGCCCCGCGGCATTGTTCCGGCAATCGGGAAAGTCGATAATTTTCCATCAGTCAATTTTACCAATGTTTCGGGTGATGCCCCCGTTAGCTCTATTTTCCTGCCACTAAAATAAAACATATATGGTGAAGGATTAGTTGTTCTAAGTACCCGATAGGAATTTAATAAACTGCCGCTAAAATCAGCCTGCTGTCGATTTGATGGTACTGCCTGAAATATATCGCCTTCTTTTATATATTCCTGTGTTTTTCTTACCATCGCCGCATATTCATCTTTTGATAATTCACTGCTAAAAGCACTTTGCAGCTGTCCGGCCTTTTCCTGATAAGGTTTGCCATTTTCTACTAAATCAGCTAATTTATCTAATTCTATTTGAGCTTTTTGATAATTCTCTGCCAAATTATCGGTACGAATATTTACAATTAAAAATATCTTCTGCTGTAAATTATCAAAAGCAATTATTTTATCGAAAAGCATTAAATCGACATCATTAAGTTCTTGTTTTTTTCCGGCAAAATCAAGTTTCTTTTCACTGTAGCGAATATATTCATAAGCAAAATAACCGATTAGTCCACCTGTAAGCGGCGGTAAATATGCTAAGCGCGGACTTTTATAATCCTGTAATATCTCACGAATCTGTTCTGCCGGATTATCGGTATAAAAACTTTTACTGTCTTTACCGCTTTTTATCGTCATTTGATGGTTTTTACATTTAATCTCTAATGATGGTTCAAATCCCAGGAATGAATAACGACCCCATTTTTCACCGCTCTCCACACTCTCTAATAAAAAACAGCAGTCACTGACATTTTTTAAAGATTGTAATACAGCTATCGGTGTTTTTATATCGGCAAATAATTCCCTGCTTACCGGCACAATATCAAACTCCGCGGCCATTTCCTGTAATTCTTCTAATGTTGGTTTATACATAGTCATTTATATCACCCTTTCATGCAATAAAAAAATACCCGCCCTAAGACAAAAATAAATTTGTCAAGGACGAGTATGTTATTTCACTACTCGCGGTGCCACCTTGCTTGGAATAAAAATTCCCTCTTAAATGCAGGATACCAACATATCCCTCACAAATAACGCATGTGCTACGTCATAGAATACTCAGTAATCTAAGATTACCTTTGGCTATGCCCTCTGTGGTCCATTTAATACTCTGCGTTCTGCCGCATCCCAGCAACGACGGCTCTCTGTAAGTGCACGATGTATTTTTATCTCCACATCAATGGTTTATTTAGGCGAATATTAATTTTGTGATTATTTTACTATTCTCTTGTAAAGTTGTCAAGTATTTTGTTGATTTATTTTGTCGTCAGTAAAAATTTCTGCTATACTATAAGCAATATATTAGTCAACTAGTGAGGAACGACAATGTCAAAAGAATTCGATAATAAAGATTGTGACACCTGTGAGATTTACCATATCCATCATGACATGGTAAATGAATCAAAATTAAATCTGCTTGATAATACAACAACCCTGCGGTTAGCTGAAACCTTTAAAATTTTAGGCGATCCTACCCGCATAAAAATTCTTACCTTGCTATCCGACAACGAAATGTGTGTATGTGATATAGCTGAAGCCCTGCAAATGGGGCAATCAGCCATTTCACACCAGCTGCGCATTTTGCGCGGAGCCCGTCTGGTAAAATTTCGTAAAGAAGGCAAGGAAGCCTGGTATTCACTTGATGATGACCATGTTGTAGTATTGATGAACCAGTGCCTGCAACATATATCTCATTCTTAAGCAAGGAGTTATTATGGACAAAACAGTAAAATTACTATTTGGCAGCATACTATTTTTTATTGTTCTGAGCACAACCACTACTGTAATGGCTGCCCCCATATTAAAACTGCATAGTCAGGGACATGACGTCCGTCTTTTACAACAAATGCTGCAAAAACAAAATTACGGTGTTAGAATCTCAGGCATTTTTGATATTTCTACACAAGAATTTGTTAAACAATTTCAAAAAGATAATCATCTTGCCATTACCGGTGCTACAGATAGGCAAACATGGGACTTACTTGAAAATCCAACAATAATTTCATCCCCAGCAATAACTCTACCGCCTTCCAGCAGCAGAGTTTCTACTCCTGCTATAAAAACACCTCTGCCGATTAGACATCAATCGCCATCCATAGGAATAAAACCTACCAGTAGCCAAAATGATGATAATATTGCTGAAATACGGGCAATAACGCCCAAAGAATCCGCGCCATTTCTCCCTGCTAAAAAAGCTGATGATATAATATCTACTGCCAAAAAATATATTGGCACACCTTATGTATATGGTGGTGAATCCCCTAAGGGCTTTGACTGTTCGGGCTATCTGCAATATGTGTTTAAAAAAAATAACGTAAATCTGCCGCGCACTGCTGATAAGCAATATGAGTTGGGCAAGAAAGTTCCTGTCAAAAAACTTCAGCCTGGCGATTTAGTTTTTTTTGCCACTGATGCCAAAGAAATAAGCCATTGCGGTATTTACTTAGGTCAGGATGAATTTATTCATTCATCCAGCAGCCGCGGTGTTCGTATTGATAAACTTGATAATGTTTACTGGCAAAAATATTTTGTCAGCGGCAAACATATTATTCGGTAGTATATTCCCACCATTTTAAAAGTATTATAATTCTCGTTACAAAATAAAAAATGCTTTATGTGCCCTGTAGATTTCAGGTCATCATAAAGCATTTTTTCATTTACTTGAATTCATTATCTCGGCCATAGTAGTATTTATCTGCTGTTGAATATTTTGTATCTCATTTTGCATATTACGCAGAATTATTTCTTTAGAATCATCCTGCACCTCATTGCGCATCGTCTGCATTTCCTTGCTTATCTGCTGTAATTGTCCACGTAAAAATTTTATATGATGTCTTTTTACAGTGAAATCAGAAACCTTCTTTTGCTGTGGCACAGTATTTTCATCATCGGCTGCATTCAACTTTTTTTGGGTAAGCTTATCTATTAATTTTGTATAATCATTATCCTCGATATTATTATTTATAGTCTCATTATTAACTGCTTCTGTTGCTTTATTTTGCTTGCTGCTTACGTTATTTGTCGACACAGTCTTTGTGTTAGTACTATTATCCGCAAGTGCGGCCATATTAATAGCCTGCTCTGCTATATTTTTATCCGTTTCAGCTTCTGTATTCGAATAATTAACTTCGTTTACAAGCGTATGCCACCTATTTTCCTTATTTTGCGAGCTGTCAGCCTCTCCATTATCGCCTTTTTCCAGTTTCACTACATAGTCCGGATTTTCTACTGCTTTATCTGCTTTATTAATTACACTTTCCGCAACATTTTGATTGCCATTTTTCAGTGCGCTTGTTACATCATTTACCTTCATGGTAGATTACACTCCTTGCTATCATTCATACAGTATTTACTTTTAATAAAGAATACTATTATCTTCAATATACTATTTTTGATTATTAATTGCAATAATCAAAAAATTGTAAATGATTACTGTTGTAAAAAGCAGGTATTTCCACCATTTATTTCAAATATATAAAAGATAAATCTTTTCTTATAAACAAAGGAGTGTTTTTATGTCGATAATACATCGTAATCAGAAAAGTTTATTTAATAATAGCCCCAATGCATTACATTCAAAAAACAATATCCTAAATTCCAATCTTTTTACCTCACTGGGGCAAAAAACAACTGCCTACAGTATAGATATCGGTAATAATAAATCCAGCGAACAAAACAATTCCGCTCAAAAGCATACTCAACTTTTAGCCCAAGCTGCTATACAGCAAAAAAAGATACTACCGTATTCACCTGAGCAAAGCAATAATAAGCCCACTATCTCCTTATTTAACTTACTATACACAGCTTCTTCTGCAAGTAAATCTACTACAGCTGCACTGTCAAATACAAATATTGAAAGCTTACAAGCAGCTTTTGACTCAAATGAAAATCCTATTATCAATGTAACTGCCACAGGACAAAAGCCGGAAAACGATGGCATCTCATTTTCGTTCACCATTGATAATAAAAACATCACTATCAACTACGACAGTTCTCTTTGGGACAATAATAGCGTAAATTTGCAATATACTTTTGCCGATAAAGATATTACAGCTCTTTTTCAAACAGATGAAAATAATACTTCCAATAGTGCTTTAGCTGCAATTGCCGCTACTTTCAATGATACTATTACCTGTTCTAAATCAGCTGACCGTGAAAATATATCTACTAGTGCCAAAACTATTTCAGCAAATTCTTTTTCCTGTCAGATAAATATATACAATCGCCATTCTGACATACGTGATTTTTTGGATAACCTGCCTTCTACAAAAAAAGCTTTAAATAATGACAAGGAAGTACAAAAAGAACCGACTAAACTATCTGCATTCGATTCTAGTAAATTACTCGATTACATCACGGGAAAAGATGTGTTGCTAAACCAAACGGACTTAGATTCATCCACTAATGATAATAATAAAAATGACCCTAATATCATTACTGCCGAATCATTATTAAAGCTTGGCACTAAACAATCGTTTAAAATTGCTATACGTAAAATCCTTACCAATCTCAACAATGACCCAATTGCTGCTTTTACAACAATCCCTGCTCAAGGAAAAGTCTTAGATATTAAATCTGCAACAGCACGCTTTAATATTTTTTTGCATTCATTACTTGATGATATAAATAGTTATATGTAGCAATTATTATGATAAAATAAACATAGGTCAATTAAACTATAAAAGGACGGGATATAATGGATAATATTGAATATATCTGGCATCATACTGCCAATAACGGTCATATAAAACGTGTCTTTCCATCCAATATCAATAAGGATATTTACACTATACTAAATAAAATATTTAAAAACAGCATCGTCAATAACAGTACTACCTTTGAATTTAATGACAATACCTATTTACTCGATACAGTTCTTGACAATAAAGGACTTATGAGTCGCTTATCGCTATTAGAAAATGATAAAGAAGTACCATTTGCCGAAATTGCCTGCAGTGATGTTGACTATACAGTATATAGTGAATTGAAATCACTTGCTAAACAGCTGAATATCGAACATACTTTTGGCAAGCCAAAACTGCCTTATGCTTCAGAATTGCTTTTACCCGCAGCGCTTGCTGCTAAAGAAACGATTAGCTGGCTGCCTGACTTTACCTGCTGCTTGGGCCTAATGGGTATTCTTGGCGATGATTTTTAAATAACTGATAAAAAAAGAACTGATTCTAGAAAGTTTTATTTTGAACTTTCCAGAATCAGTTCTTTTCAATTTCATCATATATAACATCAATATTTTATACAACCAGCACCTCAATATCCTTTTGCATTAATTCATCCAATGTATCTTTAGCTATTTTATCATCCGTAATAAGCAATTGAGCTTTGTTTTTTATATTTAAAGGAATTGTACTATGTAAATTAAATTTTTCACTTTCAGTAAGAATTACTAATTTATCACAAGAATTTGCCATATCTCGAACGGCTTGTGCCCTCATCTGATCCTTATTAGCGAAACCACTACGGCTATTATATCCATCTGTACCAATAAAAAACAACTCAACATTATAGTTTTCAGCATCAGTGCGAACCATTGGCCCAACAAGACATTCAGAATCAGTTTGATAAAGTCCTCCCAATATAACAATTTGAAAACTAGACTGTCGCTGGCGTAAACTCCTTGCAATATATGTACTATTAGTCACAATCGTTAAATTCTTTTTTGTAGCAGCAAGCTCTAATGCCAACAAAGCACAACAACTGCCGTTTTCAATCATGATCGTATCTCCGTCATTAACTAATTCTACCGCACGCTTGGCTATTTTCATCTTTGAAGCATAATGATACGCCAATCGTCCGGTTATGTCATCTTCATTATGTAAAATAGCATATCCATGTTCGCGCTTAATCATCCCTGTAGTTTCAAGCTTTGTTAAATATTTACGTATTGTTACCTGGGAAACATTCAACTTTTTAGATAACTCTACTACATCTATTTTTTTATAAGTAAGTGACATACTCCCACCACTTAATGCCTATGGCATTTGAAGTGTGGACTTCTTGTTCGATACGACTAACTAATGTCGTAAGCATAAGCAAGCTAACCCCGTGTGCCCCACGGTTTATATAATTAGGCAGACAATATTCTTCTGCCTTCTTCACGAATGTTTATGGCGGCATTTATATCTCTGTCATGCTGCGATTTGCATTCAGGACATTCCCATTGTCTTATAGCAAGGTCTTTTGTGTCACTATTTTTATATCCGCATACGTGACAAATCTGGGAACTTGGATAAAATTTATTGATCTTAACTAATTTCTTTCCACGTTCTTCTAATTTGTATTTCAACATACTTACGAACATTCCCCATCCATTGTCAGCAACAGATTTACCGAATTTTAATGACTTTGCCATACTCTGCATATTTAAGTCCTCTATGCAAACAGCATCATAACTATCAGCTAACCAATATGAACGTTTATGCTGAAAGTCTTTTCTTTGATTTGCTATTTTTTCATGTAGCAAAGCTACACGTTTTCTTTGTTTTTGTCGATTATTGCTACCTTTTTTACACAATGATAACTTTCGTTGCTCTTTAGCTAATTTCTGTAGTGATTGACGATAAAAGCGAGGATATTGAGGACTTATACCATTAGAAGACACAAAAAGTTCATGCATAGAAAAATCCAATCCTACGATTTTGTTAGGTGTAATTTCTTGTACTTGGTTATCATACTCAAAAAGAACACTTACAAAATATTTATTGGCAGGATTTTTAGATATAGTAACTGTTTTTATCTTCC
>NZ_JACHFH010000050.1 GCF_014201835.1 Pectinatus brassicae | reverse complement strand
CCAATCTCTATATGCATATTTCTATACATACTGACTAGTTTGGTCGCCTAACTCACGACTAAAGTCACGAGTGTGCGGCTCCCATTTAATCAAAACCTCTGATTGCGGCTTTTTTAGCTGCATTGTAACTTCTGACAGCAGTCTTTCTTCTGTTGCTACCGCAGCACTTGAAACCATTGTTGCTGCATCTATTGCCAGGACTGGCATATTTGTTTCAACTCCTCATAAATCGGCTGATATTTCTGCCCATTTAATTTTATTTTTATCTCTCTTTGTATTTCCTGCGAAGCACTTATTTCAATATATAAATTGTCTTCCGGCAAGGCATCAATAAATTTATCCGGCCATTCAATTATTATTATGTCGCCATCTTCCTGCGCATATTCATAAAAACCAATATCATATAATTCATCTTCCGCTTCTAAACGATATAAGTCAAAATGATATACGGTAATATCACCCTTATAAACATTCATTAAATTAAATGTAGGGCTGGAGGCATTTTCACAGTGGAGCTCAGCAGCAAGTCCCTGGGTCAGCGTAGTCTTGCCCGCACCTAAATCCCCTTGTAAACATATAACTACCCCCTGCTTTCCTACTTGCGCTAAAGCTCGTCCTAGCTGCTGTGTTTTTTCCGCTGAATCACTATATAAAGTAAAATTTTTTTGTTCCATAATCCTCATATCTTTCAATAAAGTTCTTTTATTTTATAACGATAACTTTAACTTAATAATTATAGCATAATATAAATCCAATGTGAAAAATACAATATTATACAGCGCTTAAATTTTAATATCTGTCAAGATTATTTAATTTTATTAATGTATACATGAATACACTTAATTATTTGCAGGAATATAAAATTTTATCAAGAAGTTATTATATTCGTATCTAGTAGTAATTTATTTTTAATGCTTAAGCATATATTTATTACTGCCACGCATTAAATAAAAGAATTTTAGGGGGAATTATCTTGACTGCAAGTATGGCGGCTTCTCATTCCGTAGGCAAAATTGCTAAAGATGTTATTTTTGGTGCAAGTGCTGCTTGTAAAGAAGCTGTTGCCAAATATGGTAGCGAAAAAGTAACTAACGCTACAATTGGCGCAATAATGGACGACGAAGGCAAATTAGCCTGTATTCCTGTTGTGGAAAAAGTTTTACGTACACTGCCAATTAATGATCTTATTTCGTATGCACCAATCTCCGGTGTTCCTGAATATCTCGATATGACCACCGAGCTTACTTTTGGCGATCATAGACCAGACGGCTATACAGCTGCAGTTGCTACCGCTGGCGGTACCGGCGGAATCCATCACACCATTTGGAACTATACCGAAGTTGGCGACAGCGTCCTTACTTCTGATTGGTTCTGGGGTACATACAATATGCTTTGTCGTGAAGTTGGCCGCAAACTCGTAACTTATCCGCTTTTTGACGAAAAACAAAATTTCAATATCACTGCTTTTGCGCAAAAAGTTGATGAACTAATTGCCAAGCAGGATTCACTGCTTATTATCATCAATACACCCGCGCATAATCCTACCGGCTATAGTTTAAGTGATGATGACTGGACAAATGTACTTGATGTCTGCCAAAAGCATGCTAAAACGCCTGGCAAAAAAATCACCATTATGGTTGATATCGCTTACATTGATTTTGCTGGTGAAAAAAATGCTACCCGTAAATTCATGGAAAAATTCTCCAATTTACCCGCTAACATACTAACAGTATTCACCTTTAGCATGTCTAAAGGCTACACTGTTTATGGCCAGCGCTGCGGTTCCATGATTGGTTTATCATCCTCTAAAGAAGTAATTACTGAATTTGCCGATATAAATAAATATACCAGCCGTGCTACCTGGTCCAACATCAATCATGGTGCCATGGCATTGCTCGTTGCTATCAATAAAGACAAAACCCTGCAAAAAGAATTCGAAAGCCAGCGTGATGCCCTTTATCAAATAACCCGTAAGCGCGGTGCCATCTTTATGGATGAAGCCAAAACCTGCGGCCTTAATGCCTTGCCTTATAAAGCTGGTTTCTTCCTATCCATTCCAGCTAAAGATTCAGCTGCTGTCTGCAACAAAATGCACGATGACCTTATCTTTGGTGTTCCACTAAAGGCCGGCGTACGTATTGCTGTCTGCTCTGTTCCAACAGGAAAAATGAATGGAATGGCACAAAAAGTTTTAAATGCTTTAAATGCCGTAGAAAAATAAGCAATTCTCTCATTGCTTAAAAAGGCCTAAACAGTATGAGTTTCAACTGTTTAGGCCTTTTAGTTTTATATTATTTTCCCTTATTTATGCGTTCACGCAGACTTTGCATATGAGATACAAGCTTTAGTTCCAATTTACCAATAAGTTCTTGGAGCTCATGAGCATCAAATGCATAGCTTACTTCCGGTATATTAAAAATACGGCTTTCACCAAAAAATTCATCGCGAAAAACATTATAGTATATTATAAAATTACTTTGATTAGGAAAATCACTATAATCAAATATAATATACGAGCCATTTATCCCCCGCACTGGTTTATCTGGACTTATAAACAAGCTGAATCCTTCTAATGTTTCCGGTACAAGTTTATGATAATCCCACTGCATTATCTTCTTATCATGCACTATTGAAGTTATATGTTCAGCATTAAACTGCGCCATAGCAATCAACAGATTTTCACAGCGTTTTTGCAGTATATCTTCAAAATCGTTAAGCTTAGCATAAATATATTCAATAACACAAAATTCCGTAAGACCAGTACGCATACGCAGCTTATATTCTTTAGTTTCATCATGATAATAAATTGTTATGCTGCGCCGCAAAGCTGCATTTTCATAACTATATAAATCGAGCATATCACCATGCTCATGCATAAGCTTAGCAAAAGTAAAACCATGCCACTCTTGCGGCAGATTTTTCATATATTCCCAAGCTTCAATTTCAGCTGTGATTTGCTCTTTTACTTCATCTTTCACAATATCACCACTTGATTATTTACCAGTACTACCACGTTTTGTCATTGGCACATTATCCTGGCAAAGCGGACATTCTTCCGGCTTATAAGTCTGTACATCAAGCTTTAATAAAGCTTCATGTGGTACATCGCCAAAGCTGGCTTTACCACCACTTCTATCAACCAATAAACCAACACCAACCGGAATTGCGCCTTCACTTTTTACCACATCGATAACTTCTTTTACCGAGCCGCCTGTAGTAACAATATCTTCAACAATCAATACTCTTTCGCCTTTTGCCAAAGAAAAACCACGACGAAAAGCCATCTTACCATTAACACGTTCCGTAAAAATAGCACGTGTTCCTAATGATTTACCTACTTCATGCGCCAACAAGATACCGCCAGTCATTGGACCAACTACGGTCTGAATGTTTTTATCAGCAAATCTTTTTGCCAATTCCTGACAAAGTTTTTCTGTATACTGCGGATGCTGCAGTACATTAAATTTTTCCACATACATCGGGCTGTGCAGACCTGATGTCAATAAAAAATGGCCTTCCATTATCGCACTTGTTTTTATCAATAATTCTTTTACTTCTTGCTCAGTCATTAAATTATCTCTCCTATATATGTTTGTACTAGATTATACCATTGACAGTAATTTTTGTCATTTATCTATTACGCAAATAATGATATATGCCTATAAGAAAAACTATATCCCACAACACAATCGCTACTACTGTCCCCCAGCGCCCAAATACCGGCAAAGGCAGCAACATTGCCAGCAGGCTTAATCCCATCACTATCAGCGGTATCTGCCAAATCATACGTTTAGATAATACCCCCAGCGAAAATGCCGAAAAATCAGCATTTCCTGCAACTAAGGAAAACTTCTTTTTACCCCAACCAATAATGCCCGTCAAAATAACAATTATCGTAATTATATCCAGTACTGCCCAAATTATTTTAAGTACAATATTATTATGATTATATAAATGCAAATCCATTAATTTCCCAGCTAACGATAAATATAGCGGCATCGGCTCAGTAAAGCTTTGCAGCTGCCCCTTGGTATCTTCGCCTACAAAAGCCAACTGCGCTTTTAACCTTGATGCTGAAAATTCCTTATCAGTGATAGAAAAAATATACTGATTATTATTTTTTCTATCAGGAAATTCCACCGCCAAAATATTTCTTTGCGGATATTTTTGCTGCATAAAAACAAATGCCTGCGAAAAGCTGCCATTATATTTTGCTGTGCCGGACAAACTATTGACTGCTGCCATACTAGCTGTGTGCATATATGCATTATAACCAAAGGCAAATAATACTATCATTATACCGCTAAAGCATAATAGAGCTGCCCACGTTGCTGAAATAATTCCCAAAAATTTATGCCAGCCAAAATATTTAGATAGTGAATTTCTTTTATCTATTTCGGCAAAATATGTTCTTTTCATAAATGCTTTATAAATAAACAGACCTGAAATAAGACAAATCAAACTCAAAAAACACATAAAGCCTAAAAACAGCATGGCATCTTTCCCTAAGCCCATTCTTATATGCCATACATGCATTTCATGCATAAAATCTGCTAAAGCAGCGTATTTTACTTTCTCACTGTTCCAATCAAATAGCATATTATCCTGTGGATAATATGCTATTTGGCTGCCCATGCCTAAATGAAGTCCCGCACCATTTTCTTTATCATCACGACCGGCTAACCGAAAGAGTATCCGTCCTTCACTAGGTTCAGCTGTTATTGCTTTGATAATTTTATGCGGATATTGCTGTTGTATAAGTCTTTCTCCCGCATTTACCGCTGACCAAAGTTCAGCATAACTAGCCGTTCTCTGAACTTTTTCGGTATTTTGCAGTGAATTATAATTGCTGATTTCCTGCTTAAATAAAAGCGGCAGTCCAGTAATGCATAATAACAAGAAAAAAATTGCACATATAAGACTTACCCATTTATGTATCTTATACCAATAACGCATAAATTACCCCCTCAATGATTCACCTAAACATAGTTTTTTATAATTTATATATTTAAAAGTGAAAAACCTGCTTTTTGTGCTAATTGATACAATTTATGCAGTGGAAGTCCAACTACATTGGAATAGGAGCCGCTTAATGCTTTAATAAAGATCGCAATTTTTCCCTGCACTGCATAAGAACCTGCTTTATCCATCGGTTCGCCTGTTTTTATATAGGCTTTTATTTCGACATCTGACATATCTGCCATATCGACCTGAGTCACTGCGAAATCCTGCCAAACTTTATCATTATATACCAACGCCAGCCCGGTATATACAAAATGTCTTTTACCCGATAATGTTTTAAGCATAGAAAATGCATCTTCTGTATCTTTGGGTTTGCCGTAGACCGCATCATCCAATGCTACTACAGTATCGGCACCTATAACTAAGGTGTCTTTATGCTTTGCGGCAATATCCTTTGCTTTTATCAGGGCATTTGCCATTACTACTTCTTGAGGAATACCTGTTTTTACTTCTTCGGCATTTGATGTTTCACAATTAAATGTACAGCCAATTTGTTCCAATAATTCTTTACGGCGCGGTGAAGCTGATGCTAATATAATCACTTTATTACCCCTGTTATTTTATATTTTTTATTTCTTCTAATATATTATCTGCCGATGCTTTAGGATTGTCCGCTGCATAAATAGGACGTCCAATAACCAGCTGACTGGCACCATTTTGCAATGCCTGCGCTGGTGTAGTAATGCGACTTTGATCATCAGCTGAAGCACCCGCTGGACGTACGCCAGGTGTTACTATCATAAAATCATTACCACAAGCTTCACGTATCATTTGTGCTTCTCTGGCAGAAGCTACCACTCCATCAAGACCTGCTTTTTGCGTAAGTTTTGCCAAACGAACCACCTGTTCATGTATCGGCATCGCCATCCCAAGCCCCTGCCAGTCCTCATCATTAGTACTGGTCAATATTGTTATTGCTATTAATTTAGGTGGATTTATTCCCATTTTAGCCGCTTCTTCATGCACACGCGTTACTGCTTTCTGCATCATGGTAAAACCACCAGAAGCATGCACATTAAATATATCTACACCAAGTTTCATCAAAGAAACTAAACCTTCAGCTACAGTATTAGGTATATCATGCAGTTTTAAATCAAGAAATATTTTTTTATTTTGTTCTTTTAAATATGTAATTATCTGCGGCCCAACAGCATAAAACAACTCCATACCCACTTTATAAAAGCCTACGCTATCGCCTAATTTTTCTACTAATGCCTTTGCTTCTGATAATGTTCGCACATCTAAAGCTGCTATTAATCTTTCATCTGCCATTTATTTTCTCCCTTTATCAACTTTATTTATTGTTTCCATTATAGCATAGGGAATATTTACTCCGCATTATACAATATCATAAAAACATTTATATTGACTCTATAATAATTACAGCCTTTATTCTTAAACTCGTCATCTGACTATAAGCTTTACACTCAAAGAACTGCGCACTATAATGGTCAGTATAAACAGAAGGCGAGGTATTTTATGTCTATTGCTAAAGTAAAAACATATTTAGCACAATTCCAGTGCGAAAATTCCATCATAGAATTCCCTGTATCCAGTGCTACTACAGCTGAAGCCGCCAAAGCTGCCAACTGTGCCGAAGGACGTATTGCCAAAACCATTTCCGCCAAACTCAACGACAATGCTGTTTTAATTGTCATTTCCGGCGATAAAAAAATTGACAGTAAAAAATACAAACAATATTTTGGTAAAAAATTCTCGATGTTAAAAGCCGAGGAAGTAGAACCGCTTACCGGGCATCGCATTGGCGGAGTCTGTCCATTCGCTGTAAATACCGGCGTAAAAATATATCTTGATAAATCATTACAACGTTTTTCCACTGTTTTTCCCGCCTGTGGTTCCTCTAATAGTGCTATTGAGCTTACCATCGATGAGCTGGAAAAATATTCTAAGGCCGCTGCCTGGATAGATATAAGCAAGGACAGCCTATAAATAATATATACATTTTAAGGAGTGACATGCATGTCCAAAGAAAAAATATGTGTCTTTAGTTATCGCGATTTTGATGAAGCCGAATATTTTACCCGTATTAGTCAGGAACTTAATATTGAACTTATTATATGCCGTGAAAATATAACGAAAGATAATTTTCATTTAGCAAAAGGCTGTACGGCAATAAGCATTCTTACCACCCTTATTGATGATTCCTTGATGAAAGAGCTGCATGATATCGGTATCAAAGTAATATCGACCCGTTCCATCGGCTTTGACCATATCGATTTAAAAGCTGCCCAAAAATATAATATGCATATCTGTAATGCCTCTTATCCTACTAACGGTGTAGCCGACTATGCTATAATGCTTATGATGATGGCTGCACGTAATATGAAACGTATCATGGAGCGTGCTGCTATTCAGGATTTCTCCCTGCCAGGCTTGCAGGGCCGCGAATTGCCAAAATTAACTGTCGGTATCATCGGTGCTGGTCGTATCGGACAAACAGTAATTAAACATTTATCCGGATTTGGCAATCCTATTCTGGTTTTTGACAAATATCAATCTGATGAAGTAAAAAAATATGCTCGTTATGTCGAATTTGATGAGCTTATTGCCCAAAGCGATATCATCAGTCTGCATGCTCCCCTTACTGAAGAAAATCACCATATGATAAATGCGCAAACAATTGCCAAAATGAAAGATAAAGTTATCATTGTAAATACTGCCCGCGGCGGACTTATCGATTCAGACGCCTTAATCAACGCCATTGAAAATGGCAAAATAGGGGCTGCCGGTCTTGATGTTGTCGAAGATGAATTTGGCTTATACTACAATGATTTAAAATCACAGCCGCTTACTAACCGACATTTGGCTATTTTGCGCAATTATCCTAATGTGATAGTAACACCGCATATGGCCTTTTATACCGATAATGATGTTCATGACATGGTTTATTCCAGCCTAAAAGGCTGCCTGCTTGAAGCTGCCGGTGAAAAAAATCCGTGGCGTGTTTTTCCTAAATAAATTGAATGCAATATATTAGCAATAAAATAAAAACCAAAGCCTGCTATATAGACTTTGGTTTTTTATAATATATAATTCTACTCACTTTTCAGCAATACCAGGTAAATTATCCTGCATAAATTGAGCGGCATATTCCACTGCTTTTTTTGTCAAATTTTCACATAAATGCGGCGGATCAGCAGCTTGGAATCCATTTGGTCGTAAAACACGGCATTCGATATCGCCAAATTCATTAGTAAAACAATCTATATATTTATGACAGCAGTCTATCACCTGCTGCTGTCTCATATGTTTCACCTCACCATAGCGGCCAATAAACAATAATGGACCTTGTACTAAACCACATTGTGTACGATTGCGTCCAGCATTTAACCCTATAAGTGATGGCACTAAATCGTCAATTTTAATATTGAATTTTTCGCCTAAAATCTTTAAACTGGTTATAAGACAGGGAAAATCATCCTGCCAATAATAATCATGCACTCTTGTTTCTACTAATTTATCCATAACGCTCCTCCTTTTGATTGTTCATTATACCCTAAATATTTATATTTTCAACTACTATTGTAAAGAAGGAATACTATGATTTTTGCCGCTATGCTCATTTTAGGCCTAACTATCGGCTTTGTTGGAGCCGGTGGTGCTGGTGTTGCCATAACCCTGCTGACCGTTGGCTTTAATGTCCCTATCCATAGTGCTTTAGGCGTTGCCCTGTCTACAATGATGTTTACAACCTTCTCTGGAGCAATAAGTCATCTGCGCGAGGGCAATATAAATTTAAAAACGGGCTGTGCTGTGGGTATCGGTGGTGCCTTAGGTGCCTTTCTCGGTGCCCATATATCCAATTACATACCATCTAACAACTTACAAATACTTACCGCGCTGATGATGCTTATTTCGGCCTTATTATTATATATAAAATTATTTTATCCCGATGCTATACATAAATTTAGTGTAACTGCCAGTTTTTCTCAACATTATTTTTGGCCCTTAGCTTTTATTATTGGAATTATAAATGGCACTTTATCCGGTGCCTTTGGTATCGGTGCCGCGGCTTTTATTCAGCTCAGCTTATTACTGATTTTTGGTCTGCCGCTTTATAAAGCTGTCGGCACAACAATGCTCGTGATAATCCCAATTTCTGTCTTTGGCGGACTTGGCTATTTAATGGCTGGTCATATTGATTTATATTTATTTGTAAAAACTTTATTTGGACTGATGCTGGGCTCATTTATTGGGGCTAAATTCACCCGCTTAGTTCCTGCTCCTATTTTAAAATACTTTATGGTATTTATGCCGGTTTTAGGCGGTCTTATACTTATGTTTTGCAAATAATATCTGTTACTGAAAAAATTTTATAACACAAACTATAGCTCATAAATAATTTTGCCTAATGATATATTATCGCTCCATGTTAGCAACAAATTATCTATGAGCTTTTTTAATATTTAACAGCATCCTTTAAATAATTTTATTATCCTTTATAGCCAGCAGCTTTTAAAAGATTCCAGATATTTTCTAGATAATTATTTTTAAAACCAGTACTTGCTATTTCTGGATCAAGATTACTATTTAAATTATTTTGCATGGTTTGTGCAGCTGTTTTATCACCTTTCTTATCTAATGCACTTACGACCTCATTCATATTATGATATTTACCATTAATAACGTTTTTCCAAATATCATCATCTTGGCGGTTATTACTCATAAAATCAACTAACTGATTACTAAGTGTTACAAGATTATTATTATAGGAAAAAGCTACAGAATAATCCCCCTTATCTATTGATTTATGAGAAAAGCTATTTATATTACCTATTACTGATTTACCAGTAACCTTATCCATATCTTTTAAAAATTGATTCATTCTATTTGTATAATCAAAGTTAACTTTTGCCGTATTAAACTCATCTTCAGTTGATTTAGCAAATAATTTATTATAATGCTCTTTATCGGTATTAGTTCCTTCAAACAATGCCTTAATTTCTTGATAAGCTTTACCATCAATAGGATTAACACTAGGATCTAATGCTAAATTTGTTTGAGGATTTTCATTAGCAATGTATGATAAAGCAGCATATATATAAGCACTACTTTTGCCAACACCAAAAGAATCTATAGAATGCATAAATCCTATTTTACAAGTAACGCCATTCATTATAACCGTATCAGTATTAATATTTTTAGAATCTTTTGATTCTGTAATCTTATGCGTTTTTAGAAAACTCTTAATCTCATCGTTTAATTTTTGCATCTCGTCATCAGATAATGTTCTAGGTGTTAAATCTAATAGATAGGCTGGAGAAGTTTCTGTTTTATCATTTGTAGTATTTGTTTTATTACTAGCAGAACTTGCTACTGGATTAGTAGTTTTTATAGCATTTGTTGCATTGTTTACCTTCATGGCTTTATTACACTCCCTTGTTATAAAAAAATATTTCTATCTGTAAAATAGAACATAATCATTGTATATGCTGATATTTATTAATGTAATTTATTTTGCAATTTTTTTAATTCATCTTCTAAAATATCATTTATCTGCTGCTGTAAATTTTGGATATTTTTTTCTAAATTATTAATTGTTTCTGTTTTGCTTTCCTGATTTAAGTCAGTAGCTTTTATTTCATGTATTTGTTTATTAATAGCAGCTATTCTTTTTCTTAGTGCCTGCACTCGTTTATCGGCAGAATTACTGCTGTCATCATCTGATTTTATATATTCTCTATCCATAGGATATTTTTTTAATTTTTCATATTCTGCTGGTGCATTTTTATAGGCTTTATCAAGCTCGGCTTTGGTATAATCAAAAGAAATTTCATCACTGCCAAACAATTCTTTGCGCAAATCATTATATTTACTGGTATCCCCAGTCCCTGGCGTATAGCCTACCGTTGCTTTCCATAATTCTCCATCTTTTTTATCATAGTCCGCTCCACTAATATATATTTTATTTTTATAGTCATCAGCAATTTGCTGATAACCATTTTCTTGTAATGCATCTATAACTTCATTATCATTTTTATAATTACCACGAGCAAGATTAATCCATATAGATTCAGCATCTTTATTATCAGCCATAAAATTTAATCTATTGCCGCCTAATGTTAGTAGTGTATTATTATAACTAAATTCAATACTATTATATGAAAAATCCGTGTTTTCATATAATTTTTTTTGCCAATTTCCCTCAGTAGTAATCAAAGGCAATGTACTTAAACTAGTATCAATCGCAACATATACACCTGCTTTATCCTGCAATTCCTTGGCCATATCTTTTATTTTTTGATAATCTTCCTTAGAATAATTGCCCGCACTTATAGTGGCTTGTGCTCGTTCATCAGCTAATTCATTAGTTGAAAAAGCTGCTATAGCGGCATATTCAAGATTATATTCTTTAAAGACTTTTTTCCCACCCTTAGCAATATTATCAGCCGCATTATAGTATCTTTCCAATGCTTCTTTAGCTTCCGGTTTTAATTTACTGGGTATTTCACGACCATTACGAAATGATAAGGCCGCATTATCATCACCATTAATCATAGTTTCACGACATGCATCTTCATTTAGAGTATCTGGTTTGCGTTCAATACCAACTGTGGACATATCAATATCCTTAACACTTTTTTCGATATTTTTTACAAAATCAGGATCTTTTAATAAATTTTCCAAACGTTTTTGCATCTTAATTTCTACATTGTATGCTGGTGCATTAATCTCTCTGCTTACTGGCAATGATCCCGTCTTATTAGTTTTACCAATATTCGGACTTTTATTGGTGTTAATTATAGCATTTGTTGTATTTTTTACCATCATGGTTATACCACACTGCCTTGCTATTATTAAAATATTTACACTTATGATACAACTTTTTATAAATAATTACAATAATCTGAAAAAAGAGGGTATAATGATATATTCTTGAAATATATATAGTACATTATTCGCATTGTGCTAATTGAAATTTAGATGCCTGAAAGGCTCCCCTGTAGGGGAGCTGGCAGCAAAGCTGCCTGAGGGGTTAACCCTTCCGACTTGACTTCGTCAAGCCACCTTCCCTATGCTGTAGTTCTTAGTGCTTTAGCACTTTAGAAATACAGTACACACCGTGCAGGGCCGGCTTTAAGGACACACTAGTTTATTAACTAGCACAACACGAAATACATTATGTGTTTTTTAACAAAGGAGTGTTTTTTAATGTCGATAATAAATAGAAGTCAGGGAAGTATCTTTAGTATTGCCGGAAAAGCTTTAAGTTCACCTAATAGTATATTAAAAGCAAAATCGCCGCTTACACAAAACAAACAGCAAACCGACTATAAATTGGATGTTGATATTAAGGGAGATACTGTAAAAGATAAATTATTATCATGGAAATATGCTGAATATAAAAAGCGTTTTATGGCTGAATTAGGCAACCAGACACCTGATGAAAAAAATAATATATTACTAAAAAGTTTGCAAGATACTAATGGAAACGTTGGCTATGTTAAATGGTTTAAAAATCTAATGACACCATTTAAGAATGCTTATCATAAAAAAATTATATTCATTCAATCGAGTAGGAGCTAAATAATTAGTTTATTTAGCGACCTCTCACACCACCGTACGTACCGTTCGGTATACGGCGGTTCAATAATTTAACGTAA
>NZ_JACHFH010000049.1 GCF_014201835.1 Pectinatus brassicae | reverse complement strand
ATCCGCAGCGAATTAGAATATATTCCGGCTAAAGTAAAAGTAATAGATATTTACCGGGAAACATTTGAATGCCGCACTTGCCGAAAAAATGAACATTTCAGTATAGAAAAACCACAAGTACCAGCATGTGTACTACCACATAGTATAGCTACACCGTCAGCAATAGCTCATACCATGCGACAAAAATATGAATATGCAGTGCCGCTTTACCGCCAGGAAAAACAATGGCAGCAATTAGGCATAAAGCTAAACAGAGCAACGCTTGCCAACTGGATAGTTTTAGCAGCGCAAGAGTGGCTGTTGCCCATAATAAAGAAAATGCATGAATATCTTTTACAAGAAAAAGTTATTCATGCAGATGAAACACCAGTGCAGGTAATGGGCGAAAAAGGCCGTAAAAACACCGCAAAATCCTATATGTGGCTGTATAGCAGCGGTAAATATGACCCAATACATAATATCCGTATATTTGAATACCAGCCAGGAAGAAAAGGGGATTATGCCCAAAACTTTCTCAAAGGATATAATGGGTATTTGCATACTGATGCCTATGTTGGTTATGAAAAAGTAGAAAACATAAAGCATTGTCTGTGCTGGGCTCATGCCAGAAGGTACTTCGTTGATGCAATACCTTCTGACACTGATGATCTTTCTGGGACAATAGCACAAGAAAGCATAAAACAAATAAACAAACTGTTTGCCATAGAAAAAATATTAATAGAAGAATCCATACAAAACAGGCAAAAAGAACGTCTCCAACAAGAAAAACCGCTGCTGGAGGCTTATTGGTCATACCTAGAAATAAACAAAGATAAAATACTGCCAAAATCCAAACTAGGAAAAGCAATAAATTATACTCTTAACAACCAACAAAAATTGCAGACCTACTTAGAAGATGCTCATTGTGACATATCTAATAACCTAGCAGAAAACAGTATACGACCATTTACCATAGGCCGAAAAAACTGGCTATTTTCTGGTTCGCCCAAAGGAGCCAAAGCAAGCGCTGCGGTATACAGCATAATAGAAACCTGTAAAGCAAATAAAATAGATGCTTATAAATATCTTGAATACATATTTAAAAAGCTGCCTAACCAGCCAATTATTCATAATCCTGCGCTGATAGAAAATTATCTGCCATGGAGTGACGAAATAAAAAATAACTGTAGTCAATAATTATAAAGTTATAAAAATGCCGCTAGTCCTTGTATGTAGAATACAGGATTAACGGCATTTTTTCTATACACTATTTGATTGATCGCTTACGCTAAAACGATATGCTGATTGTCCTGCAGCCTTCCAGTATAAGTATCTTTATGAAATGGCAGAAGCACCAACGGAACCGCTAATTCTAGGTAAAACAATTCATACGGCAATCCAACTTTATTTAAGTGGTGCAGACATACAAACTGCGGTCGATAGTGCCATATTACAGGAGGCTGAAATCCCTGTAGATCATGGTGAGGTAATAAGGATGGTACAGCATCCTATCGTGACAGGCATTAGTGGTGGGCAGGTAGAAGAACGGCTGTCAATACCACTGGATGATGAAGGATTGATACAGTTTCAAGGATACATTGATTGATATAGAGAGCTACCTGATGGAACAGTTCAACTGATAGACTGGAAAACCAATAGAAGTAAGTATGATCCGACTGATAATTACCAGCTAGGATTATACTCATGGTATTTATCTCAAAATACAGGCGCAACCGAGATTAACGCTGAACTGGTATTCCTGCGTTATCCCTATGCTGATGCTTGCCAAGCTCATACTTATACTCGAAATGAGATGGAAGACGCGAGGAAATGGGCATTACAGCTTGCCGAAGAAATTGATGATAAGGTGGCGGAATTAAATTTACTTGATGGTGTAGAAAGTGATAACTTATTTCCTGCTACTCCAGGTAAGGCTTGTCAATATTGTAGTCATGCTAGCCTTTGTATCAAGAGTGTAAATGTTGCTCCAGTGAGAGTCGATGACCGAGTTGATGCAGAAAGAGTAGCAGCCGAGGTAATCCGATTAGAAGCTGCTCTTTCTGACATGAAAGATAATTTAAAAGCTTGGGCAAAAGATAATGGTGCTATTTCTGTCGGTGACAGTACTTTTGATTTCGTTCCCAGCGTTAGCTGGAATATTGGTGCAGAAAAATTATATTAACTATGTGCCGAACTATATGATGCTGGTATCAATGCCTTTGAGTATCTTACTCTTACTGCAAGTAACCTAAAAAAAATGGGTGTTGATGAAGAAAAGTTAGCGACCTATGGTAAAAAGAAAATATCAAAGACATTTAGACTGGTTAAGGCAAAAGAAGCGTGCTAAAAATTATTAAATGGGGGAATTAGGATGTTAAACAAGAAATTATTGAAATTAGAAACGGAAATCAATGGGTGCTTTATGGAGCGTGAAGAAATCGTTCGTGGGTTATTAGTAACAGCAATTGCAAGGGGAAATATGCTCATGCTTGGTGCTCCAGGCGCAGCAAAAACAGCAATAGCAGAAACCTTATCTAGGCAGTTAGGTGGTAACTTCTTCAGTAGGTTATTAACTAAGGTGTCAGCCCCAGAAGAGTTATTCGGGCCATTATCTTTGAAAGCTCTAGAAAACGACCAGTACAAAAGAGTGACAAAGGGGAAGCTACCAGAAGCAGATGTCGCAGTCATTGATGAAGTATTTAAGTGTAATAGTGCTGTACTTAATACCCTGCTGCCAATTATGAATGAACGTGTATATTTTGATGATAGCAGTACTCCTAAGCCAATTCCGCTACAGGTATTAGTTGGACTTTCAAATGAACTTCCCGATGGTGGAGTAAATGGGGAACTTGCAGCACTATGGGATCGATTTGACCTAAAATATATAGTGGATTATGTAAAGGATGAACGTAATTTTGCTACGATGCTAAAACTCAGCAATGGTAAGCCATCTACCATAATCAGCCTGCAAGAGCTACAGAGCGCACAGCAACAAGCAGAGCAAGTGAATATATCCGATGATACAATCGGTGAGGCTCTGGAAAGAGCTGAAAAGCCAAGGCTTTATTATTTCAGATCGTCGTTTCAGAAATTGCCTGCGCTTCTTAAAGGCTCATGCTTGGCTCGAAGGGCGTAATGTTGTAGCTGACGATGATATTGCCATCTTATCAAATATGCTTTGGACTGATCCTGAACAAATCAAGCAAAGCAAGAAAATCGTAATGGGCTTTTCCAATCCTCTGGCTGTAAAAGCTAATGAAATATTTGACGGAGCGTTTGAATTGGCGGCTAAGCTAAAAGAAACACCAGATAGTGCCGAGCGTACTGGTATGGCGACAGAAGCCAATCACAAATTTAAAGTAGCACAAAAAATGCTGGATGGGCTACTGAAACAGGCTAAAAGTGAGGGAAAAGCAACAGGCAAAATTATTGAACGTTTAGCACAGATTAAAGAAATGAATGAGAATGTAGTGAATACCTATCTTCTAGGCATATAGCGTGGCTATTATGAAAAAAAATAACAGTGAATTATCACGAAATAGCGTTCGCAATGATGCGTTTGATCGGGTTGCATATGAAGAAATACTGTATCAATCAAAAGAACTGCAAAACCTAAGTAGGCAAGGAGTAGAAACATTGAATACGTTCTCAGAAATGGCTGAGGACGTATTCTTTTCGCTTTACAAGGTCAAGCCAGAGCTAATCCCATCAAATGAGTTGGCAACGGAATATCTGCTAAATCATGAGCTGATGTCGAAGATGATGGAATCACAGTCATATCAGGAATTAAGAGAATATACCCAACTAGATGAGCTAGGAGCAGGACTTGGTAGTAAAGCTCTGCTTGAAAATTTGCTGAAACAATTGGAACAAGACGGTGATTTAAAAGAGGTTTCAAATAAAATTAATGATGCCATAAAGCAACAGGTAGCCATGCCAGCTAATGAAGTTCAGCATATCCTATCTGGTATTCAAAGTACGTTACGTCAGGTAGTTGAGTTTGCTACTGATAAGGCAGTTGCTGAGGTAGAAGAAGTAGAAAATATTATTACGTCATGGGGGCTTAATCAGGGAGAGTTTGAAAGATTGCCATATGATAAAAAACTGGAATTACTACAGGTCTTGCGTGGGCAACAGAAATTTAGAGATATGACAAAGCTCGTTGGACGCATGAGAAATTTAGCTACTGGTTCACGAAAATCTAAATTAGAACACCGAATTGAACTACACTCGATTACCCAAGGGTCTGACCTTAATCATGTATTGTCACAAGAATTGCTATCACTGCGTAGACCTGCATTAAAACTGGATTTCTACAGGAGGATGGTGGAAAAACAATTATTGCAATATGACCTGGACCATCGAGGATATATGGGACAAGGCCCGATTATTGTATTAATTGATACTTCCAGCTCAATGCGTGGTGGACGAGAAATTTGGTCAAAAGGGATAGCGTTAGGTCTAGCTGAAATTGCTGAAAAAGAGCGTAGAGCATTTAGTTATGCGCTCTTTGCCAGTAGTAGGGCTGATTTAATTACAGATGATTTTCAGCTTGGACAACGTTCACCTGATAAATTGATCAAGCTGGCAAGCGAGTTCATTGGTGGTGGTACTGATTTTGAGCAACCGTTACAGTGGGCGCTTGGCAAACTGAAAGAGAGTAATTTCAATAAGGTGGATATTGTCATGATTACTGACGGTGAATGTGCCATTGGTAATGAATTTCTAAAAGAATTGCAGAAAGTGCAAGAGGAGAAGCAATTTAGGATTTACAGCATCCTAATTGGTAACGATTCGAGAGAGCTAAAACGCTGGTCAGACGAGGTATGGAATGTAACCGATTTACTAGACGAAACGATTGCAAAAGAATTATTTCAAAAAATATAAAAAATGGGAGCGATTAAAATGTCAACTATGATACATGATGCAACAAAACTATATGCTGTAAAAGGTGGTAATACTGATAATATCCTTGGTAATTTGGTATGGTTTAGTGTTTCGGATATGGAAATACTACGAGATGATCTAGTAAAGCTGGCAATGAATGTTGGACTGCCTGAAAAGTATGTTCCTGCGCCGATCCGACCCAGTGATGCATTTCGTCGGGCGACATCAGAAATTGGTGGTGTGTTAAAAACAGGTGAGGAAATCACAGAGGTTCTCATGGTAAGAGAAGTATTATCAGCCGAAGATCGAGTTGTACGCCATTTGATCAAGGAAGTAAGAGACAAAAAGAACGTTCAGCTTAACTATGAAAAAATAGGTGAAATTGAATTTGAACGGCAATGGGGAACCATGAACGTGATAGCTCTTACCGATGAAGCAAAGCCAGCACTAAATAAAGCCAAAGTGTTGTATGGTAAATATCGTGACTATTTTATATCTGACCATGTTAGAAGGCTTATTAAAACAGCATTAGGTGACTGCCAAGCAGTCGGAGTACGTCCAGCAGGTGCTGTATATTTTACACCAGCAACTTATGAGCCTACGATCAAAGCACTCAATTCTCTAGTTAAGATGTTACCTAGCAGTGCAGTTGAAATGCACTATTTACCCGTGGTTAATGCGGATGATCAAAAGCAAATGCTGGAAGAAAAGCTTCGAGGTCACGTGCTGAGCCAAGTTTCACAGATTGGTAGTATGCTCGGTGGTAATGCCCAAGTGCTAAGTGTCAAGAAAACGCTTAAATCGCTAGCTTCTGAGTTTGCAGCTACCTTACGGGATCAGAATGTAGTGTCTAAGACCACTGCGAATAATGCCATTCAACAATTACAAGGGTTGAAACAACAGGTGACTGAATATGAAAGCTTGTTAGACAGTAATCTTGGTGAAGTCCGTTCAACCATTGATATACTTAGAAAACAAGTCCGTATTATGCTGGATCGGGTTAGCTTAGATAATGGTGTAGCGTAAAATTGCTAATTTTCACAGTATCAAATTGTATAAAGGGGAATTGAAGAAATGGCTAATATTAAAGAGCGAGTAGCCTATTTGCAAGGGCTAAGTCGAGGACTTAATATTCGTTTACACTCAGATGAAGGGAAGTTACTGATCAATATCATTGATATACTGGATGATATGGCTGATGAAATCAATAATATCCAGATGGGGCAGGCTGATTTGGAAACGTATGTCGAGAGCATGGATGAGGATTTAACTGATTTAGAAGAAGAAGTATATGACAGTGTTAGTGCGGATGATTTTTAAACGATAACATCACTAATTGTATGGAGTCAGATATTGGCGAAGGAGCGAAAGATGTTTCAAGGAAAGCGACTTGTTACTAGGGGAGTAGTAGAGGCTATACCACCAGAGGTACAGATGTTTTTATGGTCACTGCTTGATAGCTTAATAGCAAAGCGAACAGTAGAAGTTGACTATCTTCAAGTATTTGAACTTATGGGTGTAGAAGGTCAGCAGACGATTATACATCGTCAGGAAATGCCCGACTATCAGGTAATATATCAGTTTGATAAGGTGGATCATCCGTTATATCAGAAAATATATGTGATTGACGATGGGCCACATTGTACGATGCTTTTAAATGATGAATATTAAAAAAAGCCAGCCTTGTAATTCAAGGCTGGTAATTTATTTTGTTAGGAGTATATTAATGTGGAAAAAATGAGGAATTTATTAGCTGGTTGCTTGCGTGAAAGTGCTAATGGGTATGTTGTAGATACTTTGATTGAAAATTACCCCAATATTGGTGAATTAATGAATGCCACTGAAAAAGAAATCAGCAGTATTAAGGGGATTGGTATTGTAAAAGCCAAGCAACTTAAATCAATATTAGAATTTGTCCGTAAAGTGAATACACCAGATGCAAGTAAGAGAATTATTATCAGAAGTCCCAAAGATGTATATGAGTTAGTGCGTGCTGATATGGAATTCTTAGAGGTAGAGCATTTTGATGTGATTGGTCTATCCACTAAGAATCATGTTATTTTCAAAGAGAATATTTCGATTGGCTCATTAAATGCCAGCATTGTGCATCCACGTGAAGCATTTAAGGGATTGATTCGAAGATCATGTGCTGCTTGCATTTTGGTTCACAACCATCCAAGTTCAGATACTTCGCCTAGTAATGAAGATATTTTGCTTACGAAGAAGTTAGTTGAATGCGGTAGTATTATTGGTATTGAAGTGCTTGATCACGTTATTGTAGGCGCAGCTGGTGGCGGTTACGTTAGCTTGAAGGAACAATGTAAGATGTGATTTACAGATTGAGAAGCACTAAGGAATTACTATTATCAAAAAAATAGATGGGCTAATTCCATCTATTTTTTATCTTGGGTTGCCAGTGCCAAATAAAGATCTCTATAAAATTTATTGAGTGGTACAACATAGCTGGCTATTGTTAAAAGTCTTTTGGCTAAACCTACAGGAAGTTTTTTTCCTCGAAATATGATAAATTTCAAAATAATATCCTCCAGTAATGATCATTTCCATTTATATCTATCATAATATATTATTTTGACAGTAAGAGATATGAGGAGATTTAATTGGGGACAATCTTTATCTTGCGGATTATAACCGTGTAAAATGAACGAAAATTTTCAGTCGTTTTACCAATAGGGTTGTCTTTAGTAATGGCACATGCCAAAAATCCAGAAACAACTCTATTGGGACACTTTTTCAAAGTGCCGTTAGGCTGTAGCCTAATGGCTTATTTTAATGGAGGGATTTGTATGAAAATAGGATATATTCGCGTAAGCACAGCAGAACAAAATACGATTCGTCAAGAGGTTCTATTAAAAGAACTTGGCGTTGATGAACTCTTTATCGATAAAGCCAGTGGTAAAAATACTGATAGACTGGAACTAAAAAGGATGCTCACCTATGTTCGGCAGGGTGATACTGTTATTGTCGAATCCATCAGCCGCTTCGCTCGTAACACACGTGACTTACTTGACCTCATTGCCCAGTTGACTAACAAGCAGGTAGAATTTATTTCTAAAAAAGAAGCCATAGATACAACAACACCTACAGGAAGATTTATGCTGACGATATTCGGAGCCGTAGCGGAATTAGAACGAGAATACATCCTGCAACGCCAGCAGGAAGGAATCGCAATTGCCAAAAAACAAGGGAAATATAAAGGCCGTAAACCTATTCACCACCCGGATTTTGATAGAATTGTATGTAGGTGGAAATCTGGTGATATAACAGCAATTGAGGCTATGCATAGATTAAATATGAAACCGTCTACATTCTATAGGAAAGTAAGGGAAATCAAATAGATAAATTATCTGTAAAGATACTTACATTTTGCAGAAGAGTTTTGAAATTCCCCAGTTTTAGAATAGCAAGAAAACACATAATTGAAATAACCATAAAATTACCCTACAAACAAATGCACAAAATGAAGGACGATTCAAAACCGTCCTTCGTTTTTTAAATATTTTGCATATCGTTTATTAGCTAATATTTATTCTTTAGATCATATACATATATCTAAAAGAAAATAGATCAATAAAAAGTTACTGGGATTAATAATAAATAGCTATACCTAGAGATGAATACGATAAGGAGAAGGTAGTCTGGTAGAAAAGATGTAAGAAATACTTGTAATATAGATCGGAGGACTTAAAATGATTTATTCACCGCATACATTCGAGCTTTCGCTTATTGTTGACACAGATAATTTTTACGAATGGAAAGATAAAGCCTATAAAAAGGCAAAAGGTAACCATAGAGTATTTAAAATGGATGATGTCCATTATGACCATGCTCTTAAAGATAAAGGAGTAAAAATTGAATATCATGACAATACTTTCAAGAAAAAGATTCAGTTTATTGTAAACCCAACTAAGGTACTTGGCGGTAACGATATTAAAAAACTATGGAAGCCTAACAACGACAACATATCAAAACTGCTCCGCAAAGTCAAAGAATACATTGATAGTTATTTTGATTCCAAATACAAACTGAACGACTTCAAACTAACCCGCATTGATTTCACCGTGAATATTGATGTTGACGATAGAAAAAACGTATCCGCATATATAAAAGTCTTACATAACATTGGAAAAGTCAAAGGGTTTGCACCGAAGTATGATAAAGACGATGACAGGATTAACCATGACCTTAGTTTTGACTTAGAGGGCAATTCAAATGGCGTTGAGTTCACGGCTTATGATAAAGAGGCTGTATCCAAACAAGAAGAAGCGAAAGGGATTCTGCGTGTGGAAGTTCGTTTAAAAAAGCAGAAAGCTATTAGTAAATATACTGGCGAAACTGCTACATCAAAACAAATAAAAAGCTTGGCAGCGAATAGCAAAGATATATTTTTAGATACCTTCGCGCATATAGTTCCATGTGGAAATTACTATAAGAAAAAAGATGCTGTAAAGTTAATTGAGGATAATATCTCCCAACAGAAGCATAGAGAGAAAATGCTTCTGCTGATAGAGCTTGTACCAAAGAAGAAATCTCTATATCTCGCCCAAAAAGAGATGAACGATAGAAATATCGATAAAATAATGGCAATATTCGCAGAAATTAATGTATCACCCGTAACTATCAGTAAGCGGCACGATATTAAATTTCTTGAAAATTTATATTCCTATTTGCTTGCGGAATAATGAAGCTGGCATATATGGAGGAGTTCAGGAGCCTGCTGCCTATGTTGCTATCGGCATACAAAAGGATGGTATTCGGGACGTGCTTGGCATGTGGGTAGGCGAAAATGAAAGTGCTAAGTTCTGGCTCGGAATATTAAACATCCTAAAAAATCATGGTGTAGAGAATATCTTAATTGCTTGCATAGATGGTCTTAGTGGTTTTGCCAATGCCATTGAAGCTGTATTCTCTAAAACAGAAAATCAGCAGTGCGTAATACATCAAATTCGCAACTCAACGAAAGATGTTTCTTACAAGGATACCAAAGCATTGATGGCCGATTTAAAAATTGTGTACGCTGCTGTAGATGAACCGACGGCCTTATATCAGCTTGATACTTTTGATGAAAAATAGAGTGGAAAATATCCGAAGATTGCTCTGTCCTGGCGAGCTAATTGGGCTAATTTATCTACCTATTTTAAGTATACGCAAGAAGTTAGAATGCTGATTTATGCCACGAATGCGATAGAGAATTTTAACCGCCAACTGCGTAAAGTAATAAAGGCTAAATCCGTTTTTCCAACCGGTGATAGCTTATTAAAAATGCTATATTTAGCTATGATAGATATTACGAAAAAATGGATAGACCGCCGCAAGGATTGGGGGCAAGTTCATTTTCAGCTAGCAATATTCTTTGCTGACCGGCTGGATCAGCTTGACAGCTAGGACTATTTTAGTATAATGCCAGCCAAGGGGCTGATTGCCCCTTGGCTGTTTTGCCCCTGAAAAAATATATGCTCTTTTTATGTCATTTGGAGTTTACACAAAATCGGGGATACACCCGCTAATTTCAAAACCATATCTAACTCCCAGTAGCGTTGCGTCCCTTTTTTACAATATTATTCGATGCTAAGTACAACATTTTGCGTAATGAATCATCGCTACAAAATAAGTAAACATCTTGTATTCCGAGCCTTTTAAGCTCATTTAACACACCAAGCCAAAATTTACTATTCTCGTTTTGTCCAATACATATGCCCAATATTTCTTTGTAACCATCCATAGTGATGCCTTAAAGCACATACGCAGCTTTACTGACTACTTGATGAATCTCTCTAATTTTATAATGTTCTGCTATCAAAGTTTTTATTTTTGCACCAGAACCTCTTTGCGCCTTTTAGTATCAAGTATAAATAAGTGTATTGACAAATAAAGTGACCGATCGTATAATAAAATATGAAAAAAAGATATGTGTAATTGTTGCAGTTTTACATTTTAATATACGAATGGTCATTTTAAATAAAAAGAGTATAACAATTCGCTAAAATGAGATTGCAAAACACATGAATTAAAAAATGTAAAGAGGGGCGTAGATAAAATGAAAGAGAACAAATATTCTTTGTTTATTGACGGTGAATTTGTAGAAGGCTCCACGAAAGAGTGGTTTGAAGTCATTAATCCAGCCGATGAGAGCCTAGTAGGACTGACAGCAAAAGCTACGGTTGAAGATGTAGAAGCCGCTGTACAAGCAGCTAAAAGAGCCTTTGATAATGGTTCCTGGAGCAGATTGTCAGCAACAAAGCGTGCAGAAGTATTGTTAGGCATGGCTGAGGGGATGGCAGCCCGACAAAGAGAATTAGCAAATTTAATGGTTGAAGAATCTGGATCCACAATACATAAAGCAACAATGGAAGTTATCTTATCTATCAATACACTAAAGTATTACGCTGACCTCATTCGGACGCCGTATACATATGAAGCCATTGTACCAAATGATGATGCATTTATTTACAGTTATAACTTTGTTCAGCGTGAACCTATTGGCGTATGTGCTGGCATTGTACCTTGGAACTTTCCACTGGCTGTGGGATTTTGGAAGATCGCACCGGGTTTAGCAGCAGGGAATACAATGGTAATTAAAGTTCCGACAGAAGCACCGCTGGTTTTGATGGAAATAGCGAAAATTGCGCAAGATGCTGGTCTACCTAAAGGTGTACTTAATATCGTGGCTGGTGCTGGGCGTGTGGTTGGAGAATATTTAGCTGCCCATCCACAAGTGGATAAAATCTCCTTTACTGGTTCCACTGGTGTTGGTAAAAGAATTCTAGAATTGTCTTCAGCATCCAACTTGAAAATTGCTACATTAGAACTTGGTGGAAAATCGGCGAATATTATTCTTGAGGACGCAGATTTAGCGGTGGCGATTGATGGTTCCTTATTTGCGACAATGCTACATAGTGGACAGGTTTGCGAGTCGGGTACTCGTCTATTAGTGCCAAAAAGTCGATATGATGAAGTAATTGAAGGTTTGGTTTCTCGAGCTAAAACCATTAAAGTAGGCGATCCGAGCAAAGAGGAAACTGGAATGGGGCCAATTATTTCTAAAAAACAAAAAGAAAAAATTGAAGAATATATACAAATTGGCATAAAAGAAGGGGCTAAACGCGTGCTAGGAGAAGAAGCATTGCAAGGAAAGGTCTATGAAAAAGGTTTCTGGGTGCCACCTACTATTTTTGCCGATGTAAACAATCAGATGACCATTGCTAGGGAAGAAATTTTTGGACCTGTAGTGTCTGTGATTCCCTACAAGAGTGAAGCAGAGGCCATTGCTATTGCCAATGATAGCATTTATGGTCTGGCAGGTGGAGTATGGTCAAAAGACCAACGACGTGCCGTGGAAGTAGCCAAACGAATGCATACAGGAACGATTTGGGTGAACTCCTATCATTTGTTAAATCCGATTGCTCCTTTTGGAGGCTACAAACAAAGCGGTCTTGGTCGCGAGCTAGGAATTCAAGGTTTACTGGCCTACACACAAAGCAAACATATCCATGTGGACTTAGAAAATGATGGAGGTTCCCGTTATCGCTGGATGCTACCTTAATTAATCAGTCGAGCGGTAATGTATAGAGGCAGGATGCAAGTTGTTCCTGCCTTTCATTGATAATTTTTGAGAGGAGTGTCTATATGAATTCTTCAATTCTTGCGGCGTTATGCCATATCTTGCCAGTATTAAGTGAATTATTTCAGGGGACGATTGGTTTTTTAGTGGCTGATTGTTGTTGCTCGCCGTTTTTGTCCTTGCCTTGCCCAAGACATTTGCCAAAACCTGCTCCCATGTTTTGCCGCATAACGGCTTAAAATTTGGCA
>NZ_JACHFH010000048.1 GCF_014201835.1 Pectinatus brassicae | reverse complement strand
TTTCCAGCATTTCAAGCAGTATTGGATTGGTCTTTTGCCAATCTCTATATGCATATTTCTATACATACTGACTAGTTTGGTCGCCTAACTCACGAGCAAAGTCACGAGTGTGCAGCTCCCATTTAATCAATATTCATTTTTCTAGCGTTCTTTTTAAAAATATCACTATAACCAAAATCGAAAATAATTTTCTTATTATCAGTTTCAATATAGTAAGAAACACCAGGTTCCCCTAAAAAATAACGATCAATTATGGTATTATTATCTACAAGGACATGTAATTTCATAATTTTCTCCCATCGACAATGAATTTATACAGCTACTTATAATGTTCAATTAATAATGATAATTTTCCTACTTAATTTATCTATATTATAATTTTTCCCTATAAATAGCAACAAATTATAAAAAAGAGGTATTTATATGACTCTGCAGCAGCTAAAATATATTATTGAAATTGTCAACTGTGGCTCTATCAATACTGCCGCCCAAAAACTTTTTATATCTCAGCCCAGTCTGTCCAGTGCTGTAAAATCACTTGAGCAGGAACTGGGGATCGAGATATTTATCCGCAATAACCGTGGTGTAAGCCTTTCATCCGATGGGCAGGATTTTCTCAGCTATGCCCGGCAAATAATTGAGCAGACCTCATTATTAGAAAAACGCTATTTGAATAAAAAAACTGCCCGTCGCTTGCTGGCCGTTTCCACCCAGCATTATGCATTTTCCGTAAATGCTTTCGTTAACTTAATCCAAGATTATGCCCAGGACGAATATGAATTCATTCTGCGCGAAACAAAAACTCATGAAATCATTGATGATGTCAAAAATATGCGCAGTGAAATTGGTGTTATTTATTTAAGTGCTTTTAATGAACAAGTAATGACTAAAATACTGCATGATAATGAATTGATTTTTTGTGAATTATTTACGACTAAACCATATGTGTTCATAAGTTCCACTCATCCTCTTGCCCTACAAAAAAACATTAGTTTTGCTGATTTAGAACCATATCCCTGCTTATCTTTTGAGCAAGGCACGCATAATTCTTTTTATTTTTCTGAGGAAATCCATAGCACAATATCCCATCAGAAAAATATCCAGGTTAGCGACAGAGCAACATTATTCAACTTGGTCATTGGTCTTAATGGCTATACCATCTCAACGGGTGTCTTAAGTGAAGATTTAAATGGCAGCAACATTATTTCCCTCCCTTTGGACAGTTCTGAAATGATAACCGTCGGCTATATCTATAACAAACACACTCAATTAAGCCGCTTGGCCCAAAATTATATCCAAAAACTAAAACATTATATCAATGCCCGTGTTATAGAATAAAACTATATCTACTTAGATTTTTTTAAACTTACCCTATATCATACTAATAGCGTTATAATAAACACACCTAAAAAAACACATTCCAGGAGGATTTATTATGGCACCTTTTAATTATGATATAGTGGGCAGTTTTCTTCGCCCGGAAAAACTAAAACAAGCTCGTATCGACTTTGCTGCCGGAAAAATTAATCACACGGCTTTACAGCAAATAGAAAATAGTTGTATTAAAGACCTTGCTGATAAACAAAAAAAATTGGGTCTTAAGGCCATTACTGATGGTGAATTTCGCCGCTCTTTTTGGCATCTTGATTTTCTTGCTGCCTTAAATGGTATAGAAAAAGTAAGTGCCAAAGCTTGGTCTGTGGCATTTAAAGACCACCAGCCCAAAGCCGAAACAATTAAGATTACTGGGAAAATTGAGTTTCCTGATAACCACCCCTTTATTTCCCATTTTAAATATCTACAGTCTTTAGCTGATAATGAGCATATAGCTAAACTTACTATACCTTCCCCTTCGATGCTGCATCTTATAACCTGTGTCCGCGCCGATACTTATGTACCCATTGACAGCTATAATGATGAAAAAAATCTTTTTGCTGATATTACCACTGCCTATAAAAAAGCCATACAGACATTTTATAATCTTGGCTGCCGTTATTTACAACTTGATGATACTTCTTGGGGAGAATTTTGCTCAGAAGAAAAACGTCAGGCTTACGCAAAACGAGGCTTTAATCTTAATACTATTGCTGAAAACTATGTTAATATCATCAATGATATTATCGCTGCTAAACCTAAAGATATGACCATAACAATGCATATCTGCCGCGGAAATTTTCGTTCAACTTGGTTTTCCTCGGGCGGTTATGAACCAATCGCTCCCATTTTATTTGCCAACTGCAATGTTGACGGCTTCTTCCTAGAATACGACAGTGATCGAGCCGGTGATTTTAAACCATTGCGTTTTATAAATAAGCAAAAAGTCGTATTGGGTTTAATTTCCTCCAAAACAGGTGAGCTTGAAAACATTAAAAGCATTAAACAGCGCTTAACAGAGGCGCAGGAATATCTGCCATTAGCACAATTAGCGCTCAGTCCACAATGTGGTTTTGCCTCCACTGAAGAAGGGAATATATTAACAGAAGAACAGCAATGGCAAAAAATCAAATTAATAAAAACAATTGCCGATGATATTTGGCAAGAATAATAACAAGGAGCTATTTACATAAATTTAAAAACATATAAATAGCTCCTTGTTATTATTTATATAGTTCTACTCTGTTTCTGCCATTTTGTTTTCCAGCATAAACGGCAATATCAGCGTGTTTTACTATTTCATCAACTGACATCCAATAATCATACACAGCCACACCTATTGTAAGCGTGATTTTCATTTCCAAATCCTCACAAAGAAATTTATAATTTTCTATTTCCCGTCTGATATTTTCTGCTATATTCACAGCAAATTGTTCATCGCTTTGTGGCAGTAAAACAAGAAATTCCTCCCCACCCCAACGAGCTGCATAGCCATAATCCTGCAAACATTTTTTAAAAATACTTGCAGCTTCTTTCAATGCAAAATCTCCGCAATCATGTCCATACTTATCATTTATATGTTTAAAAAAATCTATATCCAGCATAAACACTGCAAAAACTGTATTAGATTTTGCAAATTTTTCTATTGAAGCTTCTAATTTCTCAATTAGGAATCGCCTATTATAAAGACCTGTCAAAAAATCTATTTGTAATAAGTTTTCCAATTTTTCTTTCGTTGTAGCTAAAGCTATATTTTGCTGCTCAAGCTCAATAGTTCTCTCCTTAACTTTATGTTCTAAACGATTTATAAGCGTTTCTAGATGATCGGCCATATTATTAAAAGCAATTCCCAATACACCAATTTCATTCTTTTGCGAAGTATGAGCACGTTTAGAAAAATCTCCATTAGAAAATTTCTCAGAGATATCTATTAATTGATATATTGGTTGCAGGCAATTATCTATTTTATGCGAAGAAAAAAATACGACTATAAATAAAATAATAAGCAATATTACTGCTGATACCCAAATACTTTTTTTTATTGCCATTACATATGGACTTTCCGGCACCGCTGTTATTAATATCCAATCAATTCCGGAATTTTTATACTCCGAAACCTTTACATAAAAATCCCTTATGCCCACAAGAGTATTTACAGTATCATCAGCATTGTTTTGATAATTAATATAAGCTGTTTTTATCGTATCATCCTTAATTTCCTTGGCACTTATTCTATGAAATACACCAGCAGCATCAACAGTAAAATTTGGTTTATTGTCACTATTAGCCACTAAATAGCCAGTATTCTTTTCGAAAATATAGGCTTTAGCATAACGTGATTTCACAATTTCCTGCAATTCATTATTAAGTTTATACAGTGTAATATGCGTTCCCAAAACACCAGTTAGTTCTTTTTTATTATTATAAATAGGATATGAAGCAGAAATAGCCAAATCATTCATCACAAAATGACGGTAAATATCAGAAAATACTGGTTTTTTATTTTCTACGGCCGCTTTATACCAATCACGCGTACGTGGATCAAATTTTTTTAAATATTTAGCTACACGACCAATTTGCAGCCCATCATCTAACATATAATATGTAGATTTACCACCTGTATATTTATTACTTTCCATAAATTCCAACTGATCATATATACTGCGTACACCATAATATTCACCATCCGCTGTGCCAAAACTAAAACTATAAACACTATCATCGGCACTGCGCATGACACTGCCAAAAAATTTAGCATCATTATTGACATCTTTTATATTTATTAAGCCATTTTCAATAAAATATCTATTTTGCTCATTTATAGCCAGCGGAATATCAATAAATGTTTTTATTTTCTGCAATACTGCCTGTGTAGTTTCCTGCTGCGTATATACCATTGTTTCTTTTATCGAATTATTCCAGTAATAAAGTATTATAAAAACAATCATACCTACCGTCAAAACCAAACTTGAAAAAATCAAAGAGCGTATTTGTTTTTTTATTGATTTATCTGATAAATGCGACATATTATTCTCCCTATACCTAGATTGACATTGAGTTAATCAATAATATATTTCTAATATAATATTGATTATCCTTCCAATACAAAACGACCTATAGAATTTATTTACAACTTTTTTTACTCTCAGAAATATATTATGCTATAATTAAATAAAAATATTTCATATACTTAACGAGGACTTAAAATAATATGACGCCCAGACTTCGCACTGTTGCATCCTTTGTACCCGAAAAATCTTCAATTATTGATATTGGTACTGACCATGCTCTAATCCCTATGTATCTATTAAAAAATAAACGCATAACTCATGCCATCGCTGTAGATGTCAATCCTGGACCATATGAGACGGCCAAGCAAGCTATCTATGATAAAAATCTGCAAGCATATATTGATGTCAGGCTTGGCAATGGCTTGACCGTTGTAAAAGAAAATGAAGCTGATATTGCTATTTTTGCTGGAATGGGTGGCATTCTTATCAATAAACTTTTACAGCAATCACCACAAATTGTAAAAAATTTAAAGGGTCTTATTGTTCAACCTCAGCTAGCCGCAGAAAAACTCCGCCAATATCTTTATGAAATTGGCTGGCATATTAATAATGAAGCTTTAGCTAAAGAACAGGATCATATCTATCAGATAATTTACGCGCTGCCTGGAACAAAGCCCATGCCGAGTTATCTGGAGTTAGAAATTGGACCGATATTGTTGCAGAACAAACCGCCATTATTTAAATTTCATATTGAAGAATTGCTGCGCCGCCATAAAAAAATATTAAAAGGCATGCAGGAAAGTACTCAAACCTCAAATCTTGAGGAACTCAATAAAAAATCTGCTTTAATAAAAGATTTGGAGATGATGAAAACATGGTAAAATGTCAAGTTATAATGGATGCTATGGAAAAAATTGCTCCACACAATTTGGCGGAAAAGTGGGATAACCCCGGTTTATTACTAGGCAATCCTGCACAAAAAGTAAATAAGCTGATGGTTTGTCTTGATGTTAATGAAAAAGTTATAAACCAAGCTGTCAGTGAGCATTGTGATATGATAATTTCCCATCATCCTTTTATTTTTCAGCCCATAAAAAAAATCCGCACTGATCATGCCCAAGGCAAGATGATACAGACGCTGCTGCATTATAATATTGCTGTATTTGCTGCCCACACCAATCTTGACAGTGCCCATGGTGGTGTTAACGATATACTTTGTACACTATGGGGAATAACAAATACAGCACCGCTTGACATCAGCTATAAAGAAGAACTTGTCAAACTTTGTGTATTCGTTCCCAGAGATTATGCCGACCAGGTTCGTATGGCTATCGGTGATGCCGGAGCTGGCGCTACCGGCAATTATTCGCATTGTTCCTTTGAGTCTGATGGTATTGGCCATTTTCTCCCGTTAGATGACAGTACTCCATTTATCGGCAAAATTGGCGAAATTTCCTCAGTAAATGAAATAAAATTAGAAACTATTTTCCCGGCAAAATTACAGGGACCAATCATAAAAGCCATGCTCAAAAATCATCCCTATGAAGAACCTGCCTACGAAATATTCCCATTAAATATCACTGGTGATAACAATGGTCTTGGTCGAATTGGCGAACTTGCCGAACCGATGGAACTAGAGGAATTTTCTCTTATGATAAAAAATACTTTGCCAGCCACTTCTATCCGCCTAGTAAAAAGCAATGATAAAACAATAAAAAAAGTTGCCTTATGCAGTGGTGCTGGCAGTGAATTTATCGGCAGGGCTAAAATACTTGGTGCTGATATTTATATAACTGGTGATGTTAAATATCACGAAGCACAAAAAGCCCAGGAACTTAATATCAATCTTATAGATGCCGGTCATTTCGGCACAGAATTTCCTGTTGTTAAAACTCTTAATGACAAATTAGCAACATTAGCCAACGAAAAAAAATGGAATATTGACATAATCTATGATAATTGTTCTATTGACCCATTTATAACTATCTAATTAATTCACAAAAAAGCTGTTATTAATATTAATGCCATAATATTAATAACAGCTTTTTTATTTTTTATTTTGTTTATTTTTCATGGTAGTAATATCATGGGCATGTACCAAGCATACCTCACGATTCTGCTGCCAATAAATTTTTGATACTGCTATTCTTAGCCATATCTTACGTTTAGCAATATATATATCTTTTTTTATTGATTGAAGCGCCTCTGCCATTAAGTCAATAGGACAAAACGAGCATTTTGTTTCTTCATCGCAAATAATATTAAAACAATTTTTACCTAAACTGTCTGTACCAAAAAATTCAGCTGCTTTTTTATTGAAAAATAAAATTTCATATGTTTTTTTATCAATTACATAAATAAAGGCATCAATGTGATCAAGAATTTCCAAAGCCTGTACTCGCGATAAATTCATACTATCCATATAACGTTTTTGCTGCAAAAAAGTCCCTAAAATTTCTGCTGTAAATGATAATGACTCGATTTCTTCATCAGTCCAGCAACGCGGATGCTGATGATATTCAAAACAAATACCACCATAAAAATCACCTTTATCATCATAAATCGCACATTCTAAAATAGCTTTTACTGGTGAATCACTGAAAAATCCCTTCAAATCATTTGGCAGAACTGCAATATCAGCATAACTAAAGATACCTTCTTCATCAAAATGTTTATAAAAACGCATGGCTACTTCCCGTGGTATGTTTTGTTCTATATTTTGTCGTGATATTATGCCATCATTACACCATTCAAAAGTTGTAGAAAACTTTTTCTCGGTAATTTTTTCCAAGATAAAAGCTCGGCTTATATTATATTTTCTGCCAATAACTTCTAAAATAAGGTTTGTTGCGGCATTAGCATCTTTACTGCGATATAAAATACGAAAAATATATTCTATTATATTTTCTGTAAATGCCTTCTTATTTTTTTTGTCACCACTAGGCAGCTCATAATCCATGCGTTCACTGACATATTCATAAGTAAGCATCATGATATATATAATAATTGTTTTTTCCGGCAGACTTTACATGATACATAGCCTTATCAGCTTTCTCAAATAATTCCGCAAACGTATTGCCTGAATCAGGACAAACTGCAATTCCAATATTTGCTGATACCTGATACTTTTCCTTATCAGCCTTATACTCACGCCGCAGGTTTTCTACCAATTCCCAAGCTTTTTCCTGAATAATTTCCTCGGTATTTATATTTTTTAATAAAGCGACAAATTCATCACCACCAAATCGTCCCACGATATCACTGTTGCGAAAGGAACTTTGGATTGTCTTGGCAAGCTCAGCTATAACAGCATCGCCAAATAAATGCCCTAAATTATCATTAATAGATTTAAAGCCATCGATATCAATAATAAACAGTGCCTGTTTTTTACTGACAAGACTATCATTCAGCAAATATTCCGTAATAAAATTTTCTGTCGTTCCTTTATTAAATAATCCTGTCAAAACATCTTTTTGTGCCTGCTGCAATAATTTTTCATATTCATTTTTTTGCGTATTAATATCAGTCATTAAACCAAAAACCCGCTCAGCCTTATCCTCTTTATTACAGCGTAATAACATACGCAGTTGAAACCAGCGATACTCACCTTGCAAAGTCCTTAATTTTAATTCAAATTTTTCATAACGATGTACCAATGGTTTCGACTGGGATTGAATTTTATTTATATACTGTGTTAGTACATCATGGCAATCAGATGCTATTATAAAATTTCTTTTTATATTCTTACTAAATAATTCTCCCGTTGGTTTTTTACCGAAAACGAGCTCCCAATTATCAGCTACATGTAAATAATCATTTTTTACATCCCATTCCAATATAATAGCATTGCTTAATTCGGCTAAAATCCGAAAGCTTTCCATATCAAATTTATTTTTTTCAGCATTTTCCCGCTCCATAATAACTCCTAATCCATAATATATCTTTGCTTTGCCAAAACACTTTTCTTACAATATTGTCAATTATATTCCCAATATATCTAAACTTCAACCTATTAGCTTATTTTCCTTTACAAAAAAACTCCTTTAGCTAAGCTATTTGCTTAAATTAAAGGAGTTCATCTATATCTTCGAGTATTATTTAGTTTATATTGTCAGTCCTGCGGTGCAGAACCATATTTATTGTCGCCGTCCTGTGAAGGCTGCACTGTCCAGTATAGCACCAGCAATGAACCTATAAGCGGTATTATTCCCCACAATAAATTCCAGCCTGATTTATCTATATCATGAAAACGTCTCACGCCTACAGCTATACTTGGTACACATATAGCCAGGAATATTATTCCAAATACACCTGAAATAATCCCCCCCAATAAGCTCCCTGCTAGAATAGCCGTAATTATGAAATGGAGTATACTGAGCAAAAATATAGCTAAACTAAAATACCAATATTCACTGCGCGATGCTCTGCCTTTAAAATTAGCGTAATTTTCTTTGATACACGATTGTACTGCTTCTGTTAATGTCATGAAAGACCTCCAATAGTAAAATTTATCGAGCTATAATTATAACACATTTTTATTAGTTTAGCTATTATTTAAAATTATAGCCTTATACATGTTTACTAATTTTCTATAACACTACAAAATTTAATCATCAATTATTCAGGCATATCTCCATATCTGTTTTCGCCATCTTCCGAGGGCTGTACCAGCCAATAGATAAGAAGAATCCAACCAATAATCGGCACAAAATCCCATAGCAGATAGCAGATACCAGCCTGACTTGCCTATATCATGCAGCCGTCTGATAGCTACTGCTACAATAGGGACAAAAAGCGCCAAGAGTGCAATACTTATTATACCTGAGATAATTTCCATAAAAAAATTATCTACTGAATAAATAAATGCTTTGCCATTAATTAAAGTTAATATCCATATAAACAATTCAAAAAACCAAAACTCACTGCGTGAGGCCCGCCCATTAAAAGTGGCATATTTTTCCTTAATACATGTCCTTAATGCTTCTGGAAAAGTCATAATAAAAACCTCCTTATAATAAAATACATTATCTCTATACTGCTTAATTTTCTTCAAATAGTTATCACAATAAAATGATAACCTGGCAGGTATATTTATTATTATATTCAGTAACTTATTATTCCCTTACATATTATTACGCTGTTTTACTGGAAAATACCTTTAAGCAAATAAAAAAGCTTAGCAAAATTCACTAAGCTTTGAGTTTTCATCATTATAAAAATATATTTATTAAATTTTGCTATAAAGCATACGATATTTTTTGGGAGACATTCCTGTTATTTTAACAAATGTACCATTGAAATAACTTTGGCTATTGTAGCCTACAGTCAGTGCAATATCTGTAATACTTTTCTTCGTATCTATAAGCAACGTTTGGGCCTCGCCTATACGCCTGCGCATCACATACTGCATAGGTAATTGTCCATAATTTTTTTTTAAAAACATGACTCAAATAATACATACTTATATATAAGTTTTCAGCTATCGCATTCAATTTCAAATCTTCCATATATTTTTCATCAATATAAGTTTTTATTTTTTGTGCTAATATATTTTCCTTATTGTTATTAGTATTATCCAATGTGTCTTGTTCAATGCCATAGATCAAAACCACTAACGCACGTAAAAGATAATTTATATATTCTTCTGTAATATTATTATTTTCAATGCTTGCTTCATACATCATGTGAAAAAGGCTTTTTATTTTAAAATAATTATCACCTGTTTTTAAAAGTGGCGATTGGTTTTTTTTTAATAAAGTATTATTCAAAAACCCATTAATTTTAAGATTATTCATTGCACAAGTTGCAATGCAAAGATTAGTCCCAATAGCGGACTCATCATGCAATATTCCCGCATTTAAGATTAACAAATCACCTTTTTCTGTATAATATTTTTTTCCATCAATTATATGCATACCATATCCATCTATTATGAAAATAAATTCTAATGCCTTTTCATGTAAATGCATGGCTCGTGGTATTTGTGTATATTGTCCTTTCGCCTCATATATAGAAATTAATTTTGGGAAGCTATCTTTAAATATTGTTTGAAAGTTCTCATTAATAAACATATGCGCTCCTTTAAACATCGCTATAAATTGTTATTTATATAATATATTATTACTATTAAAATAACAATTTTTTCAAACAATATCCTTTCTTCTAAATAAAAAAGGAGCATCACAATTAAATGGGAGGACTAATGATGCCCCTAAAAAACATAAAATTAATAATGGTAAAGCGATATTTATATATTTTTTAACTATTTATCATTTAAATTAATTATTTATTATATTCAGTATATTAAATTTATTAAAAAGAAAATATTTATCTTAATTGGTTAATTGTATAATCAAATTGAACAGTAAATAAAAAATCCATAGGGACCATTCACGTGTTAGAATGTAATCACCACAAAAACATTTACACGGGGGAATAATCACTATGGACTACTCCAATTTTACCATAAATGAATCAGAACGCAAGCCTGGACAACATCTTCAAAGAGAAGATCGTGGAGCCATTGAAAAGCTGCATCGTGAAGGTTACTCACTAAGGAAAATAGCTAAATTAATAAATTGTTCTCCAAGTACTGTAATGTATGAATTGCGCAGAGGTACTGTATCGCGTAAACCCGGCAGAGGAAGACCACCAATTTACTTAGCAAAACGGGGACATAATGTCTATAAGCACAATCGTAAAGCATGCCATAAACCACATAAGTTAGATACTTGCAAATCCTTTGTAAAATGGGTTGTTAATGCATTTCACTTTAACGAGTGGTCAATAGATGCCTGTGTCAGATATGCACGGGTTAATCAGCTATTTAGTAAATCCAAAATGTTGTCAACAAAAACCATGTACAACGAATTAAGAAAAGGCAAATTGCCAATTACAATGTTTGACGTTCCTTATGTTTTGACACGCAGACGCAAAAAGAAATACTATCGAATAAATAAACGACTAAAAGGAAGAAGTATCGAGCAACGTCCCAAAATAGTTGATGAAAATAGTCAGTTTGGACATTGGGAAATAGATACAGTAGTTGGTAAACGCAAAGGTCATGAAGAAGTTATCCTGTCGCTTATCGAACGTGTAACTAATAACTATTTTGCATTCAAAATCAGTGGCAAAACAAGTAATGCAGTAAATAAGACTATGGAAAAACTTCGAGAAACATATGGTAGTAAATTTAATAAAGTATTTAAAACAATAACAGCGGATAATGGCTCAGAATTTGAGAAGTTGGCAGCGATTGAAAAGTGGGGTACAAAAGTTTACTTCACGCATCCTTACAGTTCTTACGAGCGGGCCAAAAACGAACGGCATAATGGCATGCTAAGAAAATTTGTGCCCAAAGGAGTTTCCATTAAATGTTTTCGTTCTGAACAGATTCTTTCTTTTGCTGATAAACTCAATGGATTGCCTCGTAAATTATTAAATTACAAAACACCAGAAGAGCTTTTTGATGAAAATTTAGATAAAATATATTCTAACCAAAAGTAATTATGGATAAAAAAGTGTTCAATTTGCTATTGCAATTTACGTAATATTTTCGTTAATATCTTTTATTTAAAAAGCCTATTTTATATAATTTACTTGTTAATAAAAAGGAGGGCTTTATCATGATAAATGAAGATGTAAAAAAAGTTTTAACAGAATGTATGTGGGATTTAGCAACCTGTTCCAATAATCAACCTAATGTTATTCCTGTTGCACGACAAACGCATGAAATTAAATTCAAACAGATAAATGGCAAATAATAAATTTTTTAATTGAACTTAAATCTGCATAATTTTTTCGATATATTTTTCAGTGCTTAAGCTGATCATATAACGTTTCGATTTAAGACTAATATTCTTGCGTCCAACATCAAGTAATTTAAGCGTGTTAATTGCCAGTTTTTTAATTATATTCAAATTGTATGCAGCTGCCTTATCTATTGTGTGATTGCCATCTTCACGGAATGTTACATCCAAATGCCAATGGTAGCTTTCTACCATCCAATGGCTACGGATTGCTCTGGCTATTTCTTTGACATTTAGTGGTAAACTACTGATAAAATATCTGGTTTCCGTTGTAGTAACGCCATTCTTGGTTATCGTGTTTTTCGTCATTGCAATAGATTTTAATCCAGTCCATTCTTTCTTCTTTGGCAGCCATGCTATATCGTCAGTCTGCCAGTATTCACGTTTTTCTATTCCGCTTCGTGCTTTTTCGATGCTTTTAGTATAATCACACTTGGCAACGAATTCAATGCCATTAAAGTATAGCTTAACATCATTATATAGATTCCCTTGATTACCTTTTAATGCTAGAACATAGTCAGCCCGTTTCTTGCGAATCTTTTTAACTATATTTGTTTGTGTACCCATGGCATCAGTCGTTATAATATTTCCCTTTATATTAAGGTCATCCAACAAATCCGGAATTGCGGTTATTTCGTTACTTTTTTCATTTACACATTTTTGTCCTAAACAAAAACCCTCTTCATCTACGGCACTTACTATATGATTAGCTTTTTG
>NZ_JACHFH010000047.1 GCF_014201835.1 Pectinatus brassicae | reverse complement strand
CCAATCTCTATATGCATATTTCTATACATACTGACTAGTTTGGTCGCCTAACTCACGACTTAAGTCACGAGTGTGCGGCTCCCATTTAATCAAATCCAACAATTGAAATATCCTCTGGAATATGTATCCCCGTTTGTTTCATCGCTTTAATAGCGCCTAATGCGATTAAATCATTATCTGCCAAAAACGCTGTTGGCATTTTTATATCATTAGCCAATAAAATCTGCATATCGGCAAAAGCCCCATCAATTGAAGGCTCCAACAAAAAAGTAAATTTATCATCATATGCCAAGCCCAGCCTATCCATGCTGTATTTATAACCCAAAAATCTATAATCAAAATTACGTATGGAATAGCCGCTTTTTAAATAGCCAATATTTTCATGCCCCTGTTGCTGCAAACATTTAACAGCCTGCCATATGCCTTTCATATTATGAATTCCAACAGTATCTATCGCCGAACTAAACAAATCATTATCCAAAACAACTACAGGAATGTTAATTTCATTAAGCAGCAGTGCATCATCCTCATTCATTTCTGTGCCTAAAATGATCATCCCTGCCAAACTGCTTGACTCGGCCAATTTCAGACTATCCTGAAATTGCCGCTCATTTTCACAATAGGTCAGCGTTATTGTGTATTCACATTCCCGTGCTTCTTTTTCAACCGCTTCAATAAGGGTCGTAAAAAACTGTGTATCAGCTATAACCTTGCCTGATCTTTTATATACTACAAAATTTATTAATCCATTAGTTTTACCGGCTTTACGTGAACGAATCAAAGTATTTCCTGTATAATTTAGTTCTTCCACAAGTGCCAGAACTTTTTTTCGAGTTTGTGCATTTACACCGGGACGGTTATTTAAGGCCAACGATACCGTTGCCGGTGACACACCCAACCTTACCGCTATATCTTTTACCGTAATATCTGCCACATTTTCTCCCTTCCTAGTGATAGTATTAATGGCTTATTTAAAATCACTATTATTATACATTATAGCCAACTTTATTAAATAGAGCCAGTCAAACCTTCACTATTATTGCGTAAACTTAAACTGCAATGAGTCATTATTGATTCATTGCAGTTTAAATTTATATAATCATATTGAATAATAATTGTAATTTTTTTGAATATTAAACCACAAAAGATACACCAGCCCGTAAAATAATATTAGGATACGGGGTAAATTCTCCTGTTCTGATTGCAAATTTTACATTTTCAGAGCGTTTTTTCAACTCAATATGTTCAATATATTCATGTTCAACATCCGGCAATTTGCTTTCAATATAGGTTAAAAGCGTCTGATTTTTTTCTTTAATATCTTCTGCTAATGTATAATACTCAACTACAGCTTCATCTAAAACCGCATCCATTACTTGTTCAAAAGTAGGAACGCCACCACATAATGCTAAATCAACTATAGGTACCCCCTTAGGAATAGGCATCCCTCCGTCAACGACCATAAAAACGTCTTTATGTCCCAGCCCTGCAATGTATCCAGCCAGTTGTGCATTTATTATACCTTTTTTCTTCATAATCTCACCTCATTAATTTTATTCTTTTATCATATAGTATTTAATTAAACTTTTCAATAGTTTTAATTAAATACTATATGATTTTTAAATGACATAAAATAAGGCAGCTGGAAAAATTGAATATTTTCCCAGCTGCCTTATTTCAATATATCATTTTACTGTACAAGTTATCACATATACAGGATTCATAGCTATCATCATATCATAAGGACCAGCTTTTTTTAGACGACTGGCCTGAATTAGTACCGACTCATAATCATACATATCATTTTTTTTCATATACTCGATGATTGTATTTACATTTTGTAAGGTTATAGCATTAGCTATAATTCTACCACCAGGATTTATATGCGCACTTACTACATCAAGAATTTCTTCTAAATTGCCACCACTGCCGCCGATAAATACTACATCGTAATTGTCAATGCCCTTTAATGCATCCGGTGCCAAACCTTCAATAATAGATACATTAGCTGTTACCTTAAATTTTACAGCATTTTGTTTTATTAAGCCAACTGCCTCCGGATTACGTTCTACTGCATAAACATGTCCCTGTACAGCCATAAGTGCCGCCTCAATTGATAATGATCCTGTTCCGGCACCAATATCCAAAACTATATCATTTTCTTTTATCGCCGCTTTGCACAAGGTTATCATTCGCACTTCCTGTTTAGTCATCGGCACCTTGCCGCGAATGAACAGTTCATCGTCAATTCCTGGTATATGCATCAGCCTGTCACCACCATTATACAATGTCTTATGGCCGGTTCAGCTGTTGCTCTTATTAAATTAGTTTGAACCATATTTTCATCTGGATATGATAGTTTTTCACCAACAAATACCGGCGTATTAGGTGGCCAGCCTGCATCCAAAAACAACATAGCTATACGCTGGGAATTGTGTTCAGCATCAGTAAGTATCCCAACCACGCGTCCCTTTTCATAAGCCAGTGATGCATAATCCGGCAAACGACCATGCAGACTCATTAAGTCTGCATTTTGCCAAGGCAGCGCAATACGGGAAAAAGCTACCTGCATAGAGCTTACGCCTGGTATTACTTCCAGACGTGAAATATCAAATTCATTGCGTAACGCAGCCAATAATGAATAATACCCCGGATCACCTGATACCATAACCACAACATCTTCCTGCTGTGATTCTTCACGAATGAAAGCAATAGCTGCTTGAATATCAGCTGTAATAGGTGCTGTTTTTTGTCCATCTGCTGCATAATCAGCCAATGCTCTTTCACTGCCCACCAATATTTTAGCTGCAGCAATTTTTTTCAAAGCAATTGGTAATATATAGTCTTTCGAGCCCGGTCCAATTCCTACAACAATTATTTTATGTTCCAATTAAATTCCCTACCTATCTTCTTTGCATTTTCATCCATTCCCAAAATCTCACCTTTTAATGTTACCATAATTGTACCCACTGTCAAATCATTATATACATGCCGCATCGATCGCATGCTGGCTTTCTCACACAAAAGGGGATACAGCCTATCTGATAATCCGTATTGGGAGATTATAGCCATTGCTGCTTCGGTTGTGACACAATCCAGAATATCATTAATCCCCTGGCTATCCATCCCCAAAGCACCTGAATAAGCTGCCAGTGTTTCCATTCTGGCATCAGACACTTTACTGTGCGTATGAAAATTGCCGGCAGCAATTTTTACCAGCTTACCTAAATGTCCAACGAATAAAACATTCTGCAACTTTTTACCAGCAGCATATTCCAGCATATGTCCAATAAAATTGCTTGTCTGAATAATCGCTGCTTGGGGCAGTCCAAATTTCAAGGCAATATTTTCCCCTATTTTCCCCGGTACAAAAATCTGACTTTTATAGCCAGCGGCATAAGCTACATCCACCTGCGGTGTAAGTGAATTTTTAAAACCTTCCTCCGACATCGGCCGAACAATGCCACTCGTTCCGATTACCGATATTCCTCCTTCTATTCCTAATATAGGATTTAACGTTCTCTTTGCCAGCTCTTCTCCATCAGGAATAGAAATGATAATATCACATCCCTGTTCACCTGCTAACAATTCTTTGACCACAATTGTCATCATTTCACGCGGTCCAGGATTTATTGCCGGCTCACCTACTGGTATTGACATGCCTTTTTTAGTTACACGCCCTACCCCTTTGCCTCCTATAAAATTAATTTTACCATTTTCATTTAAGCAAACTTCTGTATATATAGATACTCCATTTGTAATATCTGGATCATCACCAGCATTTTTTATTATCTCTGCCGATACTCCATTATCCGTGCGCTGCACATTTTTTACAGGTATATGTATTAATTCCCCCTGCAATGAATTTATATCAACACTGTCTACCACTTTATTTTGCAGCAAAAACAATAGTGCTGCCTTTGTACCAGCTGTAGCACAAGCTCCTGTCGTATAACCACTTCTCATTGTTTTTATCATAATATTTCCCATCACTATAAATTAGATAGATAAATTATAAAACATTTTTTTTATCTAATGCAAGCTAATAATTGATAAGTTTTTAATATCTTAAGTCTCTAGTAAATATTATAACTAAATATTTTATAAACTATCATATAAATTTTTAGGTAAATATTTATAAAATTTTATTGATTATTTTTACATATGATACTATAATATTTTTCAGATACTTATATCGGATTTTTCTGAAATTTTACTATTATTTAAATGTTTTTTCTTTAATACTTAATGGATTATCCAGGCACAGCCCTGATAAATCAATATTTTTATAAGCCTTAAAGGAGGAGTACGTTATTATGAAAAAGTTCAAGAAAATCGTGGTACTAATTTCTTCATTATGTTTGTTCAGTTTCGCCTTAACCGGATGCGGCAGTAATTCCCAGCCTGCTAAATCGTCCGGTGCATCTTCAGCAGAACAGCCTGCCAAATCAGCGCGTCTAACCGGTGGTGGTTCAAAAATAATTTATATTATCACCCCTTCGCATTCCAATCCTTTCTTCAAATCTGAATCCGATGCAGCAGCAGCTAAAGCCAAAGAGCTTGGCTACGAAGTAAAAACCGTATCCCATGACGATGACCCTACAAAACAATTGTCCCTTTTTGAAAATGCCATCTCCGATAAAGCAGCTGCTATAATATGTGACAATGCTGGTGCTGATGCAACTACAGAAGCCGTAAAAAAAGCCAGACAAGCTAATATTCCTACATTTTTAATTGATCGTGAAATCAATGCTACAAACATTGCTATTTCCCAAATCGTAGCTAATAATTATCAAGGTGCAAAAGCTATTGCTGAAGTTTTTGCTGAAAAAATGGGCGAAAAAGGCTCTTATGCTGAACTACTTGGCAAAGAATCTGATACAAATGCCAATGTTCGTTCCAGCGGTTTCCATGAAATACTTGACCAATATCCTGATATGAAAATGGTAGCTCAGCAAACAGCCAATTGGGAACAAACCGAGGCTTATCAGAAAACCGAAACTATTTTACAATCCAATCCTGATATTAAAGGTATTATCTGTGGTAACGACACCATGGCCATGGGAGCTATTGCTGCCATAAAAACTTCTGGTCGCAGTAACATTGCCATCATTGGTGTAGACGGTTCTGATGAAGCTGCCGCTGCCATAAAGGCCGGTACTATGACTGGCACTGCTTTGCAGCAGGCTGCTCTCATGGCTCAAATGGGTGTTGAGCAAGCCGATAAGTACTTAAAAACCGGCAGCACCGGTGCTGAAGAAAAACAACTTGTAGACTGTATTGCCATAACTGCTAAAAACGTTGATAAATTACACAATTTTGTTTATCAACAATAATTTTCATTAATTTAGTTAAAATTTCTCACTTGTTATTGATTCAGCAATTTGCCATATGGCAAATTGCTGAATCAATACTACACCTATAAAGATGGGAGTATTCAAAATGAAAAAACGGTCTTTTATTACTGCTATATCTGCACTAATCATTCTTTTTTCCCTTACCGGTTGTGTTCGTGTCGTCCAAATAGGTCACGAAGGAGATATTACTGGCAACAAAACATTTAACGCTGATCAAACCGTAGAATCATTCTGGCAAACAAAAGCCTTGCCTGAACTAACAAAAAAAGCCGTCAATCTTTCTCAATTATTAGCTGAATCTCACAACGATTTAACTTCACAAAAAGAAAAATATGGTCAAAATGATAAAGCCATTTACGTTGTAAAAGGTCAAGGAACAATCACTACGGTAGACACAAAAAACAAAGCGGGTTATCTGGTATTAAAACTTGATGACTACAATGGACCTGCGACTATTGAATTGCAAATTGGCAGTGTCTATAAAGGTTCTGCTGTTAGAGACAGCCTGAGTTTTATTAAATATGAAGATTATAAAAACCAGGTTGCATGGGCTAAAATTGCCCAAAGCATCCATACTGTCATTGATAAAACCGTCATAAAAAAACAGAATATAACTGAACTTACGGGCAAAACAATTTCTTTCGTTGGTTGTTTCAGTGCCAACACTCCTAAAGAAATCTTAATAACCCCGGTTGAATTGACAGTTAAATAGGAGAAAACATATGACAAATCAAGTTTTACAAAACAATATATGTTTACATGCTGAAAAAATGTCAAAAATTTATCCTGGAACAAAAGCTCTTGATGACGTTTCTTTTGACGTCTATAAAGGAAAAGTCAATGTTCTTATTGGTGAAAACGGTGCCGGCAAATCAACCTTAATGAAAATCATTGCTGGCATTGAACAACCTTCATCGGGAAAAATTTTCATGCAGGACGGCGAAGTTTATTTTAAAAATGTCAATGACGCTCGTGCCTGTGGTATTGGTATTATTCATCAGGAATTAAGTCTTTTCCCAAACCTAAATGTTTATCAAAACATTTTTATGTCCAAAGAAAAAACTCAGCATAAAATTGGCTTAAATAACCCTGAACATATTCGCCTGACAAAAATAATCATGGAAAAACTTGAACACCCTATTGATCCAACCACAATAGTAGGTGATTTACGTGTTGGTCAGCAACAAATGATAGAAATCGCCCGTAACTTAATACAGGATGATTTAAAAATTCTTATTATGGATGAACCAACTTCATCACTTAGTGAACAAGAAGTTCATGTTTTATTTAAAATAATGCGTGAATTAAATGCAGAAGGTATCTCTATTGTTTACATTTCACATCGTTTGGAAGAAATAATGCAAATAGGCGATTATGTAACTATTTTACGTGATGGTAAGTTTATCGATTCTTCAGCTGTAGCAGATATTGATATATCATGGATAGTCCAGAAAATGGTAGGAAAAGGCAAATCTTATCCCCAGCGACAGCAAAACATTGATTGGTCCAAACACGAAAAAGTCCTTGAAGTAAAAAATCTGACATTGCCTAAAAAAGGTGGCGGCTATCTGCTGCAGAACATTAATTTCAATTTAAAAAAGGGCGAAATTCTAGGTATTTACGGATTAATGGGCGCCGGACGAACTGAAATTTTTGAATGTATAATGGGGCTTCGGCCTGAGCATACTGGCGATATTTTATTGCACGAGCAAAAATTAAATATCCACAATGTAACCGAACAAATAGAACGCGGTTTTGCCATGGTACCGGAAGACAGGCAAAGTGAAGGTCTTATACAGACTATGAATATTGGCAAAAACATTTCTTTATCCAGTTTAAAAAAATATGCTAAAGGTTTATTTTTAAATACTCACCAAGAAGAAACTTCCATTGATAATGAAATCAACGCTATCCATATCAAAGTCGCCGATAAAAAACTTCCAATCTTATCATTATCAGGCGGCAATCAACAAAAAGTCGTCATTGGAAAAGGCCTGCTTACACAACCGCAAATTTTATTACTTGACGAACCCAGCCGTGGTATTGATATAGGTGCTAAAACAGATGTTTTTGATATTATTAACCATTATGCTGATGCCGGTTTATCTATTATCGTAATATCCTCTGAACTGGAAGAAATAGAAGCAATTGCTGACCGTATAATTGTTATTTCCAATGGCATAAAAACTGCCGAATTACTAAAAAATGAAATAACTGAAGATAAGCTTGTTATGGCATCATATGAAGGGCACACAACAGCTTCAGCTGTATAACATCATATAAAAAGGGTGAAAAAAATGAATTTATCAATAAAAAAATCGTCAAAAAAAGATAATCATTCTTTGACAATGACGCTGCTCAAAGGACGTACTTTTATCGTATTGATTCTGTTAATGGTTTTTTTCAGTTTTGCCAGTTCTAATTTTTTATCGACAAACACTATGCTTCTATTGGCTAAGCATGTTGCGCTTTATGGTATTCTTGCCATCGGCATGACCTATGTTATAATCACCGGTGGCATTGATCTTTCTGTCGGTGCAATTGTCGGTCTGTGCGGTATGGTGGCCGGTGGCATGATTCAAAAAGGGCTGACGTTAACATTTTTCGGAGTTACTTTATATTTTAGTGTCCCCTTAATTATATTATTTACATTATTAATTGGTGCTATTATCGGCTTACTGAACGGTATTATTATTACCCGCTTTAATGTTGCGCCTTTTATCGCCACTTTAGGCATAATGTATGTAGCCCGTGGTTTTGCCATGCTTCATTCCAATGGTGCTACCTATTCTAATATCATTGGTAACACCGCTTTAGGAAATACCGGGTTTTCATTTTTTGACAGCCGCTTATTAGGTATTCCTGTCGGTGTTTTAATTTTAATTATCATCGCTGTTATTGCCGGGGTACTGTTAAAACGCACGACTTTTGGCTGGCATATCTTTGCTATTGGTGGTAATGAACGCGCTGCTAAATTATCTGGTGTAAAAGTTAATAAAGTAAAAATTTTAGTTTATATTTTTTCTGGTGTCTGCGCTGCCATTGTCGGCATCATAACAGCTTCTCAACTGCAAGCCGCCCACCCCGCCTCTGGTGAAGGATGGGAAATGAACGCCATTGCTGCTGCTGTTTTAGGCGGCACCTCAATGATGGGCGGTATCGGAACTATAGGCGGGACAGTTGTTGGTGCCTTTGTTATCGGCGTAATATCTGATGGTATGGTTATGTGTGGCGTTTCTGAATTTTGGCAAATGATTATAAAAGGTGTCGTAATAATCCTTGCTGTTATTGTCGATCAATTCCAGCGTCGCATGGAAGCTAAAATAGCATTACAAGCCAGAAACGAAGCCAAAAATGATTAAATATCAAATATTTTACTGACATACAATATTTTTTATAATAACTTTCTTCTACAACATCTTCCCCAACAAGAATTTACATTGTCTTTATGTAAATTCTTGTTTGCGGTTTATCTGCAGTTAGTATAAAATATAAAAATGAAAGGAGAATATGGTGTGAAGGTAAGTATTAAAAAAATAAGTGAATTATCGGGTTTTTCCCCGGCTACTGTTTCTAACGCACTTAACAATAAACGTGGTGTCAATCAGGCAACCGCCAAAGAAATCATCAATATTGCTCGCCAGCATGGCTATTTTACTGAACATAAAATAAAAAACATAAAGCTTGTTACCTATAGAGACAGTGGCGAGGTTTTTTCCGACTCACCGTTTTTCTCCGTCTTAATGGAAAGTGTTGAAAACGAAAGCCGAAAAAGCGGCTACGAAACAAGTATTTTTAATCTCTATCGCCGCAGCCCTGATTATGAAGAACGTGTCAATGAATTATTAAATGATACCGCCTCAGCTATTCTTCTTGTAGGCACAGAATTAAATGAAATAGATGCACAGCGTTTTCAAAAAGCCAGTGTTCCTCTAATCCTGCTGGATTGCTGGTTTGAAAACTTGTCATTTAATGCGGTATTAATGAACAATGCCGATTCTGTTTATCAGGCTGTAAACTATCTCATTGACAACGGTCACAAAGAAATTGGGTACCTGCGCAGTAATGTGCGAATTCGCAATTTTGAATGCCGTGAAAATGGCTATCGCCATGCCTTATCAAATAAAAATATTCCAATCAATAACGACTATATAATCAATGTTCCTCCTTCAATTACCGGGACATATGAATATATGAATAAAATTTTACAAACATCGCCGCCAATGCCTACAGCATTTTTTGCTGATAATGATATGGTTGCACTTGGTGCAATGCAGGCACTGCAGCAAAACGCCTACAGCATTCCTGATGATATATCCATTATCGGTTTTGACGATATAACATTCAGTGAAATTTTTAATCCTGGCCTTACAACTATAAAAGTTTATAAAAAAGAACTGGGGCAGCTGGCTGTTCGTAAATTAATTGAACTGATAAAAAATCCCAGTGAAGTTTTTATCCGCTCACAATTATGTAATAAGTTAATTATACGAAATAGCGTAGCCTCTCTCCATAATAGTTAAACTATCTTTTCTCACTCACTACAACTTAAATTTCAAGTATTATAAATGAGCTATTGTAAAAGTAATTTACTACTTCAACAACAGCTCATTTTTCTTTTTATTAAAATTTTATATAAAATTCAATGCACTATTTAGGAGGATAAATATGCATCTAGAAAGTCTTGTAACTAATAATTTAAGCAAGTTAAATCCTACAGACATAATTGTTTGGCAATATATATGTAATCATAAAAAAGAATGTTGTTATATTTCTATATATGATCTCGCAAAAAAATGCAATGTATCCAGAACTACCGTACTTCGTTTTGCTCAAAAAATTTCTCTCGATGGTTTTTCCGATTTAAAAATGATGTTAAAAATGGAATTAGGAAAAGACAAAGATATTCCCTCTATTGATATTGCTAAAGCTGCCATAAATTTGTGTCAAAAAGTGGGGAATGAAGTTGCCAAACAAGATTTCACTAGTGCCAATAAGCTTATGTATAAAGCGCAAAGAGTATTTATTTATCCTTCTGGTTATGTACAAGAAAATGTAGCTAATGAAATGAAGCGTTTATTTCTTAGCTGTAATCTTCTCATTTACGAGATAAAAGGAATTGATGAATTTAAAAGAATATTAAAAAATATTAGCAGCAATGATTTATTTATAATCATTTCCTTAAGTGGTGAATCTGCTCATGTCGTCGAATTTGCCCGCCAACTTCATATACATAATGTTCCCTTTTGCTATTCTCACATAACGGCTCAGTAGTGTTCTCCCCATTTTCAGCAAGTCCACCGCCATTGCCCGAAAGGAAGTCATCGTTTGGCAATTCAATACCGCCGCTGTCATCAGAGCCAAATAGATACACATGAACATTCTCGCCGTCCCAAACCACCTTTTTCACAAAGGTGCGTAAGGCGGCGCGTTTTTGTTCAACGCTCATATCGTCTATCGTATCCCTAAAGGTTGTAAGCATCTGACGGATAATATCAAACTCAATATTAGAAAGGGTATGACTGGCTGTCAGGCTCTCCATTTCAGAAATGCGGCTTTTAATTATTTCACCCTTGCCGTGCAGTTCTTCAATTTGTTTAACGATATAACCCTCGGCTGATGTACCCGCCGCTTTAGATAATGACGATACCAGCGCGGCAATCTCTTTCTCACTCTCCGTAAGCACACCACACAGGCGTTCTAAATTATCGTCATATTCTTCACGATTGCCTTCAAGTTGTTTCTTGCCAAGTTCAAGCTGACGGATAAATTCTGAACTATCTGAGCCAAGTCTTTTTATTTCTTCACACACAACTCTATCAAGCATATTTCCGTTGGCGTTCTTCATCTGGCAAACATAAGAACGGCTCTTTTCTTTCATGGCACAAAGATAAGAATAAATAAACTCTCCTTGTGCATCCATCCGTTTGCTCAATTTAGGACGCATATAGTCACCGCAGGTGCAAAATAAAAGACCGGAAAGAAGTGCGACGTTGCTTCTGGGTTTACGGAAAGACTTAGACCGATTCTGTTCCAATCATTCCTGTACCTTGATCCATTCCGTGCCTTTGATCAGACCTGCATGTTTCCCCACAGCCACAATCCATTCGTCCATTGGGCGCATTTGGTTAGCCTTACCGGATTTTTGAATAGTACGGTTATATGCCATAATACCACGCTTGCTGTCAAAATCTATTTTTTCGGCAAACAAATCTACATCATTTTCGATTAGATAATGATAAGCGTCCTCGTCAGCAATCATATATACTGGATTGGTAAGGATATTACGAAGAGCAAAACGGGTAAATAATTTTTCATTTTTTGTTTTGTAGCCATTTTGAATAAAGTAAGTTTCTGTTTTAGTCAATGAATTAGTTTCCAAGAACACCTTGTAAATCTGTTTGATGATATCAGCTTCTTCGGGAATGATTTCTAACATACAGGCTTTTTTAATTTTTCCATCTATTGTTACATCCTTCACTTCTTCAGACTTATACCCCGTGGGCGATGTACCACCAAGCCACCGGCCGGTTTTAGACAGCTCATGCATATTATCACGTATACGCTCGGCTATCGTTTCACGCTCTAGTTGGGAAAATACAGAAGAAATATACATCATTGCTCTGCCCATAGGAGAGGAAGTATCAAATTGTTCCTTAATAGAAATAAAGGAAACATTCAACCCGTCCAATTCCTCAATCAGCTTGGCAAAGTCACCTATGTTACGGCTTATGCGATCAAGGCGATAGCAGACAATAGCAGAAATTTTTTTTGCCCTTGCTTCAGCCATCATCTTCTTAAACTCAGGACGCTCCATATTGCCTCCCGAAAATCCTTCATCTTCATATATCAAGATACCTTCGTCATTGCAATTTAGGTAACGGGGACGGATATACTGCTTGCAAAGCTCGATTTGATTTTCTATACTCTCACCTTTGCCTGTATATCTAGATTTACGAGAATAAATGGCAATCTGTTCCTCTGTATTTTCTTTTGTTTGCTTCACTTCACACCAGCCCTCTATGTTCTATATTATCATTTATTATAACACAGCGTCCGCAATATTAAAAAGGACAAAAGATAAGCCGCTGATCCTAAAATGAAAGATGAAAGAAAAAACCTCCTATGGTAGGATATCACTTTGAAGGATTGAGGCCATTTTTCGTCGTTATAGGTGATACGTTTCTCCCCTATTAATCCTAAACACCTAAATACAAAAAAATTACCATTTACTCATAAATAAGAAATAGTGATTCAATTTACTATCAACTATTTGCTCTTCAGTAAAAATCAGGTTTTACATGGTTGAGGCGAGGAAAATCTTGAAAAATCAGAACAAAAAAGCCACTAACTACCTTAAGCCCAGGTAATTAGCGCCTTTGTAACTCTTTTAAAAATCGGGATTTAGATTGTGGAGGCGAGCCGTATCAGTCCAAATCCACTCATTTTACTTTATGTCTAAATATCATCGTTTGCGCGAATTATTAATTATCAAGCCAAAGGCATTTAACAACTATATGTAATTAGTTTTTCCCCAAGCCAGTAATCCTCCAGAGGAATTCCGTATTCCTTTGGATTTTTCAAATGATAGTTTATACCTTTATAAACGTTTTCTACTTTTCAGCTTTCATGGTCGTACCCCTCTTCTTCTACGTCATTATAGACTAATAAAGAATTTACTCCACAAATAGAGTAATTCTTCACCTCAGCTATATTGGAATTATTCGACTGAGCATTTGCTATACTTTCATAACTTTTAATTTCATATTTAGAAGTCCATTGCGTTCTTAGAAGCGGATTTTGATAAGCAGCTCTCCCAAATTCTTTCACAAAAGCAATTTTACCAATATTATATGTATAGTTACCATTAACAAATTCCTAGAGAGACAGCAATAAAACATTGACATGTAACTTTAAATCGTTTACAATTTAATTGCAAACGATTTAAAGTTACATGTCTAAGATAGGAGGAGCTTTTATGAGTATTTATCAATTTTCAGCAACTACAGTAACTGGAGAACAACAATCCTTAGAAGAATATAAAGGTAAAGTTGTCCTTATCGTCAACACAGCTAGTAGGTGTCGTTTTACCTCACAATACCAAGAATTACAAAAGCTCTATGAAACCTATGGCAAAGATTATTTTGTTATACTAGCTTTTCCCTGTAATCAATTTTTAAACCAAGAACCTGAAACCAATAAAGAAATTATAAATTTTTGTCAAATTAATTTTGGAGTAACCTTTCCGGTTTTTGCAAAAATTGATGTCAGAGGATCTAAGGCTGATCCCTTGTTCACCTATCTTAGCAAAAAAGTCCCTGGACTACTGGGAAATTTCATCAAATGGAATTTTACAAAATTTTTAATTGATAGCAAGGGTGAAGTTTATAGTCGCTATGCTCCAACTACCCCACCAAGTAACTTAACAGCTGACATTGAAGAACTACTCATACAAGCAAAAGATCATGAACAATAAGGATTATTTAAAACTAGATAACCAGCTGTGTTTTGCCGTCTATACCTGTTCCAAAGAAATCATTCGTCTCTATCGACCATTCCTTGATAAACTTGGCATTACCTATACTCACTATATTACCTTATTAGTCTTATGGGAAACAGATCCTATTCCCTTTAAGAAATTATGTAATCATCTGTATCTAGACTCAGGGACTATGACACCTGTTTTGAAATCCATGGAAAAAAAAGGATTACTTACCCGAAGCCGTATGGAAAATGACGAAAGGCAAATCAGCATTTCCCTCACTCAGCTAGGACGTGAGCTCAAAGAGCAAGCAGCCACCATTCCACTGCAGATGTTATGTAGAACACAATTATCACCTGAGGAGGCCAATACACTCAGAGACACCTTACACCGTTTACTTAAACAATTACCACAAGCATAATATTAATACAAAAAATATTGGGAGGAAATTGAACATGAATTTATTAGGAGTACTCAAAGGCACGGAATTGGAAAAACACGTGGAACAATCGTTGGAAGCAGAAATACGCGCAGTGGGCATGTACCATGCTTTGGCCTATTTAGCCAAAAGAAAAGGCTATACCGAAGTCGCTACTACACTAGAAAATATAGCCAGTGACGAAGCCCGGCATGCTGGACTCTATAGTATCTTAAATGGTCATGTGCAAGATGATATTTTCACTACTCTTACTCATGTAGCTAAATTAGAAAGTGGCGCCGTGGCTAAAATTCAAGAATTTGCCCAAGCCGTTCGCGGGCTAGGGCTAGATCAGGCTGCTCAAGAGATCAACGCAACTGGTAAGGATGAAGAACGACATGGTTTGTTATTGCAAGCTCTAGTTGAACAGTATGGGAATGCTTAAAAGTTACCTCTAGAAAAATAGATTTTTCCATCGTTAAACTTTTGCAGGTCTTATATGGATTATGTATAACCAAACGGCCTTAATCGAGATTTCAAGGCAACGAACCACAACCTTTTAAATCACCCATTTTATCGTTATATCTGAATCATCGTTTATGCAAAATACTATTTCTTGCTTCCTGGGCAATTAAAAACTTTGCGCCTAGACAGTTTAAAGGCTCAACTTGCAGTTCATTCTGGAATGCACCCTGTCAAGTAGACAGTACAAAAAAATAAAAAATTTTAAGCAGCCTTAGTTCGAAATTCCATCGGACTGAGGCTGTTTAATTTTGCTTGTAATCTTTCGTAATTGTAAAAATAGATGTAGTCATCAATATCTTTCTTAAGGGAATCAAAAGTTTGGTATTTATGTAGATAATATTTCTCACACTTGAGCGTTCCCCAGAATCCTTCCATAGGACTATTGTCAATACACTTGCCGACACGCGACATACTCTGAGTTAAATTACGGGATTCTAATCGTTTCTTAAAGCCCCACGAGGTATAATCGACTAAGAAAAAGGGATTACTCCCTTTTCCTCGTCTAAGAACCGTACGTGAGAGTTTCCCGCTCATACGGCTCAAGCATTTCTTAACCA
>NZ_JACHFH010000046.1 GCF_014201835.1 Pectinatus brassicae | reverse complement strand
AGAGGATCTCTTTGATACATTCTTGGATAAGATATATGCTTGTTGAAAGTTATTATAGATTGGAAATTTTGTTCAATTTGCTATTGCAATTTACGTCTTCTTTTAATTTATAAAAAGCCATACAAAATTTTTCATTTTGTTTAATATTTTCCTCAAACAACATATAATCTCCATAAAAATTTTTCCTACGTTTAACTAAATCGTACCCAAAAGACTTTGTATCCATTTTATATGCACCCTTTTTATTTTTGTCACACCTTTTAGCTAAATATTTCATTTATAATCATTATTAACAAAAGACATCCCTTTCAGGTAATAAATTAAAATATTTTACACTATTCTACCTTTAAGGAAACTAATGCATCAAGATTTAATAATATCTTCTAAAATTAAAGAAAGGACTAGTTTAATTAAAAACATTTTATTTTACATGTCTCTTTGCAATTTTATAAATTTTTGTCTGCAAAGTGGTGTTTCTTCTTTTACTTCTATTTTTAAATATAATATCCATATATCCTATTTTAGCAGTATTTTTAGCTGATATACACACTTATTTTTTTATAGATGAAGTAGAAGAACTACTAATATCAAATAAAAGGAGTCTATTTAATGAGCAATTATGATTATGATGAATTACAATATCAAGCCGAAGATTTAGCCGAAAAAATTATTAAACGCTACAAAAGCTATGGGGTTTATATTAACATAAAAAATAAAAACATTTATCTTCGTAATGATTGTTTTATATACAAAACAAAAATTCTATGTGGAACACGAAAAAATGATATTGAAAAATATGCTGAAGACGTTCGAATGTCTTTAAAACTTCCGGTATTAAGAATAATGGAACAAAATATTTTTATTCTTATAATCGTTTCCAAAGCTTCAGTATCAAATAAAAATTTTTTACAAATTTTAAAATGCCCTGAATTTGAAAGTTTCAAAGCAAATCGAGCAAATATAATACCTCATATTGTAGGAATCGACGCTATTGGCAAACCAGTTATTACCGATTTAGTAAAATATCCACATATTTTAGTTAGTGGTACAACTGGTTCTGGTAAAACGACTGGTTTAAAAAATATATTACTTAGTATACTTTGTAACTGTCCACCAAATAAGGTTAAACTTTTAATATGTGATAAAGCGAACGAATTTGATCAATTTTCTGACGTTCCACATCTTTCGGCGCCTATAATTACTGATTCTAAAATTTTCCTAAATATTATGTTGAAATTGAAAGCCGAACTAGACAATCGCTTAAGTATTAAAAATACTGAGGAATTCTCACACTTCCCTACTATAGTTTGCGTTGCGGATGAATTTCTTTCCTTCCTTTCTGAAATAGGTAATAAAAAAATGATGAATTTAGCAGCCGAAACGATCTCTGCTATCTTACGACGTGGCAGACACGTTAAAATTCATATGGTACTAGCAGCTCATAATCCTACACAAAAAAATATGTTAATTGACCTTAGTGATATTCAATCAAGGATGGCATTTCAATGCGCAAAATATAATAATTCTATTACTATTCTTGGTGAAAGCGGTGCTGAAAAACTGAAGGGTAATGGTGACATGTTGTTTCGGTCCTCCAGTAATGCCCAACTACAACATATACAAGGTTTATTTATCTCTGAAAAAACTATAAATAAAGCACTGACTAATATTAGAATCAACTACAAAAATAGACCTCCAAAAGATATTGAACGTTATAATTTATTTAACAAAAAATATTGTTTTTTAACTAATACTCAAGATTTAACCACACAAAGAACATCTGTAAAATTCACTAATATAGTTGCTTCTAACACTAATAACGAAATTGATGATCAACTTTTCGCCAATATCATCATTTGGGCATTAAATAAAAATCATATTTCTTGCAATATGATTTGCGATACCTTCCATATAGGTTGGAAAAGAGCCACTGGTTTTATTGATAAATTACATAAATTGCAGATTACAGGTGATATATACGCCAAATTGCCACGTACAGTTTTACCTGTCTGTTTAGAAGATTTATCCTCAGAAACCATTAATTTTTTAAACGCCCATGGTAAAACAATAAAAACTATTAATCAAGCACTCACATGTAAAGGGGGTATAAAAGCATGAAAAAAACACTCATTCCCAAAATCAATAATTTAAATTCCAACTTCTTAGCTAAAGAAGAAATTGAAGTAACTCATGCGTGTATAATTGCAACATTGAAAATTAATAATATTAATATAAATATAAAAAATTGCTTTTATCCGCAAAAAAGTCTTTATGATATTTTACTTTCTATAGCCACTACTAGATTAAAAGAAGAATTTGCATAATTCAATGGACTATTCAGGAATGTCTTTAGTATAATTATAAAAGGCATTCCTAGCATATACGCTGTCTTTCGTGAAAGGAGTCAAATTTTTGGAAACAGTATATAATGTTGGAATTTATTGCCGTCTTTCAAGGGAAGACTTGAAAAATGGTAAAAAAGACGTAAGTATGAGCATACAAAATCAACAAGACATGCTTGAAGCTTATGTAAACGAAAAAGAATGGACTATGTATAAAGCCTACATTGATGATGATGTAACCGGAACTACATTCAACCGTCCAGGCTTTCAAAAAATGATGCACGATATTGAAAATGGCATAATAAACTGTGTTATTACAAAAGATTTAAGTAGATTAGGACGCAATTATATTGAAGCTGGTAGGCACCGCGAATTATTTAATGAATATGGTGTTAGGTATATTGCCATACATGACAATCACGATAGCCTTAATGATGACCTTAATAATATTTCAACCCCCATTAAAGAAATTATGAATGAAATGTATGCTGCTGATATAAGTCGTAAAACACGTTCTACAAAAAAACTAATGGCTAGCCAAGGAAAATTTTCTAACAGTCGTGCTCCTTATGGATATTTAAAATCAAAAGAAGATAAACACGTTCTAGCTGTTGATGAAAATGTTGCTCATAATGTAATTAGAATATTTGAAATGTATCTAAAAGGTAATACTGCACGCTCTATAGCAGACGTATTCAACTGTGAAAATATACTGACTGCAAATGAGTATTTTTATAACAGCATTGGTAAACCTAACCCGTTTAAGAACAATAAAAATAAATGGGGAAGTGCAACCATAATGCAAATTATAAAAAATCCTGTTTATTATGGAGCTATGGCCAATGGTAAACGCTCAGTAAAATCTTTTAAAGATAAGCGTATTATTAGTAAAGATATCGGCGAATGGATCATCATTGAAAATACTCATAAACCACTCATTAGCAAAAAATTATGGTTTGAAGCACAACAAATTAGAAAACGTAATAAAAAACAAACTGTAAGACGTAGCTCAAATGGAACAGTATCTATATTTGCAGGAATCATAAAATGTGCGGACTGCGGTGCTAATCTAGTTTTTAATCGAAAATTTTTGAAATCTGGTAAAAAAGAATTTTTTCGCTGTGGTACATATATCCAAAAGGGAAAAAATGTTTGTCCTATGCACTATGTTGATTATCTTACCGTATATCAAGCCGTATTAACAAATATTCAAGAATGTGCTGTCTTAGCTGCTGAAGACGAAAAAAAGTTGATTAATGATATTTTTAAAAGTAACGGTGAATTTAAAAATAAAGATATACAACGGTACGAAAAAAATATTCGTGAGTACAAAAATAGGATTAAAGCTATTGATCAGCTTCTGCAAAGTTTATATGAAGATAAAATTTCTAGAGAGATTACTACTGATCTTTTTAAGCGTATGTCGCAAAAATATAGTAATGAACAAGAAAAGTTAATTGCGGATACCAAAAGTATTGAAATCAAATTAAGCAAATACAAACGTGTTGAAGATGATTTAACAAATTGGACAAATCGTGTAAAACAGTGTTTGCGTATTAATACTTTGACAAGATCCATCGTTGTCGAGCTAATTGATCGCATAGAGGTTTCAGAATCATACAATATAAATGGCGAAAAATCTCTAGATATGAATATCGTTTATAAATTTAATTTAAATGTCCAAAACGCTAACTGTCACAAAAAAAATAGAGCCAGTTGAAGTTTCCCTACAAGGATACACTTCAAACAAGCTCTAAATATATAATGACACACAATTAATTTCATAAAAAGATATTAGTAAAATGGCGGAGAGGGTGGGATTCGAACCCACGGTACGTTGCCGTATCACTGGTTTTCAAGACCAGCTCCTTAAACCACTCGGACACCTCTCCGTTAAATGCTTTACTATTATAGCAACAATTTTATTTAATGTCAAATTTTACTTAATATTAATTTTAAAATCATTGACTTATATTATGGCATGGGGTAATATTTTAATGGAATATTTATTAATAACTTTGGCTATCCAGATTTGTCAGTTTGGATAATATGAAAAAGCACTTCATATATAGAGTCAATTAAAGAAAGAGGCGGGTATTATGGATGCAGACCATCCGCGACAGTGTTGTTTAATTAAAAATTTAATAAGGATGTTTGTGCCATATATCCTTTTCATGGATATAATGTAATAAATAAGTAACTATAAAAATATGGTTATTTATTCATTACATTATATTTTCAGCGAAGGTCTATTTATGACTCAAACTTTCCTCTGAAAGGAGATTTGGTCATAGATTATGTTGAAAATATATAAATCATTAGAATCTGGCCCTTTAGAAGAACTGAATTTAAAGACTTTAGAAAGAGGTGCCTGGATAAATATAGTGGCACCAACGCCTTACGAATTAAAAGTTGTCAGTAATCTCACCGAAGTTGAACCAGATTTTCTTCGCTCAGCACTAGATAATGAAGAACGTTCCCATATCGATGTTGAAGATAACTCTATAATGGTTCTGACTAATTTGCCAGTAATGCACGGTCCTGAAATGTACGATACTTTACCACTGGCTATTATTCTTACAACTGATTATATTATTACCGTTTGTCTGGCTGATACTCCTGTCTTATCAGAATTTAATCAGCAAACCAGCAATGCATTTCGCACTTACAAAAAAACTCGCTTTCTATTGCAATTATTATATAAATCGGCTACTTATTATCTGCGTTACTTGCGACAAATCGATAAATTATCCGATGAAATCGAAATAAAATTACGTGATTCTCTGCAAAACCGTGAAATTCTGCGTCTGCTTGAATTACAAAAGGCACTGACTTATTTTAATGCCTCACTGCGTTCCAATGCTGCAGTTTTGGATAAGCTTATGCGCATACGCTCTAATCACAATGTCCAAAACATAATAAAAGTATATGAAGAAGACGAAGATTTATTGGAAGATGTTATCATAGAAAATAAGCAGGCCCGGGAAATGGGTGATATGTACAGTACTATCTTATCACGCATGGCTGATACATTCTCTTCAATAATGTCCAACAATCTAAACTTAGTGATGCGTTTTTTAACGGCGGTAACAATTATTTTGGCAATTCCAACTGCCATTTCAGGATTTTTCGGTATGAATGTGTCCATTCCTTTCGCTGATAGTCCTCTCGGTTTTTTTTATGTATCGCTAATAGCTATAGTTATGGCAGTAGGCTGTGCCATATTATTATGGCGAAAAAATATGTTTTAATAAAGGTGGATATTTTATGCCAACAATGACAGAATCTGCATTAAAAGATGGTATTATTTATGGTGATAATGCTACATCTGAATATGTATATATGCCTGCTTCCGAAATTGGCATTGCCACACCCTTATGTATTTTTGAATGCAAAGATGAAAAATCTGATATTACACTGCAGGAAGCTTTAGATCTTGTACGTAGGCTCAGCCTGGAACCTGTTGTTCATCCTTATCTAGGCACTAATTCTTGTTAATAGGAGAAAATACAATGGAAGCTATATCATCATCTGCTTTTTTACGCGAATTTACCCTTTATGCCGAACAGGCCGCTGCAAAAGATGAAACTTATATTATTCAGCGTTCCAATGGCAAAAATATGGTCTTTATGTCATTGGATAAATATAATGAAATAAACAAAGAACTTTTTTTATTAAAAAATGGGAATGATAAATAAATGTCAAAACCAGTTAATTCTAATAATGAACTAAATATTATTGACATGCCCGCAAATAATGAACATTCACACGATCATCCACATATACATGACCACAATCATCTCCACGCCCACCCACACACCCAGACTAAAGCTGTATTAAATAGAATGGCTCGTATTATCGGGCATATGAACGCTGTGCGTAATATGGTTGAAAAAGGCCGTGACTGCAGTGATGTCTTAATTCAGCTGGCTGCCATCAATGCTGCTGTCACCAATGTTTCTAAAGTCATCTTAAAAGACCATATGGAACATTGTATTATTGATGCCGCTAAATCAAATGATACTGAAACAATTGACAAATTAAAAAGCGCTATTGATAAATTTATAAAATAATTTTTCAAACAACCTCTATAATTAAGAAAAATTCATATGGTACGTAATTTTATTATTTTCCTATAAACGAACTGGCCCAACTTACTTTTGGGCCTTTTTTTGTCATTTTGTTTTTATATTGCGTCAACTTATTATGTGTAAAAGTTGACTATATTTAAACGCTAAATTATAATTTTCTTAGTTACTATAATTATAATAAAAGGAGTACCTTTACCATGAATAATAAAAATAATAATAATTTATTTAACTTTGTATATTCAGCTTTATTTGCGGCTCTAATCATCGTTCTAGGATTTATTTCCATTCCCATTGGTCCCGTACCTATTTCCGGCATTAGCTTAGGCGTTATGCTGGCTGGAGCTGTTTTATCTGTACGTCAGGCTGTTTACAGTATTTTAATCGTAATTTTATTAGGTGCTGCCGGCCTGCCTGTATTTTCCGGTTTTACTGGCGGCATTGGCATTTTACTTGGTCCTCGCGGTGGTTATTATCTCGGTTTTTTGCTTGGCGTTGGCATAATTTCTCTATTGCGCGGCAACAACAATAATACCTTTCGTTTATTTGCTGCTATCTTTACCGGCAGTATCTTGATCGAATATATAATAGCTATTCCTTGGCTGCTATTTATCACGCAGATGCATCTCAAGCAAGCTATTTGGCTCGGTATGCTGCCTTTTTTACCCGGCGACATATTAAAAACAATCCTTGCCACGATATTGGCAAAGGCCCTCTACAAAAACATCCCTGCTTTGAGGCGATATAATGAATAAAAATTATCTGATTGGTGGACTCAGAACACCAATTGGCAAAAAAAATGGACTTTTGAAAGATTTTTTACCTGAAAAACTAGCGGCGATAACACTCACCGGTCTTTTAGAAAAATTCCAATTACGCCCTTATGATGTCGATGCTGTAATTATGGGTAATATAATTGGAACTGGCGGAAACATTGCCCGAGTTGCCACCCTCGAGGCTGGTTTTCCTTATGATATTCCAGCTTTTACTATTGATTCTCAGTGCAGCTCGGGACTTAATGCCGTTGATACAGCTGCGGCAATGATTGCCTCTGGGCGTGCTGACATAGTCATCGCTGGTGGAGCCGAGAGCAGCTCACTGGCACCCAAAAGACAATTCAATGAACATGACCCTCGTTTTAAAGACAAAGATTCCTATTATGAACAAGCACCTTTTTCCCCAGAATGGATTGGTAATCCTGATATTGGCATTGCCGCTGAAGCTTTGGCTGATAAATTTAAAATATCTCGCCGGCAAATGGATGAATTTGCCTTAGCCAGCCATAAAAAGGCCTGTCTGGCACAAGAAAATCACTATTTACAGGATATTATCGTTCCTGTTGCCAAAGAAGCTAATTATATTTCTACTGATGAATGTCCTAAAAGTACTATGAATATGAAATTATTAAGCCGTTTAAAAGGAGCTTTCACTGCTAACGGCAGCATTACCGCTGGAAATTCCTGTTTAAAACATGATGGTGCTGCCTTTTTAGTATTAGCTTCCCAGCAGGCTGTCAATAAATATCATTTACAGCCTCAGGCTTATTTGTATCCTGCCGTAAATGTTGGCTGTGATCCCAATATATTTCCTTTAAGTCCTATTCCTGCTATAAGAAAATTATTGCAAAAACATTCACTCTCATTAGACTCAATCGATGCTGTCGAAATAAACGAAGCATTTGCTGTCCAAATCTTAGCCGTTTGCAATGAATTGAATATAGACTCAAATATCCTCAATCAATATGGCGGTGCTATCGCCTTTGGTCATCCCTATGGTGCTTCCGGTGCTATTATTTTACTGCACCTGCTGAAAATATTAAAAAACAAAAAAGCTAAATTAGGGATTGCATCCATAGGTGCTGTCGGCGGACTAGGTACAGCAACATTATTGGAGGTAATATAATCATGGTAATATCTGATATATTAAAACACGCACCCAAAACAAAAATTTGCCTCATCCATAACGATAAAAAACTCACCTATGATGAACTCGATCGCCAGAGCAGCTATATGGCTTATAACGCTACTTTCATAAAAAAAGGTGAAATAATTTTTTTACAGGAAGACCATCCTGTCCGTTTATTATTATGTTTTTTTGCTATTATAAAGGCTGGTGGCATATGCGTACTGGGAAGCAGTACACTGCCAGAAAAAATTACAAAAAAATTAATGGAAAAATATCAAATCAAGATACGAGTTCAATATAATAATTTTTTTAACGCCCACAAAAAAGCTGTACCCACTGTAAGAGAAAATGATATTTTTCTCGGTGCTATGAGCTCCGGTTCCAGCACCGGCATACCCAAAATAATAATGCGCGACCATTACAGCTGGGCCGCAGCCTTTCCCTGGCAAAGCAAATTATTTAATATCGATGCCAAAACGCGTCTTTATTTAGCTGGCGATTTATCCTATACCGCTAACCTTAATGCCTGTATCCATACCTTTTCTGTTGGCGGCTGTGTAGTAATTGCCAAGAATCGCCTGCCATGCACCTGGCTGCTCGACATTGATAAATACAAAATAAATTCCATCTTCATGGTACCAGCCCACTATCGCATATTACTTAAGGTATGCAAAAAAATGAATGAAAAAATTATTTCTTTAGTCAGCGGTGGTGCCAAGATAACGCTGGATATTGTCAAAGGTCTCCATTATCATTTTCCCCGAGCCAAAATTATTGAATATTATGGTTCCAGTGAACTCGGTCATATAAGCTATGCTGAAACTAATGATTTATTACAGCATCCAGAAAGCGCTGGTAAATTATTTCCCCAGGTAAAAGCCCAAATCATTGACGATGTAATCTGGGTAGAAAGTCCCTATATTGTCCCTTCCCTACGACCTAAAGCCACTGCTGGTGATTTAGGCTATATTGACACTAATGGCTATATTACACTGAAAGGACGTAAAAACGGTGTAATAAATGTTGGCGGTGTTAAAATCCAGCCGGAGCAAATTGAAGCTTTGCTAAAAAAACATGCCTTTATTGAAGATGCTGCTGTATTTGGCATCCCCGATAAATTACGCGGACAAAAAATTGCCGCAGCGATTATTCCTAAATCAAATACATTAACGATAAAAGAAGTTTTTCATTATTGTAAGCAAAATGTTGGACACCCTCCCCAAAAAGTTTTTTTCCTGCAAAAATTTCCTTTAAATACCAATGGTAAAATTGATAAATTTGCTCTGCAAAAAATAGCCATGGAGAAAATAAATGAAAGCAATTGAAAACTTTCTGCCACAGCGAGCCCCCTTTCTTTTCGTTGATGAAATTTTACATGCCGATAATACCAAGATTATTGGACAGAAATATTACGGCAGCGATTTTAAATTTTATGATATTCTTAACAATAAAAAAATTATCCCCAGCACAATTCTCATAGAATCCTTAATGCAGTGCGGCGGTGCCGGCTGTAAAATACTGCAGCTGACAACAGATAAAAGATTGGCAGCAGCTGCTATTGATGCCGTTAAAATACATCAAATTGTTTCCATTCCCAACACGATTAAAATGACTATCAACAATTTACGAATTCGTGATAAAACGATTTACCAAGAAGGTTATGCCTGGCTTAATGACGAACTTATTCTCTCTGCCAAATGGCATTGTATTGCTATAAAAAATTTATAAATTCAGCCTCTTATTCTTATATACCAAAAATACTCCCAAACAAATTAAAAATTTGCTTGGGAGTATTTTTTCTTATTCCAGCATGATTTCTATATGATTCATATTTTAGCAGTATTCAGCTCAATTACTTCTTCGTGAATTTCTGCCATTTTTTCTTCATTAAGATCATATTGTCTTAAATAATAATAACTTACAAAATGGCAGATTGCCGGCAGCCCTGCTACTATACTTAAAATTCCCATAGAAATTTTGCCATTTACTGCGCCGCCTGCCACATAACCTACATAGGACAAAATACCGCCAATTAATAAACCGACTATCCCCATAGCAAATTTTTGGGAAAATAATGCCAGTGCGCCTAATACGCCAATCATTTTTTTATTATATCTAGCTTCACATAATTCAGCACAATCACATGGCAAAGCCCAATAAACAATAATACCTAATTCGCCGAAAAATGTTGTTAACACTAAAAATGCCACAGAAATCATATAATGTTCTGGTGGTATAAGCATAATAGGTATTGCCATAATTCCTGCCCCTATTGTTGCTATTTCCAACATGCGCAATTTTTTGAATACACCGCGATTTATTAAGAACATTGCTACTATCGGTGCTACAATTCCCGCAATAGAAAATGCTGACAACACTCCTGTCAAAAATGCATCATTTTGCTGTAAATAATATTTAGCATAATAAATAGCGGCACTGCCCTTAAAAGTAAATGCCATTTGGGTAAGGGCAAAGAAAATATAAAAAGACCGCAATGTTTTAGTTTTAAAAATAAGTTTTACTTCAGATAATAATGATGTTTTCTTTTCATTCGAATTTGGCACTGTCATCTGCACACGTTCTTTCGTTCCGAAGAAACATGTCAAAGTACAAACAGCTGCAATTATTGCAATAATAATCATAGCTGTTCTATATCCTTCGGCTTCATGTGCCTTATCATAACTTGCTACAAATATTGGCACTACCACTGAGCACAGCAAAAAAGCTGTTTTTGCCAAAGGAAATCTAACTGAATTTATTGATAAACGTTCTGCCGGATTACCTGTAATAACAGTCAGCAATCCTACATAAGGAACAACTGTTGAAGCATACATTGCAATTAAAAACAAATATGTAATATAAGCATATACCAACTTACCTGTTGGGCTAAACTCCGGTGCCAAAAACACTAAAAAACATGATAAACCATATGGTATCGCCATATATAATAAAAATGGCCGATAATGCCCATATTTAGTATTAGTATTATCAGCTAAGTGCCCAATTATCGGGTCAGAAAAAGCATCAAAAAATCTTGCTACCAAAAATAAAAAGCCCATTGCGCTAGCAGATATTCCCACTACATCCGTATAAAAATAAGGCAAAAACATCATTGTCATGCCAAAGAAAATATTTGCCGATGAATCTCCCAATCCATAGCAAATCTTTTCGCGAATACTAATTTTTTCTCCTGCTGCCATTACTTATCCTCTTTTCCCACATACTTAATAAATAATTATTTTTGCTGTTATTACTGCAAGTTATCTTATTCTCTTAATTAATTGTATTTTATATGTAATTAGAAAATTACTTTCAAAAGAAAATTTTCTTAATTTTATGTCTAAATATAAGTAATTTTCTAAAATGGCATCATATTAAGATCAACATAATGCCATTTGATATATTTAATCACAAATTATAAATTGTCCGCTCAATGGCATTTTTCCAGCCAGTATATAATTTTTCCCGTTCTTGCGACATTAATAATACTTCGTATTTTTTATGTCTGCCGGAAAAATTCATATCATTTATATCATAAAGTCCCAGGGAAATACCAGCAAGATAAGCTGCACCAGATGCCGAAAGTTCTTCCACCTCCGGTACCAATACTGGAAAACCCTGAATATCCGCCTGAAACTGCATTAAGTACTTGTTTTTGGTAGGACCACCATCAACACGCAGTGTTTTTATGTCCATGCCAGACTCACTCTGCATAAGCTTAAGGATATCAGTTATTTGATAGCTGATACTATCTAATGCAGCCTTAACTATTTCTTTTTTACCAGTGGTTCTGGTCATTCCTGTAATCATTCCGGCCGCATCATTTTTCCAGTACGGTGCGCCTAATCCTGTAAAGGCTGGTACAAAATATGTTTTATCAGCAATATTAGCTTCTTTAGCCAATTGTTCTGTTTCCCCAGCGGAATCAATTAATTGCAAATCATCTTTAAGCCAGCTTATCACCGCTCCGGTATAGTTTATATTGCCTTCTAAGACATAATTGACTTTGCCATCTATAGACCATGCCAATGATGTAACGAGTCCATTTTTACTTCTTATTAATTTATTGCCAGTATTAATCATTACTGATGATCCTGTACCATAAGTTGCTTTCACTCCGCCTGGCTTGTGGCAGCCTTGTCCAAACAAGGCAGCATGGGAATCCCCCATAACAGCATGTATGGGAATTTCTGCAGCTAAAAATCCATTTAAATCAGTCATACCATAAAAGGCATTAGAATCTACAACCTCCGGCAGCGAATTTATAGGCAGACCAAATACATCGCAAATCACTTTATCCCAAGACAATGTATTAATATTAAATAATTGTGTACGTGATGCATTGGAATAATCTGTCTTAAACTCTTTTCCTTTAGTCAAAGAATATACGAGCCAGCTATCCATTGTCCCACAGCAAAGCTCATTATTATTTGCTGCCGCACGGGCACTGGGAACATTTTCTAAAATCCATGCTAATTTTGCTGCAGAAAAATACGGTGATAAAAAGAGTCCTGTAGCATCCTTTATCTTCTTACTATATCCATTATCAGCAATTTTTTTACATATATTTTCCCCACGGGCACATTGCCAGACAATGGCCGGATAAACCGGCTGGCCTGTTTTTTTATTCCAAGCCATAGCCGTTTCCCGTTGATTACTAATGCCAAGAGATACTATTTTATTTTTATCAATTTGTGCTTTATCTATAACATCTGCAATGACTTTATAAGTATTAGCTAGTATTTCCTGTGGGTCATGTTCCACCCAACCACGTTCATCAATCATCTGTTTGTGTAACAGATCAGCGCGGGCTATAATTTTGCCATTTTCATCATAGATTAAAGCTTTTGTTCCTTGTGTACTTTGATCAAGTCCTAATATATATTTTGCTTCTGGCATTTTACTCTCCCTCACGTTCTTATATTGTTACCAGAAATAATTTACTTGTTCAATACCTTCTTGGCTTCTTTTGCTATTCCCTCAGCATTTAAACCATAGGTATCAAATACTTCCTGTGATTTCCCGGTAATTACGGGCGCATCCGGAAGTCCCATACCAATTACAGTGACAGGATAATTTTGTGCTGTTATCTGAGCAACCTGAGAATTTAACCCGCCATATATAGTATGTTCTTCAATTGTTACTATCCCTTTTGTTTCTTTAGCCGCTTTAATAACGATATCTTTATCTATTGGTTTTAAACAATACATATCAACTACTCGAGCGCTTATACCTTCTTTTGCTAAAATTTCAGCAGCATCCTTAGCCGATTTTACCATTTCACCGCAGGCAATCAAGGTAACATCTGTGCCGTCTTTTATTAATGTAGCTTTATCCATTTCAAAAGGGATATTATTTTCTTCATATACTGGATCAACTGCATTACGGCCAACGCGAACGTAACTTGGTTTATCATCCTGCAATAATGCTTCAATTAATTTTTCAGTTTGGAAATGATCACTTGGTAAATACACACGCATATTAGGAATTGATGCCATTGTAGCAATATCATTTGCTGAATGATGGGTCATGCCTAATGCACCATAACTAATACCACCGCTGATACCTACCAATGTTACGTTAGTATTAGAATAGGCAACATCTACTTTTGCCTGTTCCATGCTGCGAGTACTTAAAAAACTTGCTGGTGATACAGCAAATACTTTTTTACCGCAGGAAGCCAATCCAGCACTTACTGTTACAAGATTTTGCTCAGCAATACCTATTTCAATAAACTGTTCAGGAAGCTCATCGGCAAATTTAGTCAGTGATGCCGAACCTCTGGAATCACTGCAAAGTACCACTATATCCTTATCAGTTTGGGATGCTTCTAAAAGTTTATTACAAATGGCCTGTTTATTGGCTATATTATTCATATTGAGCTCTCCTTTGTTCTAATTCTTTTATTCCCTGAGCATATTCTTCTTCAGTCGGAACACGATGATGCCAGCCAGCCTGATTTTCCATATAAGAAACACCGCAGCCTTTTGTTGTATTGGCAATAACTACTGTTGGTTTACCTTTGGATTGCTTAGCAAGTCCAACAGCTGCATCTAAAGCATCAATATCATTACCATTAATGGATAATACATTCCAGCCAAACGCTTCCCATCGCTTTTCCTGCGAATCCTGAGTCATCACTTGTTCCGTTGTACCGGAAATCTGTAATCTATTGCGATCGACAAATGCCGTTAAATTATCAAGTTTATAATGCCCAGCTGCCATAATCGCTTCCCAAACTGAACCTTCTGCCATTTCACCATCGCCCATTACGGCATATACTCTATAATCTTTTTTATCCATTCGACCAGCCAGTGCCATCCCTACTCCGACAGCAAGCCCATGTCCCAATGAACCAGTATTCATTTCTACACCATTGACTTTATTATTGGGATGACCAATATATTTAGAACCATAACCGGAATAATTATCTAAATCCGATTTAGGAAAAAAACCTTTATCAGATAATACACAATACAATGCTTCCGAAGCATGTCCCTTACTTAAAATAAATCTATCTCGATTAGGGTCTTTAATATTTTCCGGGTTAACATTCATATATTTATAATAAAGCACTGTCAATATATCAATCACACTCATGTCGCCACCAGTATGTCCGGTTCTAGCCTTATAAATAAGGGTCAAAATATCTTTTCTTAAATCTGTAGCTTTTATTTTTAAGTTCATGATTATTCTCCTCGCAAATATGCCTTAATATCTTCTTCAATAGGATCATAAAAATCAGGTTTAATATTCATATACTTACAAGCTTCATAAAGAACCGGCACAATATTTTTATGAATACCTACACAATGATGAATATATGGACCTTCAACTATTTTTGCTTCAAGACGTTTAATATTTTCAACTTCTATCCACAAATATGTCCCCATACCTTTAGGACCGGCAACACCTTTAGCATTTCCCAATAATAATGAATACTCTCCATTATCACCATCAAAGCGGCATAAACTTACATCGCCATGTTTGGCTTCTGCTGTCAAACTGCCTGGATGTTCAAAAGCCAGCGGATAAGTAAGTTTTACCTTTTCCTCAGCTACTGAAATCGGCCATGGACCGCAATGCTGAAGTAATTCACCATTTTCAATATCAGGATGACGAATTGTCCAATCAGCAAAAAAGCTTCTATTTTCTCCCATACCAGCAGCTTCAGCCAACAAAGCCGTAATGGCACCATGAATATCGGTTTCACATACTACTGGAATTCCTTCTTCATTGAGCAGGGCATTAGCTGCACACGGCATAACGCCAAGCTCACTTTGCAATGCATTCCAGCATTGTATAGCTGCTGCGCTGCAGCCATACTTTTCTATTAAGTGCTTCATCGCTACTTTTAAAGCAGCCACATTTTCGACTTCTCCTTCTTTTATCTTTACTTCCATATTTTGGTTGATATAATCAATTACTGCTTTTACTTCTATTTTTTCAGCCTTAGCTTTTTCTACTGCCTGAGTAAGTTCGGGGAGAGGAATCGGTGCTAACTGAATATTAAATTTCTCCAGTAATTCACCTTCATTACACATTGTTGACCAAAAATCGAATGGACGCGGACCAATCTGTAAAATACGGATATTACGGAAAGTCTTAACTACATTACAAACAGCTAAAAAGTCTTTAATTCCTCGTTCGAAAACAGGATCTTCTAAACGACAATTAGTCAAATATGTGAATGGCACCTTAAAACGGCGCAACACCTTACCGGTAGCAAATAAACCACACTGGCTGTCACGCAGCCGCACACCATTTTCATCAGGACGTTCATCCAATGGCCCCCATAATAACACTGGTACATCTAAATCTTTAGCCAATCTTGCACATTCATATTCTGTACCAAAATTACAATGTGGTATAAACAATCCATCTATTTTATTTTTTCTGAATTTTTCTTTTATAGCTATACGATCATTATCGTCATAGAGTAAACCTTCTTCATTGATATCGGTAATATCAACAAAATCAATGCCTAATTCCTCCAATCGTTTTTGTGTAAGCTTACGATATTTTATTGCATCTGGTGCACTAAAAATTGAGCGGCGTGTTGGAGCCAATCCTAATTTTATCTTTTTCATATCTATCCCCCATTTAAATTATTTAATTAAAATTATAGCATTATATATTTAAAAGTCAATAATGTTTAATTAAATAATTTAAATAAAAAAATAGAGATGACTCTGTCATCTCTATTTACTGATATATCTTTATTTGATTTTTTTATTATTTTCGCCAATACTTCCGCGTTTAATAAAAGTAGTTTCTACTGAGATATTTAAAGCATTATTTTCCAGCGGTTTATCTATCTTTTCCATTAACCGCCTTACAGCTATTGTACCCAATTTATCGATAGGCACAGCTATTGATGACAGCTCCGGATCAATAAAAGTACACATAGGTATATCCTGAACCTCCCACGACTAAAGTCGCGGGGTTCCTGCTTCATAGATAGTTGCGCAAAAAACACGTCTTACATTATCTCCACAGGCTATCCCCG
>NZ_JACHFH010000045.1 GCF_014201835.1 Pectinatus brassicae | reverse complement strand
TACGGGGATAGCCTGTGGAGATAATGTAAGACGTGTTTTTTGCGCAACTATCTATGAAGCAGGAACCCCGCGACTTTAGTCGTGGGAGGTTCAGAATTACAATTTCTATATAAAAATTTTCAGCAGTATATTATTCATAGCTGCTTTAAGCATTCTTGGTATATTATATTTTATTGCTCAAAAAATACTAACCCTATTTACTGCGCTTATTATTTCTCTGCAGCAATTACAGCAAAAAAATTTTATCAGCTTATCGAAAAAAGATTATTCCCCAAATTTCCATGAAGGCAATATAATTTTAAATCTTATTGGAGCTATAACTAGTGATTTCAGAATCTTTTTTTATAATACTGAACAATTTATCGAACAAAATACCCTTATAATAACTGCCCTGGAAACTTTAATTCATAACTGTAATATTGCCAATAAGAGCATTGCTTCTACTAATGAAGAAAATAATGCTGTTAATGAAAAAATACTTGCACAAATAATAGATATAAAAAACACCCATTCTAATATTAAACAAAAGCTTATATATAGTGTTAATGATGCTGAAAATGCAGCCCAATATACGCAAAAAATAAACACTTTGGCCCTTAACACTAAAAAAACTCTTCATATATCAATTAATAATATCCTTGATACAATTGCCAAAAATAAAATTTCCCTGCAAAAATATGACTATCCCAAGCTTACTACGCTCGCTGTCAAAATAAACCAGTGTATCACTCAACTCAATTTGCATGTACTCAATATTGCTATTGATATAAATTGCCATAATAACGCCAAAATATCCCTTACACTTATTGATGAAATCTTAAATATTTCTCAGCAGGTTAAAGATATTTCCAGTAAAATCTCATCTGTAACACAGCAATCTACACTTATGATGGCAAAAACAGCTGATAAGAATTCAGCTATTTTAAACTTTCTTGATACTATAGTCATTGATGATTATAAAAATTTAATTGCACTATCGGATAAATACATGAAAAATACTGACTACTTGAATAATTTTTCTTCACAAAATAATATTATTACTATGCAAATTGTAGATTCAATTGAACTAAATAAAGAAATTATAACTGCACTCAATGAATTAAGCAATCAGACCAATACCAATAATAAATACATTACAACAAAATCTCTTAATATTAATGCCTCGCTGCATGATATCAGTATGCAGTTAAACAATTATCAGCAAGTATCTAAACAACTGCAGAAAAAGCTAAATGAACTGCAATATTAATTTGTTATTCTTGGCTCAGTTTGTTAAAATATAAATAAAGATTTTTCACAACCTTCACAATAAATTTTTAAGGAAGTATTATTATGTATGCAAATATATTAACTGATATCAGCAAAGATTTTAACCTTACCCCAGACAATCTAAAAGAAATCGCTTCTTGTGCCCGCTATGAAATTGAACAAAGCCTCTCTAATAACCCAACCTCTTTAAAAATGCTAAAATCATATATTGGATTACCTTCCGGCCTAGAAACTGGTGAATATTTAGCACTTGATTTTGGTGGCACAAACCTTAGAGTCGTGTTATTGGAACTTTTAGGCAATGGAGAATATAAAATAATAAAAAAAGTTGCTAAACCTTTAAAGTTTCCAGGACTATATGATTTTATCAGTGCTGATTCTACCGCAGCTGAATTATTCGACTTTATTGCCGCTACTATTGATGAAGCAATTGCTGGTAATCACGATAAAAAATATTATTTAGGCCATACCTTTTCTTTTCCCTCCAGCCAAACTAATATCTATAATGCTAAGCTGATAACCTGGACAAAAGAATTTGCCACAATAGGCGTTGAGGGTCAAATTGTCAATGACTTACTAAAAGAAGCCCTGCAAAGGCAAGGCTTTAGTAATGTTGAACCAATTGCCGTTATCAATGATACCGTTGCTGTATTGCTTGCAGCTGCCTATAAATCAGCTGATACCTATATCGGCTCAATTTATGCTACAGGTCATAATACCTGCTATTTTGAAAGCAATTTTAATGATGATACAAAACCAATGATAATAAACTTGGAAATAGGCGGCTTTTCCAAGCTAGCCATCAATAAATATGATGCTATGCTTGACGAAAATTCTGAACTACCCGGTCAACAGCGTTTAGAAAAAATGGTTTCAGGGCGCTATATTGGTGAATTATTCGCCTATTGCCTGCAGCAAGGTTTGAAATTAAAAACTTTACCGCAATTTACCAGTATTGATTTATCCAATATTATTAATGATACTTCTGCCGAACTTACTGCTATACAAGAATTACTAAAAAACACATTAAACCTTACACTTGCCATTGAAGATTTAAATGCGGTGCAAAATCTAGCCGCAGCTATTGTCAGTCGTTCTGCCCGTATTGTTGCTGCAACTTACTGCGGTATATTATGGCATATCTTTCCTAACGCCATTCCTAAACATAATATTGTAATCGATGGTTCAGTTTTTGAAAAAATGCCAACTGTTAATAGGAATATGCACGAATCCCTACAGCAAATCCTGACTGATGAGTCTGATAAAATCAGCCTCACTTTAGAAAATGGCGGTTCCATATTGGGTGCAGCTTTAGCTGCTGCTATGAGTAAATAACAGTACATATATTGCATTTAATTATGAGGTTACTTATATGAAACAAGATCTATCACTGCAGCTAGGACAAAAATTAATTATGACCCCTAAAATGCAGCAAGCAGTAAAAATTCTGCAAATGTCCTCACAGGAACTACATAAAACAATTGAAGAAGAATATAATGAAAATCCAACTTTGGAATTTACTGACATATCAGCAGAAGAACCTGTATCAACTGATAAAGTTGCCGCTGATGATATTAACAATCTTGCTGAATTTCTCAATAATTCTTCTAATCGAACTTCCAGTTCTTTCAACAAGGAAAGTTTTGATTTTAAAACAATTCCTGCCCCAACCCAAAACCTTGCTGATATGCTGCATGAACAGGCACTATTGACCTTTACTGCTAATCAGCAGCATATTGCTGATTATATAATTGACTGTATTGACGAGCGTGGTTATTTAATTATGTCCTTAGAAGATATCCAAGCTGCTATCCATGTCGATATAAATATTCTTAATAATATTTTAGAACGCATTCAAACTTTTGAACCACTTGGCATTGGAGCACGCAATCTTTCAGAATGTCTACGGATACAGGCTTGCTATTACGGTTTTTACCATGGTATAAGTGCTGCTATCATTGATAAATATATTGAGCTCATTGGTAAAAACTCGCTAAAAAAAATTGCAGAAAAAGAAAATGTTTCTATTATCGAAGTGCAAGATGCTGTAAATAAAATAAAACAGCTTAATCCCAAACCTGGCTGTGCTTATGGCAACGAAATACCTCAGCACATAATTCCTGACGTAACTGTACAAAAAGTTGATGATACATATATTGTTCTTGTCAATCAATATACTGTCCCCAGCCTGCACATAAGTGATTTATATCGCAATACTCATAATATGGATGAACAGACAAAAAGTTACGTTGAAAAACGCGTCAATTCTGCTATCTGGCTTATTAATAGCATCGAACAGCGTCGGCAGACATTATATAATGTCTGCGAGCAGATAGTACAACAGCAAAAAGCTTTTTTTGATAATGGTTTTGATTCACTGGCACCACTGACAATGAGTACAATTGCTGATACATTAAATATTCATGAATCAACTGTTAGTCGTGCCATTGCCAATAAATATATGGAAACACCCCATGGCATCATCAGTATAAGAAAGTTTTTTTCAGCTAATGTAACTTCTACCTCGACCGGTGAGGAACTTATTTCCCGACAAATAAAAACTGTAATAAAAGAGCTTATCTTAGGGGAAAATCCTGTAAAACCGTTAAGTGACCAAAAATTATGCAATTTATTAAAAGAGCGTGATATAAATATATCGCGCCGTACAGTTATGAAATATCGTGAACAGCTTGGCTACCAATCATCAGCTAATCGCAAACAATATTCATAAAAAAATGCTGTATAAAACCCAATGGGTTTTATACAGCATTTTTATTCATTATAATCCGTTCAAAATATTATTTATAATTTTCTACAAATGAATTCAGATGATCTGCCGCCTTAGTTATATGAGCTAAAGTTGCCGTTATTTCTTCAGTAGACGCAGCCTGTTCTTCACTTATCGCCCCAACTGTTTCGATTGATTTAAAAATCTCTTCTACAGCCTTACTCATTTCTTCCAATATAGAATGAATCTGCTCCGTAGCATTTTTAGACTGGTCTGCTAGCTTACGAACTTCTTCAGCAACCACAGCAAAACCACGACCATGCTCACCTGCCCTTGCTGCTTCAATAGCGGCATTTAAACCGAGTAAATTAGTCTGCTGCGCTATATTATTTATAAATTCAATAACCTTAACGGTTTCTTTGCTTTTTTCTCTAAGGTTAGTTGCCTGTGATAATGAACTTTGACCTGATTTTGCCAGTTCACTGGCACTATTAGCTACCTGCTCTATAGAGTTATAGGCTACCGTTGTAGAATCAACTACATCCTTAACAGACTTAACTAAATCAACATTGCTTTCCATATCAATGCCTGTACTTATAGTACCGATTACTTCATTATTTAAACCATAAATTGGTGTAATTATAGCTTTAATCGGTACACCATAAACAGTTGCATCAGCATCCTGTGATACAGTTTTATTTTCCCTGATACATTCATTAATTGTTGGTGTATTAGGCTTACCAGCATGAAGATCAATCTCAAAACGTTTGCCTTTTTCATAACCTATATATTCTTTTAAATCGGTTAACCCCATAACTAAATCTTCACGCACGACATTTTTGATATATGGCATAACTACTTTAAAGGCATTTAAAATATCTTCATTTGTTTTTATATTATCTGGATAGTTCATTTTCTAGCATCCCCCTTTATTTCATCTTATTGTAAGAAAATTATTTTAATTTGATTGTATGATATTCCCTACTAAATGTCAATATATATAGAATAAAGCTACAATTAAAAAACTTTTAATGTTATTTTTTTCACAATAAGTATTGTTATTTTATTCACAATCATATATAATGACATTGTTACAAAAAGTACATACTCAATATATACTTCAAGATCAAACTAAATTTTATTCATTAGATTTATTCTAGGAGTGGTAAACATGTCAGAAAAAAAACCTCATATAGTAATTATCGGCGCTGGTTTTGGAGGAATCAAAGCTGCTAAATTACTAGCCAACGAAAATGTAGATGTTACATTAATCGATCGCAATAATTATCATCTATTTCAGCCATTATTATACCAAGTCTCTACTTCCATACTGGCAATTGATGAAATTGCGTACCCAACAAGAGCCTTTTTTCGCAAACATAATAATGTTCGTTTTATGCTTGCCCATGTCCAAGGCTTTGATGCTGTTAATAAAGAAGTCATCACCCCATATAAACGTGTAAAATACGATTATCTTATTTTGGCGGCAGGCTCTACGACTAATTATTTCGGCATGAATAATCTGGCATACTCCACTTATGGTATGAAAACTTTACGTGAAGCTATCCATATCCGCAATCATGTCCTGCACATGTTTGAACGAGCTGAACGCGAAAGTGATCCAGAAGTACGCAAAAGAATGTTAACCTTTGTCTGTGTCGGCGGCGGTCCTACCGGTGTTGAAGAAGCAGGCTCATTATCAGAACTTGTATACCATGTAATGAAAGACGAGTACCATGGCCTTAATATTAAGGAAGATGTTTCTATTGTTCTTATTGAAGCAACTGATAAAGTATTGCCAATGATGCCGCCTGATTTACGTGATGAAACAGTACGCGTACTGCGCTCGAAAAAAGTAGATGTTCGCCTCAACACTCAAGTTGTTGACTGCGATGAAAATACACTTACATTAAAAGATGGTACAACTATTGCCACTAATACTGTTATTTGGGCCGCTGGCGTAAAAGCTGTGCCGGTCATCAGTAAATTTGGTGCTGAAGTTGACCGTGCTGGTCGTGTCATTGTTGATAAAACCCTACAGGTTCCAAATTATCCTGGCGTCTTTGCCATTGGTGACTGCGCTCATTTGGAACAGGATGGGCGTCCACTAGCCACCATTGCCCCAGTAGCAACTCAAGGTGCTGTTGTCTGCGTAAAAAATATTAAAAATTTAATTAACGGACAAGGTACTATGGAAGAGTTCACTTATCATGATGTCGGCAGCATGGCTACAATTGGTCGTGGTGAAGCAGTCATGTCCAAGGGCAGCTGGAAAATGAAAGGTTTCTTCGCTTGGTGCGCCTGGATGGTTGTTCATCTAATGCGTTTGGCCGGAACCCATACCAATGTGACTGTTGCTATGAAATGGACTTGGAATTTATTATCAGGTATTCGTCTTGGTCGTATCATTACCAATATTCCTGATAATCGTGAATAATATAATGACTCTCGGAACATCAAATCAGCTGATTTGATGTTCCTTTTTTTATCAACGCTTTCCAGTATAATATGATATAATTATCTTTACTTAATAACCTAAAGGATGTGTATTTTTATTGCGTAATATTATATTATTAATCTGCTCACTGCTAATTATTCTACCATGTTCAACTGTTTTTGCCGCCCAGACTAACACCCTTTATAGTAATCCGTCACACCAACAAAAAATCAGTCTAATATGGCAGCCAATTGCTGGTGCTGTTAAATATGAAGTAAATATTGTTGATAAAAATAAAACTATTATTGCTCACTTTGATTCTATCTTTGCCGCCGGTTATGAATTTGACAGCAGCAATATCAAGAATATTGATAATTTATTTTGGCAAATGCGCGGTCTTGATATAAATAATGATCCTGTAAACAGTTTTAGTGTACCGCAACTATTAGCGCAGGAACAACATAATAATATACGCCCCATTACCACAACTGAATTTAATAAAATGAATTATACACCAATCTATCCAGTTTATTCCTGGATTCCTTATCTAAAAGCAGCAAAATATAATATCCGCGTTTATCGTGATGATAATCATTCTTTCATCTATGATAAATTAGTAAATTCCTATAATATAACTGATAATACTTTTGACTTTTATGACAGTGCTGCTTATACTATTCCCGGTAAATATTATTGGATGATACAAGCTCTCGATAAAAACAATCAACCGATAAGCCGCTGGTCCCTGCCCAGTTATTTTTCTGTCACTGCTAAAAATATTAAAGTTGCTGCTCTTGGTGACAGCAGAACCCATGGCGGCGGAGCTATCAGCACCCCTCCCGGTTATAAAATCTATGACTGGGAATCTTACAGCCAAGTACCTGTTCTAAATATTGGCTATAGTGGTGATACAACTGCAGCCATGCTTAACCGCTTTAATCATGATGTTTTGCCATTTAAGCCACGTATTCTCATCATTATGGGCGGTATTAATGATATTCGTGCCGGCATTAAAGCCAGTGAATCAATTAAAAATCTTACTGCTATTTATAATTTATGCCAAAAAAACAATATTATTCCTATACTCGTATCGGTCAGTCCAATTAATCCCACTAAGATGAAAAATATTAATCTAACTCCTGTCAGTGACTGGCAGGAACAATTACGTATATTAAATAAATGGATTATATCCCATAAAAATTCTATCGATATCGCTCCATTATTAACCGATGGCAATGGGCTTTTACCGGAAAACATGACAACTGATGGGCTGCATCAGGATAAAGCCGGCAAAAAAATAATTGGTGAAACCATAAGCGATTATCTACAAAAAAATTACATTGACATTTTAGCTAAATAGAAAGGATTAATATACATGTCTGATAGTACCCAGTTAGAAAATACGCAAAAAGCCCTTACAGCGATTGACAAAGTCTGCTCCCATTGCCCATTATGCAGCCCCGATTGTCCTGTAGCTGTTGCCAAACGGGCAATGGAATCACTATACTATGATTTGCAAACTCTCTGTGAAGAACAAAAATAAGTATAAACCTTACTTTTCTATTTTTGCTAATTGACAATATGTTTTCAATCTGCTAGACTAGAAATATTCAGTAATGATCGGTATTATCTGACTCCCCCTAAAGCGAGGCGTGACGGTGAAAGGCGCTATTTGAGTCAGTGGCAGACCAGGAGCTGACAATTTAATATTTTAAAGCGGGCATATCTTGCCAATCAGGGTGGAACCGCGGATTTCTGTATAATCCGTCCCTGTGATATTTCTATATCACAGGGACGTTTTTTTATTTTCACAAAAATTTTATCACCCACTTCAAGGAGGTTTTTCTTTTGATGACTTTTCAGGAAATTATCCTGACATTGCAAAAATTTTGGTCTGATAAAGGCTGTATTTTAGCTCAGGCTTACGATGTAGAAAAAGGTGCCGGCACCATGAACCCGTCAACTTTTCTGCGTGTTTTAGGACCTGAACCATGGCATGTTGCCTATGTTGAACCATCACGCCGCCCAGCTGACGGCCGTTATGGTGAAAATCCTAACCGTCTGTTTCAGCATCACCAATTTCAGGTTATTATGAAACCATCACCTGATAATATACAGGAATTATATTTAGAAAGCTTAAAACAGCTCAATATCAATCCAGAAGACCATGATATTCGTTTCGTGGAAGATAACTGGGAGTCACCAACACTTGGCGCCTGGGGACTTGGCTGGGAAGTATGGCTTGATGGTATGGAAATTACCCAGTTCACTTATTTCCAGCAAGTCGGCAGTGTCGATGTTAAACCTGTCACCTCAGAAATAACCTACGGTCTGGAACGTTTAGCCATGTATATTCAAGGCAAAGAAAATGTCTTTGATATTGTATGGTCAGGTAATTATACCTATGGCGATGTTTTCAAACAAAATGAATTTGAACAATCCACTTATAACTTCGAATTAGCCGATACTGATTTATTGTTTGAGCTGTTTGATAAATATGAAAAAGAAGCCGTTCGCGTCGTAAAACAAGGTTTTGTTCATCCTGCTTATGACTATGTTTTAAAATGCTCACATACCTTTAATTTACTCGATGCTCGTGGTGCTATCAGCGTATCTGAACGTACTGCTTTTATCAGCCGTGTAAGAAATCTGGCTCGTCTATGTGCCAAAGCTTACTTACAGCAGCGTGAAGATTTAGGTTATCCTATGTTACATCGAGGTGAAAAATAATGAGCAAAGATTTATTATTAGAAATAGGTACAGAAGAAGTTCCTGCCCACTTTATGCCGGCAATCTTAGAACAATTAAATAAAAAGGCTCAAAGCATATTTACTGATCTGCATATTGAATTTTCTGCAACAAAAACATTGGGTACACCACGCCGTATTGCCCTCTTGGTAAAAAACTTAGCAGAAAAACAAGCCGATATCTCTACCGAATATAAAGGACCAGCAGTCAATATTGCTTATGATAGTAATAATGAGCCAACCAAAGCTGCTATTGGTTTTGCCCGCGGCAAAAAAATAAATGTTGAAGATCTTACTGTCAAAGACGGCTATATCTATGCTGTTGTCCATGAAAAAGGCCAAAACACAAGTTCTTTATTGGCAAAAATTCTGCCACAGTTAATTGAAGAACTTAATTTTCCCAAGAATATGCGCTGGGGCAATCTTGATTTTCGCTTTGTTCGTCCCCTTCGCTGGATAGTTGCACTTTATGATGCTGAAATTATTGACTTTACTATTGCCAATGTAAAATCCGGCAATAAAACCCGTGGTCACCGCTTCTTAAGCGATGGTGAACATGTAATTGCCAATGCTTCCGTATATGAAGAAAGCCTGGAAAAACTTTTCATAATTGTTGACCAAAATAAACGCCGCAGCATCATTGAACAGCAAATTAATGAACTGGCTGCCAAACATAATGGTCATGCCCAAATAACCGAGGAATTACTGGAAGAAGTCATTTATCTTGTAGAATACCCTACGGCTCTTTGCGGCAGTTTTGAAGATAAATATCTGCAATTGCCTAAAGAAGCTGTTATTACCCCAATGCGCGAACATCAGCGTTACTTCCCCGTCCTTGATGACGCCGGCAAATTGATGCCATTATTCATCACCGTCCGCAATGGTGGCCAGAAATCGCTTGAAATCGTCCAGCATGGTAATGAACGCGTTTTACGTGCTCGTTTAGCCGATGCCCAATTCTTCTTTGATGAAGACCGCAAAAAATCACTTGCTGATTATTTAGAAAAACTAAAAACCGTTGTTTTCCAAGAAGGTTTAGGCAGTATTTACGACAAAGCCCTGCGTCTTGAAAAACTGGCTGCATTCCTTGGTGATTCTTTCCAACTTGATCAGCAGGAAATAACCGCTGCCAAAAGAGCTGCTCTTTTAGCCAAAGCTGATCTTGTTACCGGCATGGTTTGTGAATTCACCGAATTACAGGGCATTATGGGCCGCGAATACGCTCTGCTTGATGGAGAAACTCCAGCTGTTGCCACCGCTATTGATGAGCATTATATGCCACGCTCAGCTACTGATAATATGCCTTCTACCATAGCGGGTAAAGTAGTCAGCCTGGCTGATAAAATTGATAATATTACAGCTACCTTCAGCCGTGGTCTTATTCCAACCGGCTCACAGGATCCTTTTGCTCTGCGCCGTCAGGCTTTAGGAATTGTAAATACCCTGATTGAATCAAAGCTCAATCTTTCCCTATCAGCATTTATTGCTAAAGCAATGGAGTTATTAAATGTTCCTGCGGATAAACAAGCTGAGCTACAAACAAGCATCATGGACTTTATGCGTCTGCGCGTAAATAATATTTTAGCCGATGCTGCTATTCGCTATGATATTGTCGATGCGGTTACTAATGATATCGATAATGTTTACTCCGTTTACAAAAAAGCCTTAATTGTTGCTGATAAACTTACCAGTACTGATTTGACCACTACTATCCAGTCCTTTGTCCGTGTCAGCAATATCTCTAAAGAAAATATATTATCTGTTGATGAAGCCTTGTTTATTGAAACTGAAGAAAAAGATTTATATGCTGCCTATAGTGGTATTAGTAAAAACATTACAACTATGAATGATAATTATGCGCTAATTTTAACCGAACTGATAAAATTAGCTGTTCCTATTGATAAATTCTTCGATAAAGTAATGGTTATGGATAAAGATGAAAAAATAAAAAATAACCGTTTGGCTCTACTAAAAAATATTGATAACAGCATTAAGCAAATTGCTGATTTTACTAAAATTGTTCTTTGATAAAATGTAATAAAAACAATCACACTTGGCTTTATAGTCAGGTGTGATTGTTATATTGTATGAATGAGGAATCATATGGAAGAAAAAACTTTACAACGAAATCTAAAAGCCCGGCATATAGAAATGATTGCCCTGGGTGGTACAATTGGTGTCGGTTTATTTATGGGCTCTGCCAGTACTATCGAAACAGCTGGCCCATCAGTTTTATTATGTTATGGTCTGGCTGGTTTGGTAATATTTTTCATTATGCGAATAATGGGTGAAATGCTGTATCTTGAACCGGTAACAGGTTCTTTTGCCTCATATGGCTATAAATACATCCATCCATTTGCCGGCTACCTAACTGCATGGTGTTATTGGTTTTTATGGGTAGCTGTAGGTCTTTCCGAAATAACAGCTATTGGTATTTATGTAAAATATTGGTTTCCCTTTATTCCCCAATGGATATCGGCTTTTGCCGGTATGCTTATCATTGCCTTTGCCAATATGGCTGCGGTAAAATACTACGGTGAATTTGAATTTTGGTTCTCACTTATAAAAATCAGTACAATTGTTGTTATGATAATTGTCGGTTTAGGTGTTATCTTATTTGGCTTCGGCTATGGCGGTCATTCTCTTGGCTTTAGCAATCTTTGGAGCCATGACGGCTTTTTCCCGCATGGATTAACGGGTATGCTTACAGCACTTTGCATTGTCACAGCCTCCTTTCAGGGCATTGAATTAATCGGCATAACGGCCGGTGAAGCTCAGCATCCTAAGGAAACTCTGCGCAAAGCAATAAAAAATATCATTTGGCGTATATTGATATTTTATATTGGTGCTATTTTTATCGTAATAACTATTTATCCCTGGAATGAACTTGGTATGCTGGGCAGCCCCTTTGTAACGATTTTTTCTAAAATTGGTATAACTGCTGCTGCCGGTATAATAAATTTTGTTGTACTAACAGCTGCACTTTCCGGTTGCAACAGCGGTATTTATAGTGCTGGTCGCATGCTCTATACCCTTGCTCAAAATGGACAAGCGCCAAAATGCCTTGGGAAATTATCAAAATCCAGTATTCCGCAAAATGCCATTGTCTTTACTGTTGGCTTATTGATAATTGGTGTTATCCTCAATTATCTTGTTCCCAATTCCAAGTTATTTTTATACATTTATAGCGCCAGTGTTTTCCCCGGTATGATTGCCTGGTTTGTTCTGGCCTTAGCCCAAAAAAATTTCCGGTTGGCTCATGGCCGTGCTGTCATGGATAACCATCCGTTTAAATCACCGCTTTATCCTTACAGTAACTATTTTTGCATAATTTTTCTGCTTTTAGTTATCGCTGGCATGTGGATAAATCCCGATACAAGAATGTCCTTAATCGTCGGCTGGATATTCTGCGCTATATTGACCGTTTGCTATCTTGTCTGGGATACGAAAAAGAAAACTGTATATTCTGTTGACAGTAAAGAACAACAATAATTGTTTTCTGTGCCGTTTTATGCTATAATTATTTCCGCATATCTGTGTTATTACAGCTGTGCGGAAATTTTTTATATAATTGACTATGATAAAGACAGTATACGTAATTCTGCCTTATATTTGGTAGAGAATAAGTCTCGGCTTATTTTATTTCGCTCAGAGAGCACCTTTTTTGCTGGAAGTGGTGCCGAAATTATACGTAGAAATTCACTTTGGAGTCTTATGGTGAAGTTCCCCTGGGGAATGGTAGTCATAACGCAGGCGGCGTTATCGCATTTTGAGTATCAATTAGGGTGGTACCGCGGACTTTTACCTTCGCCCCTTTCACAGGGACGGAGTTTTTTTTATTTAATAATAAAAATTCATCAGGAGGACTTAATTTTGGAACAGCAATTATCCCAAATCAAATCAGAAGCTATGGCTGCCATAAAAGCTGCCGAAAACCTAACTGTTCTCAACGAACAGCGTGTAAAATATCTTGGTAAAAAAGGCTCTCTCACCGCAATACTCCGCGGTATGGGGAAATTACCCGCCGAAGACCGTCCCCGTGTTGGTCAGCTGGTTAACGACGTGCGTAAAGAATTGGAAACAGTATTAGACGAACAACAGTCTGCTTTAAAGGAAGCTGAGCTTACTAATCGTCTGGCCAGTGAAAAAATTGATGTTACTTTACCGGGGCGCCGCCAGGAAATCGGTCATCTGCATCCTTTAACTTTAACCTTAAATAAATTAAAAACAATCTTTAAAAGCATGGGCTATTCCATCGCTGAAGGTCCGCAAATCGAAACTGATTATTTTAATTTTGAAGCGCTTAACCTGCCTAAAGACCATCCGGCACGCGATATGCAGGATTCATTTTATATAACCGAAGACATCCTTATGCGAACCCAGACTTCACCGGTTCAGGCCCGCACTATGCAGTCGCATGAACCCAACAGCCCGATTCGCATTATTGCTCCGGGACGCGTTTATCGCCGCGATGACTATGATGCTACCCATTCACCAATGTTTACCCAGGTTGAAGGGCTGTGCATTGATAAAGACATACGTTTTTCCGACTTAAAAGGAACACTTACAACTGCTATGCGCCAAGTATTCGGCAAAGATTTGGAACTGCGTTTTCGCCCTAGTTTCTTTCCTTTTACCGAACCTAGTGCTGAAGTTGATATAAGCTGTGTTATGTGCCATGGCAAAGGCTGCCGTGTATGTAAAGGAACCGGCTGGCTTGAAGTACTGGGGGCTGGTATGGTTCATCCACGTGTCTTGGAAATGAGCGGTTATGATCCTAAACAGGTGAGCGGCTTTGCTTTCGGTATGGGCGTAGAACGTATTGCCATGCTTTCCTATGGCATTGAAGATTTACGCTTATTCTTTGATAATGATTTACGCTTTTTAAAACAATTTTAATTGCAAAGGAGTAACTTTTATGCAAGTATCTATAAAATGGCTCAAAGATTATATCGATTTTAACGAAACAGCAGAAAAACTTGCTGATATGCTGACCATGGCCGGCGTTCCCGTAGAAAATGTCATTGATCCCGGTGAAGGTCTTGATAAAGTAATTACCGGTCGAATCGAAAAAATAGAACCACATCAAGATTCCGACCATTTACAAATATGTACCATGAATGTCGGTAATTCTGAAAATATAATAATCGTGACCGGTGCGCAAAACGTTGCTGAAGGACAAATAGTTCCAGTAGCAATGGTTGGCGCCCATCTGCCTAATGGCATGAAAATATCCAAGGGAAAATTACGCGGCGTAATGTCTTACGGCATGCTGTGTTCCGCTCAGGAATTAAAACTCGATCTGGAAACTCTACCCGAAAACCAAAAAACCGGCATATTTATTCTGCCAGCTGATACAACTGTTGGTATAAATGTTAAAGATCATTTAGGCCTAAATGACAAAGTACTGGAATTTGAATTAACTGCTAATCGTTCCGACTGTTTTAGTGTTTTCGGTCTTGTGCGTGAAATAGCTGCCCTGACCGGCAATAAAATAAAATGGCCAAATATTGCCGTAAAAGAAGATGAACCAACTAAAATTTCTGACTGTTTTTCCGCTGAAATTAAAGACCACGATTTATGCTCACGTTTTTCGACCCGTATGCTTAAAAATGTAAAAATTGGTCCATCACCGGAATGGATGCAGCAGCGTCTTGACGGAGCCGGTATCCGACCAATAAATAATGTTGTTGATGTTACCAACTTCGTTATGATTGAACTTGGCCAACCTATGCATGCTTATGATTATGATGAAATTTCCGGTCAAAAATTAACTGCCCGCCGCGCTGTCGAAGGTGAATTACTACATACACTTGATGATACTTCCCGCAAGGCAAAAAAGGATATGCTCGTTATCGCTGATAGTGAAAAAGCTGCTGGTCTTGCCGGTATCATGGGCGGTTTTGAAACTGAAATCTCCGAAAAAACAACCACTGTCATTTTAGAATCAGCTAAATTCTATGGTCCAAGTATTCGCCGTACTGCCCGTGCCTGCGGCCTGTCCTCAGAAGCTTCTGGGCGCTTTGAACGTGGTACTGACAGTGAAAATACACTTAGAGCACTTGACCGTGCTGCTCAATTATTACAGGAAATGGGTGCTTGCAATGTCTGCACTGGCATTGTTGATGTTTATCCGCAGCCACAGCAATCCATAACAGTAAACTTTACGCCTGAACAAATAAATCAACATTTAGGCACTGCTATCCCTAAGCAGACAATGATTGATATTCTTAATAAGTTAGAAATCAAAACCACTGATAACGGTGCTGACATCACAGCTTATATTCCTTCCTGGCGCAATGACATCAGCTGCATGCAGGATATATCTGAAGAAATTTCCCGCATCTATGGTTTTGATAATATTGCTGCTACTTTGCCGTCAGGTGCTGCTCTGCAGGGCAGCCAGTCTGAACAGCAAACTTTTATTGATAAAGTAAAAGACCTTATGTGCAGCATGGGCCTGTATGAAACCGTATCCTTCGCTTTTACGCATCCATCCATGTTTGATAAATTAAATGTTCCAGCCGAACATCATATCCGTCAGGCTGTACCTATAATGAATCCCTTAACCGATGATTATCCATTGGTACGTACCTGTCTTTTGACCTCAGTAATGGAAAATCTTGCACGCAATTTTGCCCATAAAAATAATGATGTTAAAATATTTGAAGTAGCTTCCGTATTCCAGCCAGTAAACCTGCCTGTAACCGAACTGCCTGTGGAAAAAACAAAATTAGCCGGCGCTCTTACCGGCCGCAGAAATCAACTTGGCTGGAATCAATCCAACGATAATCTTGATTTCTTTGATGCAAAAGGCATCATTGAAGAATTACTGGAAAAGTTGGCTATCACCCGTTATACTGTAGAAGCTGGCGAACATTTTGCCATGCATCCCGGTAAAACTGCTGTATTTAAAAAAGGCCGCGATATTATTTTTCAGGTTGGCGAACTGCATCCTTCAGCTGCCGTTGCTTTTGGCATCACCAAGCCTGTTTACATTTTCAGTGCTGATATTGAAACGCTTATTAAATATCAGGCTAAAGCTGTAAAAAGTAAATCCCTGCCTAAATATCCGGCCGTCAGCCGCGACTTGGCTGTTATTGTCGACAGCACTGTTGATGCCGGTCTTATTCAAAAAACTATCACAAAATCTGCTGGTCAATACCTTGTAAATCTTGATTTATTCGATGTTTATGAAGGTAAGCAGATTGAAGACGGCAAAAAAAGCATGGCTTTTTCCTTAATGTTCCAAGCTAATGAAAAAACACTTACTGATGAAGAAATTGATATACATTTTTCTAAAATAACAGCTGAACTGGAAAAATCCTGTAATGCTGTTTTACGTTCCTAATATATTCCACTAAAAAACCCCGCCAATGGCGGGGTTTTTACTTTTCACTTAACATTTTTGGTGGAATCTCTTATTATCAATGTATTATCCAAAATTATTTCATCATTAGCCACATTATTGGATTCAATCTTTTCCAATAACAATGCCGCCGCTGACTGCCCCAACAGGGACATATTCTGATCGATTGTCGTAAGCTTAGGCTCCATATAGCGACTGATAGCGATATTATCAAAACCAACAATGGAAATATCATCAGGAACCTTCATTTTTAGACGATGGCAGCCATTTATTGCTCCTACCGCCATCAAATCATTACAGGCAAAGATGGCTGTAATTTTCCTTCCGCTCTGTACAGCCATAATGACTTTATCCATAGTGTTATCAACCGTCTTTTCTACATTACCCTCACCAATATTAAGCACATACGGCTTATTATCATATTCCTGCATCATCTGACAATAAACTTCTTCTTTTATTTCATAGGAATCACTGCTCATACCGCGGATGAATAAAATATCACGATGACCCAGCGATAATAAATGGTTCAATGCTTTCCGTGTTCCTTCAGCTTCATTATTGGACACATATGATATTCCCGGTCTTTTTACATAGCTGTTGATAAACACCAATGGAACTCGTTCAGCAATTTGGTCATAAAATGACGCTTCCACAGCATAGGTATTTGGTGAAATATTTATAATGCCGCAGACATTACGTGATAAAAGTTCCTGCATACATTTTTTTTCTTTTATTGGATCATCTTTAGCACAGGTAACTAGTATGGAATAATTATAATGCTTAATATATTCCTCTATACCATCAAAAACTTCGGCAAAAAACATATTAAATAAACTGGGGACAACTACACCAATAGTAGTAGACTGTCGCGTATTAAGCTCACGTGCCTGAATATTTTGGACATAATGAAGCTCCTGAACCTCCCACGACTAAAGTCGCGGGGTTCCTGCTTCACAGATAGTTGCGCAAAATTCACGTCTTACATTATCTCCACAGGCTATCCCCGTAGTTCCTACGGTTCTTATATATGTTATTACACTGCTGT
>NZ_JACHFH010000044.1 GCF_014201835.1 Pectinatus brassicae | reverse complement strand
TTGGTACGTAAAATTTTACCACAAAAAGAGGTCCATCAGCTCTTCTGAGCTAACAAACCTCTTTTTTAATTATCAGGGCGTTATTTCACAGCCCCACTTTTTTTATAAAAAAGTCTTTTTAATATCTTATATTTTTATCAGTCTCACTAATATTACCACATTTATTATTAATATAAAATATTAAATTTTATATTAATAATTTTTTACATTATACTTATATCATTGCAAAGCCATAGATAGATAAATAATAATATATAGACAAAAAAAATAAGCCGGAACAAATTTCCGACTTATTTTTAGAAACTCTATTATCTTCTAAGCTTTTGAACTTCATCAAGTAAATGCTCATTGAGAACTCTTATATAAGTCCCCTTCATTCCTAATGACTTGGATTCAATAAGACCTGCTGATTCGAATTTGCGAAGCGCATTAACAATAACAGAGCGGGTAATTCCCACACGGTCTGCAATTTTAGAGGCAACGAGCAATCCTTCCATGCCATTTAATTCACCAAGAATATTTACAGCAGCTTCCTGTTCGGAAAATGATAATGTTGACAAAGCAATTTTCACGGTAGCCTGCTTGCGCATATCTTCTTCCATTCGTTCAGTATGGTCACGCAATATTTCCATGCCAACAACAGTAGCACCATATTCTGCTAACAGCAAATCATCATCAGTGAAATCCTGATCAAATTTAGCAATAATCAATGTACCTTTGCGTTCACCGATTCCATAAATAGGAACTACAGTTGTATTTTTGCCGCTAAACAAGCATTTTGTTTTTTCGGTAAAAGCGCACATGCCAGTTTTTGATTTGATATTAGCTGCCGTTTCATCAGCTTTTAATAACCAGTTAACATAATGCTTAGGAAATTGTCCCTGACTAACAACCTTATCAAGCATGATGTCGCATTCAAATTCATCTATGAAAGCATAACCTAAAATCTTTCCAGTAGTTGAAACTATATATACATTTGCGTCAAGTACATTACTTAGTACGCATGAAATCCCATCATATTCTACAGTGTCAGATTTTTGCAACAAACGATTAATTTTTCTTGTTTTTTCTAATAAAGATGCCATTATCCAAACCCTTTCTTTTACAATTCTATCACGCTATCATTGTAGCATATATTGTGATAAAAATACAGTTTTTTTAAAATTTTATAAATTAATATATTTTTCACTGAAATCAAACATATTACTTATATTACAAAATATAGCGGCTCAAATCCCTGTTGGCAACTATTTCTCCCAATTTATCTTCAATATATTCAGGGTCGATAGTTATTTGTTCTGCCTCTAAATCTGGTGCAGTGAAAGAGAGATCTTCCAACAATTTTTCCATAATAGTATGTAAGCGGCGTGCCCCAATATTTTCTGTTTCGGCATTTACTTCACAGGCAATACGTGCAAGTTCTTCAATGGCCGCATCCGTAAATTCTATATTTATATCTTCTGTTGCCAATAATGCTGCATATTGTTTGATTAAAGCATTTTGCGGCTCAGTTAATATTCGTTTAAAATCTTCCTGGGTAAGTGCTGTAAGTTCAACTCTTATTGGGAAACGCCCCTGCAGTTCAGGTACCAAATCCGAAGGTTTCGCCATATGAAATGCACCAGCGGCAATAAATAAAATATGGTCTGTCTTCATCGTGCCATATTTAGTAACTACTGTTGAGCCTTCGACTATTGGTAAAATATCACGTTGTACACCTTCACGCGAAACATCTGGACCAGAGGCCCCACCCTTGACCGCAATCTTATCTATTTCATCCAAAAACACGATTCCATTAGTCTCAGCATTTTTTATTCCCTGCTGTGAAACTTCATCCATATCAATAAGCTTTTGCGCTTCTTCCTGCTCAAAAATCTTTCGGGCGGCTTCTATCGTCACCTTGCGTTTTTTTCTTTTTTTCGGAAAAAGATTTCCCAGCATATCTTGGATATTATTGGTCATGTCTTCCATGCCGGCACCGGCAAACATACCAACCATAGGTGCGTTGTTGTTATCTTCAATATCAACTTCTACCAGTTCTTGTTCCAAAGCACCAGCAGTCAGACGCTTGCGGCAAAATTCCCGGCCAGCTGAATATTTAGGTTTTTCATTCTGATCGTCCGCACTTTCTTCGCTGTCATTTGCAGAAAACAACGCTCCTACCGGATTAACTGCTGTATTTTTCTGTTCAGGAACCAGCAAATCAAGGATGCGTTCCTCAGCCATTTTTTTAGCTTTATCTTGCACTTCTGCCATTTTTTTCTGTTTAACCATGCGCACCGAAATTTCCGCCAAATCTCTGATCATCGATTCGACGTCACGACCTACATAGCCAACTTCGGTAAATTTAGTTGCTTCAACTTTTACAAACGGTGCATCAACTAATTTAGCCAATCGACGGGCAATTTCTGTTTTACCAACACCAGTGGCCCCAATCATTAAAATATTTTTAGGGATTACTTCATCCTTCATCTGGTCTGATAAACGTTGAGCACGCCATCTATTGCGCAGAGCAACTGCCACTGCACGTTTAGCCTTGTCCTGACCTACTATATATTTATCAAGTTCATTTACAATTTGACGAGGTGTTTGTTCGCTCAATTACTTTCCCTCCTATTATAATTCTTCCACAATAATATTATGATTTGTATATACACAGATATCTGCTGCAATTGATAGTGATTCTTTAGCTATTTCAGTTGCCGGCATCTGTGTATGCTTCACCATGGCCCGGCCTGCTGACAAGGCATAAAATCCGCCTGAACCAATAGCTGCAACATCGCCATCCGGTTCAATAACCTCCCCATTGCCCGATAACAAGAGCATTGTATCTTTATCTGCTACCAACAATAACGCTTCCAGTTTTCTTAAGACTCTGTCTGTACGCCATTCTTTAGCTAGTTCAACAGAAGCTCTGGTCAAGCTGCCATTATATTCTTCCAATTTAGCTTCAAATTTTTCAAATAAAGTAAAGGCATCAGCTACCGACCCGGCAAATCCTGCCAGCACTTTATCATGATATAAACGTCTTACTTTGCGGGCGTTGCCCTTCATTATTGTATTTTGACCGAAGGTAACTTGTCCATCACCAGCAATAGCTGTACTGCCATTTTTTTTTACGGCTACGATTGTTGTTGCTCTAAACATCAACTTCACTCCTAATAAAAATCATAAGCATTTCTCGTTATTTTGCTTTCACTCAAAATCAATTCGTAACTTAACAGCATAATGTATCTATTATATACCATTAAAACGATATCATTCAAGCGATTGTTGAAATTTTTTTATTTTTTCTAATGCTCTTTCAGCAATAAGTTGTTTTTTCTGCTTTTTATCACGAATTTTTTCTGATAATGACGGCATTAATCCAAAATTAACATTCATTGGTTGAAATTTTTTCACTGGTGCACTGGTAATATATTTACATAAGGCCCCATGAGCAGTTTCAATTGGAAATTCGATTGTTTCTTTTCCCATAATCAAATTATAAGCATTGATACCTGCAATTAATCCCGATGAAGCAGATTCCACATACCCCTCTACACCTGTTATCTGTCCAGCAAATAGTAAATTTTTATTTTTTTTCGTCTGCAATGTTGGCAGCAATATTTGCGGCGAATTAATAAACGTATTACGGTGCATAACTCCATAACGCATAAATTCAGCATTTTCCAACCCTGGGATAAGAGCAAACACCCTTTTTTGCTCCGGCCACTTTAAATGTGTCTGAAAACCGACTATATTATATAAACTATCCGCAGCATTGTCTTGGCGCAGCTGCACAACAGCATGTGGACGAACTCCGGTCTGGGGATCTTCCAGTCCTACTGGCTTTAATGGACCAAATAGCAATGTATCCCGGCCTCTTGATGCCATCACTTCTACCGGCATACAGCCTTCAAAAAAAACTTCTTTTTCAAATTCCTTAGTTGGTGCCTTTTCGGCATCAATTAGTTCCTGCCAAAATTTTTCATATTCCTCTTTATTCATCGGACAATTGATATAATCAGCTGTCCCTTTACCATAGCGGGAAGCCCGATAGGCTTTAGTCATATCAATTGATTCTCTGGTGACAAGCGGTGCCGCTGCATCATAAAAATAAAAATATTCTTCCCCGGCAAATTCTGCTATCTGCTTAGATAATTCGCCAGCTGTCAATGGCCCTGACGCTACTATCACTATAGTATTTTCATCAACTGGAATGCACTCTTTTTCTTCGTTGATCACCTCAATATTAGGATGATTTTTTATTTTTTCTGTTATGTACTGGGAAAAACCATGCCGGTCTACCGCCAATGCCCCGCCAGCAGGAACAGCGTGTTTATCGGCTGATTCCATTATGAGTGATCCCATTATGCGCATTTCCTCTTTTAAAACGCCTACGGCATTTTCCAGTCCTGCACCACGCAGGGAATTACTGCATACCAGCTCAGCGAATTCATCAGTTTTATGAGCAGGTGAGCTTTTTTGGGGGCGCATTTCATACAATTTAACGTTTACATCCCGTTTAGCCAATTGCCATGCTGCCTCACTGCCGGCCAGTCCGGCCCCGATAATTATAACTTCCTGTTTTTGCATAAATACCTCTATTTATTATCATAAAATTTATTACGACTACATCTGCTAAACTAATATCAGATGTAGCCGTTTTATTGTATTCCAGCATTTTAATTATTTTTTTGCTGCCGTTTTTGATTTTTCCAACTCTTCATTAATGGGATTATTTTTTCTGGTAGAACATTTTTCATCGCCGCAGTATAAGAGCACTTTACCGCTTTTATAGCGGTGCTGGAATAAATTCTTACCGCATACTTCGCACAACTTATCAGCTGCTGGAGCATCCCAGCTTACAAAATCACATTCTGGATAACCTTCACACCCATAAAAAGTACGACCGCGTTTAGTCTTTCTTTCAACTACTCGCTTGCCACATTTTGGACATTTAGCTCCAGTATCTTTTAATATTGGTTTAGTATTGCGGCATTCAGGAAAACCAGGACAGGCCAAGAACTTACTGTAACGCCCCTGTTTAACCACCATAAATCGGCCACACTTTTCACACTGCACGTCGGAAACTTCTTCTGGAAGTTCCACATGACCTATTTCTTCTTCGGCCTTTTCTAAGGTAGTAGCAAACGGCTTGTAAAATTCCGCCAGCAGATTATTTTTATCCATACTGCCCACGGCAATTTTATCAAGGCTACTTTCAAGTTCTGCTGTAAAGCGGGCATCAACAATATTTTTGAAATATTCTTCGAGCATATCAAGCACAATAAAGCCAAGTTCCGTAGGTTCAAACTTCTTTTCTCTTCTTACTGCATAGCCGCGAGCAAGAATTGTTTCAATTATTGGTGCATAGGTACTCGGACGACCAATGCCTTTTTCTTCTAATGTTTTTACAATAGAAGCATCATTATAACGTGCCGGCGGTTCAGTAAAATGCTGCTGTGAGAGTATTTTTTTCAATTCCATCTGTTCACCAACAGCAACATCCGGCAAAATAACATCCTTTTCCTTTTTCTTATCGTTATCCTCATATACCGCTGTAAAACCAGCAAATTTCAAAATAGAACCGACGGCACGAGCCTTATACTTATCACCTTTTAAAAGGATACTCATAGTATCGTACACTGCCGGCACCATTTGACTGGCTAAAAAGCGCTGCCAAATCAAACGATACAGCTTAATTTGATCTTTCGACAAAAATTCTTCCAAGATTGGCGGTGTGAGTGATACATCAGTAGGGCGCACTGCCTCATGCGCATCCTGCGCTTCCTTTTTAGCTGCGTATTGCGGCGGTTTAGCTGGAATATACTTATCGCCAAAATTATTCATCAAAAATTCTCTGGCATCATTTTGTGCCAGCTCAGATATACGTGTGGAATCCGTACGCATATATGTTATAAGACCTATCGGCCCTTTTCTTCCAATACTTATACCTTCATATAATTGCTGAGCAATCATCATTGTTCTTTTAGAAGTGAAGCCCAGTTTTCTAGCAGCATCCTGCTGCAGCGAACTAGTCGTAAATGGTGCCGGCGCTTTGCGGCGGCGTTCACTTTTCTTCACTTCATCAATAATGAAGTCATGTTTTTTTATGTCTTTTTCAATCGCTTTTGCTTCTTTTTCTGAAGTTATGTCAATTTTTTTATCATCAATCATGACCAATGCTGCATCAAAGGCTGCCCGTTCTTTATCGGATTTCACCTTTAAGTCAATTGTCCAATATTCTTCAGGAACAAAAGCGCGTATTTCTTTTTCCCGGTCACAGATTATCTTAAGCGTAACTGACTGTACACGACCAGCACTGAGACCTTTTTTTATTTTGCGCCATAACAGCGGACTTAATTTATAACCAACAATTCTATCAAGCATTCTTCTAGCCTGCTGAGCATCAACAATATCGAGATTTATCGCCCGTGGGCTTTTCATCGCATCATTTATCGCTGGTTTTGTTATTTCATTAAAAACAATACGGCATTTTTCATAATTATCAACTCCTAATAAGTATGCCAAATGCCAGGCAATAGCCTCCCCCTCACGGTCAGGGTCAGATGCCAGATAAATTTTATCAGCTTTTTTAGCTTCTTTTTTTAATGCCTTTATTAAATCGCCTTTACCTCGAATATTAATATATTTAGGAGCAAAATTATTTTCCAAATCTATGCCAAACTGACTTTTTGGTAAGTCCCGCAAATGTCCCATTGATGCCAGTACTTCATATTTTCGTTTACCTAAATATTTTTCAATAGTCTTCGCTTTTGCTGGTGATTCGACTATAACTAATGTTTTTGCGATTTTACCTTTAGCCTTTGTTTTGCTTTTGGTCTTTGTTTGCTTTTTTTCCTTTTTTTCTACCTCTTCTATTCTTTCGTCCACTAAACTATCTCCTTAACAGATCGCACGTACGTCCCTAGGACGGTCTCTTCCACCAATCCGCGTAATTTCATTTGTAATAAAACAAAACTGATATTAGAAACATCCGATCTTAATTTATATATTATTTCATCCAAACTAAGTGGTTGATCATATGATAACATTTCATAAACTTTTTTCTCTTCATCTGAATTAAAATTTATCTGCTGTTCATTTTGCTTGGATTGCACCGAAGTATCATATTCATTATATACATCTTGGGCACAAGTGACTAATTTTGCTCCCTGTTGAATCAGATGATTACAGCCAGCACTTTGCTCTGAGTATATACTTCCTGGAACAGCAAACACATCCCGGCCTTCACTAAGTGCCATCTCCGCTGTTATAAGCGAGCCACTTCTTGTAGCTGCCTCAACTACAATTGTTCCCAAGGACATACCACTTATAATTCTATTACGGGCAGGAAAAAAACCAGCCAGCGGCTGTGCCTGAGGCTCATATTCTGAGATAACTGCACCTTTTTCTGCTATTTCATCCAATAATTTTTTATTTTCGCGGGGATAGGCTATATTAATACCACAGCCTAAAACTGCAACCGTTGTCCCTGTACTAAGTGCTCCACGATGTGCAAAGGTATCAATACCATGTGCTGCACCGCTGACAACCGTAAATTCCTGCGCAGCTAAATCAGCAGATAGATTCTGCGCTATACTTTTACCATATACCGAAAATTTTCTTGAGCCTACAATTGCTAGTTTTCGCTTGTTATCGAGTTTTCCACGGCAAAATAATATTGCTGGTGGATTATGAATATTTTTCAAAGATTCCGGATAATCATTTGCGAAAACGGATAATAATTTTATATTGCTTTTATTCCAACTATTAGCTGCTTTTTCAATATCAAAGCTTTGCCGATGCCGAAAAAGTTTTTTACATAAAATTTCAGATAAGCATTTACTTTCTAATATTTCTTCCTCTGTAGCCTGCCAAATATTAGCTGCTGTATTAAAATGCTGCATTAATCGCTCGATACCGGCATAGCCTAACCCTGAGGTTATTTGCAGTGCCGCTAAAAAAATTTTTTCCATATATTATCCACCTATGAATAAACTTTGCAAATCAAATAGACTTCTTTTGATTATAATTAAGTTTTTTCCTTGCGTCAACCACATTTTAAATTTCTTGATGAAAAACTGCCTGTATTTATAAGGAAATTAACTTCTTTTTATATTACTACAATCATTATTTATAACAGTTTCCTTCAATAATATATAATTATAAAATAAAAAAATCCAGTCAGCTGCTGGCAAATATATCAGCAGACTGACCGGATAATATTATTTATCTAATTTTTCTTTTAATAATTTATTTACAACACCAGGATTTGCTTTCCCCTTGCTTAGTTTCATGACCTGTCCAACCAAGAAGCCAATCGATTTAGCATTGCCGCCTTTATAATCTTCTACTGGTTTTGGATTTTCTGCCAAAACAGTATCCACTATTTTTTCAATAGCATTACTGTCAGTAATTTGTACAAGACCTTTTTCTTCGACAATTTTTTCTGGATCAGTATCACTTTGCCACATTTCATCAAAAACTTTTTTCGCAATTTTAGATGAAATAGTGCCTTTTTCAATCAAAGCTATCATTTTAGCTAAATTATCTGCTGATACCGGTGAGGATTCGATTGTTTTAGATTCAGCATTAAGATTTTTTGCCAAATCACCCATAATCCAATTTGCTGCCAATTTAGCATCAACCTTAGCTGCAACAACATCATCAAAATATTCTGCCATAGCTCTTGAATTTGTTATAATGCCTGCATCATACTCTGATAAGCCATATTCATCAACAAGACGTGCCCGACGAGCATCTGGAAGTTCTGGTAAATTTTTCTTATATTCAGCTATTTCCTCATCGGTCGTTATAATCGGTACAAGATCTGGTTCAGGCATATAGCGATAGTCTTGTGCCTGTTCTTTACTGCGCATGGATACAGTAATTCCCTTGCCATCATCCCAGGTTCTTGTTTCCTGTGCTATATGACCGCCATCATCGAGAATTTCCTCTTGACGATCAATTTCATATTCAATAGCACTTTCTACCATTTTGAAGGAATTGAGATTTTTCATTTCTGCTTTGGTACCTAATTTTTCTGTACCGACTGGTCGCAGCGATACATTGACATCAGCACGCAGATTGCCCTCTTCCATTTTACAGTTAGAAACATCTATATACTCTAATATGGATTTAACTTTTTCCATATAAGCTCGAGCTTCTGCGGCTGTATGCATATCAGGTTCCGATACTATTTCAATCAAAGGTACACCCGTACGATTATAATCGACATTAGACCCATTGGAATCCTTTATAGTATTGCCAGAATGGACTAATTTACCGGCATCTTCTTCCATGTGAATGCGTGTTACACGAATTCTTTTTGTCTTCCCTTCAACTTCAATATCGACATAACCATGTTCCGCTATTGGCAGGTCGAACTGTGAGGTTTGAAAATTTTTGGGCAAATCAGGATAATAATAATTTTTTCTGTCAAATTTACTGAATTTATTTATAGTACAGTTTAATGCCAAACCTGCTTTTATAGCAAATTCCACAACTCTTTTATTAATGACGGGTAATACGCCCGGCAGACCCAAGCAGACTGGACAGACATGGGTGTTTTGTTCAGCGCCAAAGCTGGTTGCACATCCGCAGAATATTTTGGTATTGGTTTTTAACTCACTATGTATCTCTAAACCTATTACCGCCTCATAACTCATTGCTGTGCCACCTCCGAAAGTTTCTTAGAAAAGTCTTTACTTTGTTCATAAGTATAGGCTGTTTTTATTATTGTTGCTTCATCCAAAGCCTTGCCGATAATCTGCATGCCGATAGGGAGTCCCTGCGAACTAATACCGCATGGCAAAGATATTCCCGGCAGTCCGGCCAGGTTAAGCGGCACTGTGCATACATCCTGCAGATACATCTGCAATGGATCATTTATTATAGACCCTATTTTATACGCTGTTGTTGGTGCATTAGGCGCTAAAATAACATCAACCTTAGCAAAGGCCTTATCATAATCTTCTTTTACAAGTGTACGCATTTTTAGGGCTTTTAAATAATACGCATCATAATAGCCCGCGCTCAAAGCATAGTTGCCAATCATTATACGGCGTTTTACTTCCTCACCAAATTTTTCACTGCGTGTATTAGTCATCATCGAAACAATATCTTCGCCTTCAACACGTGAGCCATAACTTACACCATCATAACGTGATAAGTTCGTGGTAGCTTCTGCTGGTGCTATAAGATAATAGGCTGCAATCGCGTATTTGGTATGTGGCAGTGATATTTCTACTATTTCTGCTCCCATAGCCTTAAAATCTTCAATAGCCTTATTTACGGCTGCAGCAACTTCCTTATCCATACCATCAGTAAAGAACTCAGCTGGTATACCTATTTTAAGTCCCTTTACATCCTGCACAAGTGATTTAGTATAGTCCGGTACCGATGCATTTATTGAAGTAGAATCACTGGCATCATGCCCGGCAATAACATTCATTATATGGGCACAATCAGTAACATCGCGTGTCAATGGGCCAATCTGGTCAAGTGATGATGCATAAGCTACCAGTCCATAGCGTGATACACGTCCATACGTTGGTTTCATGCCGACAATACCGCAAAAAGATGCCGGCTGGCGTATCGATCCACCAGTATCAGACCCCAGTGCCCAAGCCGCAAATCCTGCTGAAACAGCCGCTGCTGAACCGCCGCTGGAACCGCCTGGCACATAATCAAGATTCCATGGATTATGTGTGGGGAAAAATGCTGAATTTTCGGTAGAACCCCCCATAGCAAATTCATCCATATTGGTTTTTCCCAATATAACAGTATTTTGGGCATTAAGTTTTTCTATAACTGTAGCATTATATGGCGGAATAAATGTTTCAAGCATCTTAGACGCACAGGTGGTTTTTGTCCCCTTAGTACAGATGTTATCTTTTATAGCACCCGGCAGTCCTGTCAAAAAACCTATTTCACTATTTTGGGCAATTATTTCATCTGCTTTTCCAGCCGCTTCCATTGCAGCATCAGCTGTTTTAGTTATATATGAAGCCACCTTGCCGTCAAGGCTGTCCATACGATTTAAAAAGCATTGTGTAAGTTCAGCTGCTTTTATTTCTTTATTTTTCAGCATATCATGCAATACATGTGCTGGTTGTTTATGTAAATCCACTAAAATCCTCCTCTTATTGAACAAGCTGCCATTAGCTGTTCAACATTTTAGATAGTTTTGTCCCTACCAATAAAATCATTCAATAATGCGCGGTACTTTAAAGTATCCATCTTCTTTTTCCGGTGCATTTGATAAGGCTAGTTCTCTGGCAAGTGATGGTTTAATTACATCCTCACGCAATACATTTTTTAGTGGCAATACATGCGCAGTTGGTTTTACTGACGCTGTATCAACCTGCTGTAATACATCAGCATATTCCAAAAAATTATTAAACTCATCAACATATTTATTTATTTTATCTTCAGTCACAGTAAGTCGTGATAATACAGCAACATTTTCAACATCTTTTTTAGTAACCTTCATTGTTTTATCACCATCCTATTCTTATTAGCAAATATCCTTATATTATAACATAATATAATATCCATAACTACAATTGACCATAAATGATTACTATCAATCAATAACATTTTTTTGCAGCAGTTCCATAAATTGCTCTTCACTAAGTATTTCAACACCTAATTGTTCTGCTTTAGCAAGCTTACTGCCAGCATTATCCCCAGCCAGCAGATAATCGGTTTTTTTCGATACACTGCCACTGACCTTACCACCAGCTTCTTCAATCAGCGCTGCGGCATCATTACGTTTAAGCGAAGGCAGTGTTCCAGTTATTACAAACGTCTTATCTGTCAAGGCCGTCACTGCCTGCTCAATATATTCAATTGCATTTAGCTGCATATTAACCTGTGCTGCCTGTAATTTTTCCAATATGATTTGATTTTTTTCTTCATGGAAAAAGTCATAAATCAACTGCGCACTTATCGTCCCTACATCATCCACCAATATAATTTCATCGATAAAAGCCTGTTCAATGGCCGTAAAGCTTTTAAAATGTGCTATCAAAGACTTTGCCGCAGCTTTACCGATATTTGATATTCCAAGCCCGGCTAAAAGACGCCATGGCTCATTTTTTTTAGATTCTTCAATTTTAGCCAATAATTTATCAGTATTTTTTTCTTTGCCAATAATGCCTTGTTCAATAAGTTCTTCACGATGATCTTTTAGATAATATATATCCGCTATATCATGCAAAAAACCTTCATTTATCAGACTTTTTACATATTTTTCACCAAAGCCCTTAATATCCATGGCATTACGCCCGACAAAATTGATTATCCGCCCTTCTAATTGGGCTGGACAGCTGATATTGGTACATTTAACATCGGCCGTATCCGCATCACGCACTGCCGGCGCATTGCATACAGGACAAGTATCGCCTATTATAAAGGGCTCTACACCTGACGGTCTTTTTTCTTTGATAACACAGCGTACCTTAGGAATAATCTCGCCTGATTTGTATACCTGTATTGTATCGCCGATACGTATATCTAACGAATCTATAAAATCCTGATTATGCAAAGTTGCCCGTTCAACCTTAGTGCCGCACAATTGAACAGGTTCAAACACAGCTGTAGGTGTTATTCGGCCTGTCCGTCCTACCGACAATTTAATATCAAGCAGTTTCGTTGTTTTTTCTTCCGGTGGATATTTATAAGCAACAGCCCAGCGAGGGACCTTAGAAGTAGCTCCAAGTTTGTCCCGCTGCTTAAGGTCATTAACCTTAACTACCGCACCATCGATATCATAAGCCAGTTCGTTTCTTCTAGCCGCAATAGCCTCAATAGCCTGCCATACTTCTTCTTTTGTTTTACATACAGCATAATCATGCACGATACTCATGCCCTGCTGTTTAAAATACTCTAATGATTCAGTATGGGTAGTAAATTCTTTTCCCTGCACTGTCTGCAGATTAAAAATAAACATAGCAAGTTCCCGTTCTTTTATTACAGCACTATTTAACTGGCGTAAAGTTCCGGCCGCACAATTGCGTGGATTAGCAAAAAGCTTTTTATCTTCACTGGCTTGGCGTTCATTGACCTTTTCAAAAGCCGCCCTGGACATATATACTTCGCCACGCACCTCTAAATATGGCAGTTTATCAGGCAGTTCTTTTTTTATGCCTTTAAGTTTTAGGGCGTTAACTGTCACGTCTTCGCCTTCAACAATGCCGTCGCCGCGTGTAACTGCCATTTTAAGTTTACCATCATAATAACGCAAAGCTAAAGACAGACCATCTATTTTTTCTTCAACGGTAAACTCACAATCAGTCAGTTCCACCTGCATAGAATCAACAAAATCATCAATATCCTCTTTCGAAAAAACATCCTGCAGGCTCAGCATAGGCACATCATGTTTAATTAGTACCCCAGCTGTTCGTTTAGCACTGCCGCCCACTTTTTGTGTCGGCGAATCAGCTGTAATCAACTCTGGATTTTCTTTTTCCAGCTTTTTTAATTGCTGCATAAGCATATCATATTCATAATCTGGAATTTCCGGCGCATCGTTATTATAATATAAATTATTATGATAATTAATTTTCTGCCGCAAAGCAGCAATTTTTTCTTTTATATCAGACACATTTAACCTCCTAATGCCTGGTAATACTGTTTAACCTTTTTTTATCGGTGCATATTTTTGCATCAATTTCTTTATCCCTAATTCAGGAAAGGCTATTGTCAGCTGTGTTTCTTCACCACTGCCTTTTACTGCTACTATCGTACCTGTACCCCATTTGCCATGTTTGGCTTTATCGCCAACTTTCCATTTAACCTGCATATCGGGATGCACGGGCGCTGTCTTTGGTGTGGATTCTGCTGGAGTTCTAAGGAACTCCCGGTTATTTCTAATACGCTCTTTATTCATATTGCTATAGCTGGTAACAGTCTTAGCTACCGTTGGTTTAGCTTTATTTTCTTCTACATATTCTTCTGGTATTTCCCGCAAAAACCTTGACGGCGGATACATTACTGAACGTCCATAAATAGTACGTGTTTTAGCATGTGTCAAAAACAGCTTGCGTTGGGCCCTGGTAATTCCCACATAGCAGGTACGTCTTTCTTCTTCAATTTCTGACTCATTCATAAGTGTGCGTGAATGTGGGAACAGCCCCTCTTCCATACCAGCCATGAATACAACAGGAAATTCCAGACCTTTAGCTGAATGAAAGGTCATGAGCGTAACCTTATCATCTTCCATATCAGTATTATCTATATCGGCAATCAAAGCTACTGAGCTTAAAAAGTTTTCCAAAGTAGGTTCTTCTTCATTTTCCTTTTCAAAATCCTTAGCAACTGTTAATAATTCCTTTAAGTTTTCAATACGTGTTTCATTTTCAATTTTTTGCTCAGCCTGCAGTTCCATTAAATAACCCGTTTCATCCATAACTGTCTGGATAAATTCATTTACTGGCTTATCATTCATTGCTGACATCAGTTTAAAAATCATCTCGGCAAATTGTGACAAACCATTACGGGCTTTGCCGGTAAGATTAGGTATCATATCCGTGCTGGAAATAGCATCAAATAAACTCATGCCATTATTTTCAGCAAAATCACTAACCTTAGTAAGTGTCGTCATACCGAGGCCTCTTTTTGGCACATTAATAATGCGCATAAGGCTTATGGTATCTTCCGGATTATAAATGATTTTTAAATAAGCCATTATATCTTTTATTTCTTTGCGGTCATAGAATTTCAAGCCGCCCACCATAGTATATGGTATTCCTGCCCGCATAAAACCTTCTTCCAAAGAGCGGGACTGGGCATTAGTACGATATAATACCGCCATGTCGTTGTAAGAAATATTAAATAATGTATTTTGTTTTACTACATTATCAGCAACATATCTGGCTTCATCACGTTCATTAAAGGCCTCATATGATGTTATCTTTTCTCCCTGAGGATTTTCTGTCCATAAGTCCTTAGGCTTGCGATTCATATTATTTTGGATAACGGCATTAGCTGCTTCTAAAATATTTTGTGTCGAACGATAATTCTGTTCAAGTTTTATTGTTACTGCTTCCGGATAGTCTTTTTCAAAATCCATAATATTTCTTATATCCGCACCACGCCAGCCATATATCGACTGGTCAGCATCACCTACGACGCAGAGATTGCGGTGCTTAGCCGCCAACACTTTTGTCAAACGATATTGCGCCCCATTGGTATCTTGATATTCATCTACCAGTATATAATGAAATCTGTCCTGGTATTTTTCTCGTACTTCCTGACAGTCTTCCAGTAGTTCTACCGAAATTTTTAATAAATCATCAAAATCAAGCGCATTATTTTCCACTAAATACTCTTGATACATTGTATATATTTCAGCGACTTTCTGCTCAAAAAAATCGCCGGCCTGGGCAGCAAAATCCTGTGGGGACAGCATTATATTCTTGGCATTGGATATAGCTGCCTGAACATTATAGGGACTATACTGTTTATCATCAAGATTCATCTTCTTCAAACAGTTTTTTACCAACGTCTGCGCATCAGCACTGTCATAAATCGTGAAATTCTTTTTGTATTTATTGGTAAATTCAATTTCTGTGCGCAGCATACGGGCACAAAATGAATGGAACGTACTGAGCCAAACATTTTTAGCAATTGGTCCAATCATATTATCAGCACGGTCCCGCATCTCTGTTGCTGCTTTATTAGTGAACGTTATTGCTAAAATATTATAGGGAGATATTCCTCTTTCTAAAAAATATGCTATTTTGCATGTTAAAACACGTGTTTTCCCAGAACCTGCTCCCGCCATTATAAGAAGAGGTCCGTCAATATGTTCAACTGCTTTTTTCTGTGCCGGATTCAATCCGTCAAATATGCTCAAAATATCCTCCTTTAATTACCTCAAAAAATAAAACTGCTGCATTAATAATTAACACAGCAGCATTTGCATCAATTGTTTGTATATTTTTTTGCCGCTTCTGTAATTTGCGGTATAATCTGCTTTTTCCGTGACATTACTCCAGGCAGATATACCATATTGCCTGATGCATCTTTTTTAAACGCCTCACCAATAAGAGTTCTTGGTTCACCAGTAAACAGTAAATTAGTAGCTTCATTTAAAATATTGGTAATCATGACCAAGCACATATCATAATTATCCTTGGCACAAAGTGCCTCCATATTTTTAAGCAATTCGCCCTGACGTTTTAAAATGTCCTCGCTGTCCATTACCGATGTCTGGCTCACGACAATGCGGCGATCGCCCAGTTGGAATTCCTTCAAATCATTTTTAACTATTTCCATGGCTGTCATATTGCCAACATCAGAACCTGCTTTCAATAGCTCCATACCATATTTATTAATATCAATGCCAGCAATTTCTGCCAGTTTTTCAGCAATTTTCTTGTCATGTGGTGTGCATGTTGGTGATTTAAACAATACAGTATCCGATATTATTGCTGAAACCATAAGACCGGCAATTTTCTGTGGTATTTTTACATCATACTGAAAATACATATCAGCTATAATAGTACTGGTACAGCCCATTCTATCCTGTCTGGTAAAAATTGGTTCACCAGTCTGCAGTCCGCCCAAACGGTGATGATCGATTATTTCTAAAATCTGTGCTTCTTCAATACCCTCAACGGCCTGTGTGCGTTCATTATGATCAACTAATATAAGCTGCGTTTTATCTGGAACCATCAGTTTGTCACTGCTGAGCATTCCCACCACCCGGTTATTTTCTACTACTGGGTAATTACGGAATCGTTTTTGTTCCATAATGCCTTTGATATCACTTAACATATCAGTAGGTTTAAATGCCGTAACATCTTTTTGCATTATGCGGGAAACTGGCACGCATTGATTTATAAGACGACCACAGGTATATGTATCATAGGGTGTTACAAGCACCATTATCATATTTTCTTGGGCCGCTTCAATTATTTCTGTTGGAATATGACCACTGCCGGTAACAATGAGGCAGGCAATATTTTTTTCCAGACAAGCTTTCAGCGTTGGTGCTACTCTGTCGCCAACAAGTACAACATCATTTTGCTTGATGATTTCTTCAATCATCCGCAGGCTGCCGGCAGCTATCCGCACATCACCATCAACGATTTTTTTCTTATCACCATCAACAACTATATCACCGTCAATGACTGATAATATATCTGAAATTGTAACTTTAGTGTTGGAAAAACTCTGCATGCCCAAATCTTCAAAATAACGATTAGCTAAATCACTGACTGTAACAATGCCGGCAAGCTCATTATCATCATTGACAACAGGTATTGACTTTACACTTGTTTCACGCATCATTTTACCAAGCTTGCGTAAATTGTCATGCTCGCCAATAATGCTATGGCATTCCGGTAAAATATCGCTTACACGCGGATAAACATCAGCTACCAGCTCCGGCAGCTGCACATCGAAATATTTTAAGGCGAATTCTGTTTCTTTATTGATTTTCCCTGCACGGGCAGGTACAACATTTTCTCCCAGGTTCTTTTTCAAATCAGCATAGCTTATCGCTGAACAAATTGAGTCTGTATCAGGATTTCTATGACCTATTACATATATAGGTTTTTTTTCACGCATAAAAAGTACAACCTCCAAATATTTAGTCTGCTGGCAAATAAAGTTTTTATAAAAAACTAGAAAACTATTATGCTATATAGATAGTATTATACAACAAAATACCCTCCTAACAAAAGGTTTAAGTAATATTTTTTCATGTTAATGGAAAATGCTGGACTATTTATGATATAATTTCATGATAATCTCATCACAAGGAGCTCCTAAAATGAACATAAATATTCCCCAGCAATATTTCAGCAAACTAATGCGTGCTGTTGTCGAATTTAATTTAATAGAAAATAATGACCATATTCTCATTGGTCTGTCCGGTGGCAAAGACAGCCTGTTTTTGACCTACGCCCTGGCTATTTTGCGCGAACGACTGCCCAAAAAATTCACTTTAAGCGCCGTAACAATTGACCCCATGTTTACTGACAATTTTGCCGCCGACAGTTTAACTAAATTTTGCCGTAATCTTGGTATCGAACACAGCGTACATAAAGTCGATATAAACGGCACGATAAAAAGCAGCAGCAAGAATCCCTGTTTTACCTGTGCATACTTTCGCCGTGGTGCCATCAACCGTTTAGCCATCGAAAAAAAATGTAACAAAGTTGCCTATGCCCATCATCATGATGATGCTGTCGAAACATTTTTTATGAATTTACTCTACTCTGGTCAAATTCAAACTTTTACGCCTTCAACTTATCTTGATAAAAGCCATCTCACGGTAATACGTCCTTTAATCTATTTCCGTGAAGAAGAAATGCGGACAGCTGTCAAATATCATAAAATGACGCCGCTTGCCTCGCCCTGTCCTATCGACGGTACTACCATGCGCCAGGATACTAAAGAATTATTAGCATCTTTAAATAAAACATATCCATTTTTTTATGAACATTTAGCCGCAGCAATGCGTGAAAATGCTGTAGGCAGCTTATGGTCAGCTGCACCCGACCGCAAACAGATGAAAGCGATTTACGACAAATTCATACACAAATCGAGTAGGAGCTAAATAATTAGTTTATTTAGCGACCTCTCACACCACCGTACGTACCGTTCGGTATACGGCGGTTCAATAATTTAACGTAAA
>NZ_JACHFH010000043.1 GCF_014201835.1 Pectinatus brassicae | reverse complement strand
ATACCCGGGCAAGAGACAATTCAAGAGAGCAATTCCAGCCTGCCATGGACAAAAGCCGTGGGCAAGGCATGGTCAAAGGAAGTTAGCGGCTACATCTAGTACTCAGTCAATTAAGGAAATTAATAGCTCAATTACACAGTTGAAGACTTCCATGACGAATTTAGGTGATAAAATGAAGGATAATAATCGTAGGTTTGAGATTCAGGCACAACATATTGAAGAAATTGATGCGAATATAAAAGAAATTAACGCTACTGGTGAAGGATTAAAAAAATTGGCGAAGCTAATGGAATAAGCGAGTTTGAACTTTGGGGCAGAAAAAATATTGCCTTAATAATTGTTCGAGCAAATCCTCGTTTTTATAATTGTTACACTTGTCAATATTCTGGTAGTAATTTTGTTGAAAACATCACAGGATGTTGCCGTTGTATTTTGGTGCTAAGAAGGATGTAACTCTTAGTAAAAGATAAGTACAATCCGGCAGAAGGGGGGAGGTTTTTTACTCATTTTGAGCGTTTTGAAAAGCATGAAATACATGTAATACATAAAAGGGGAATAAAGTTCCCTGTTCCTATTTTATTGAGAAATATAATACGAGGAGACAAGAAGATGTATTTTGGGATATTAAATAACAGTATTCGCAAACGAACTTTTTTACTCGCGATAGTACTAACTGGTTTGTTGTGGGCTGGATTGCCGGAATCGTTATCATTACAAGAGACAAAAGGACTTTATCCAGTGATAGGCACCATGATTTGTATATTAAATGGTATTATTTTGCCTATGGTAATGGCAAAATTTACCATAAGTCAATCCGAAATCCGTAAGGCTACTAGGGATGATGCCTTAGAAGTATCTAGGATTATCACTCATATGGAACATACCTTTAGTAGATTATTTATGACCCTCTTTGTGACGTTGTACTTATTTTTATGTACGCAGCTAGAATTAGGAAAAGATACATTCGTATTTGAAATATTCCAAGAAATAAATTGGAAAATATTCTATCTATTTATTTTGCTATTATCTTATTCCTTATTAATGCTTTATCAGACAGCTCCTATGTTCATTGTCTATGCAAGGAAGCACATTGCCGATAGTGCGAAAGATAAGCAGTACCAATTAAAAATGGCGCGGAAAGAGTAAAGCGGTAGTCTTGTGACTTTTTTAGCGAAAGAGGAATCAATATTTACTCAGGTTATTAATAACAGTCTGATTACGCAAGAAATGAGTTAGCAAGATACTAACTTTGCCGGGACTTTTTTTAAAAATATTATAATAAAAGGGTGGGTTTCTTTTGCTGTATCGAAAGTATGGAAAAACAAAGGAAATGGTTTCTGTATTAGGGTTTGGGTGTATGCGGCTGCCGATTATTAATAATGATCCAACGTAAATTGATGAGGAAAAGGCAATATATATGATTCGCCATGCGATTGATTCTGGCGTAAATTATGTGGATACAGCTTATCCATATCATGGAACTGGCTTTACTCATGGAGGAGAAAGTGAGCCTTTTGTTGCAAAAGCCTTAAAAGACGGCTATCGAGAACGAGTAAATTTGGCGACGAAACTTCCTAGTTGGTTGATTAAAACTAGGGCTGACATGGATAAATACTTAAATGAACAATTAGCACGTCTTCAGACAGATGTAATTGATTTTTATTTAGTACATTCGTTAAATAAAAATGTTTGGCCAGTGCTCAAAGAAGCTGGGATTGCTGACTTTTTAGATCAAGCAATTAAGGATGGAAAAATTAGATATGCTGGATTTTCTTTTCATGATCAGGGTGGATTGTTTAAAGAAATCGTAGATGAATATCCTTGGACATTTTGTCAAATTCAGTATAATTACTTGGATGAGGACTACCAGGCCGGTAAAGATGGTTTAGAATATGCGGCGAAAAAAGGCTTGGGTATTGCCATTATGGAACCTCTAAGAGGTGGAAACCTTGTCAAACTGCCTAAAGCAGCAGATGATTTATTTGCGAGAAGCGCCGTGAAGAGGTCTTCAGCTGAATAGGCTTTACGATGGGTGTGGAATCATCCAGAAGTATCTGTTTTACTCAGTGGTATGACGACGATGGAGCATGTAACGGAGAATCTAAAAGTGGCGCAAGAAGCTCATGAAAATTCATTAGCAACGGAAGATATAGCAATAATTAATAAAGTAAAGAAAATCTTTAACGAGAGGATAAAAATCAATTGTACAGCTTGCTCTTACTGTATGCCTTGCCCTGTGGGAATCAATATTCCTGGATGTTTTGCAACATACAATGACTATTGGTCTTTTGATGGCTCACTAGTGGCAAAACAAAGATATGCAATTATGTCAAAGCTTGGAACTCCTGCGTCTAAGTGTGTAGAATGTGGTAAATGCGAGAGTCATTGTCCCCAGAGTATTGAAATTCGTAAAGAATTAAAGAATGTAAAAGAACTATTTGAATAATTTTTAAAAAGCAAAAGATATATTTAGAGCATACTGAGGATAGAATGTTTAAATATATTTTTTAAAACACGAGGATAGCTACTTGGTGGATTCAAATCGCTAATAAAAATATTAAAAAAACGGAGAGATACTATGAAATTAATAAATTATAACTGAGCAAGAAGCTCATACATGCGCGTGCGTAATTTAAAAATTGAGTACTTATGTCACACAAAGTGCAAAAAAACATGCGTAAATATTTTATTCACAAGGTATTGACTATTAATATGACCGGTTGTATAGTAATGGCATGAGTAGAAAAAAAAATATAGATTTAGAACAGACGCGATTAAATATACTAAAGGTAGGTTTATCTCTTTTAGAACAGAAAGGTTTTAATGCCACAGGCATTCAGGAAATCACCACCATTGCACGTATACCGAAAGGCTCTTTCTATAATTACTTTGCAAGTAAGGAAGAGTTTTGTGTAGAGATTATCCAATTCTATACAAAAACACGTATTGAAGAATGGGAAAATCTGTTGGAGGCAGAAGATAAAGGTGATCCATACCTCGCCCTACATGCAGCTTTTATAGAGCTTGCCATAGGATATGAATGTGCTGATCCTAAGACGGGTTGCCTGCTAGGTAATCTTGCCGGTGAAATCAGCGAGGTCAGTGAAGATTGCCGCATGGCGCTACAGGATGCGATTGGCAAATTTAAAAAAATATTAGAGTTACGGTTGCTATGGGGGCAGCAACATTCTAAAGTAAGGATTGATTTATCAGCACCGCGACTGGCTGATCTTGTGTGGGATGTTTGGCAAGGCAGTTTATTGCGAATGAAGATTGAAAAGTCGGCAGAACCAGTTCGAAATACATTAGAGACGTTGTTTGAAAAAATGCTATTGCCATAAAAGCAATCTTTGTGTTTGTGACGATGTGTGTAGGGGGAGGCCCTTATCTTTTTTGTTACATTATTGGTATAAAGGATTGCTTTAACATATTCAGATAAGCGATGCAAGTAGACAGCAATATATGCCAAGATATTCGTAAACTAGTAAGATGGAACAAAGTTATACTTAAACTGTATGTTAAATAAAAATATAAAGGGGCTAGTACTATGCAAAATTTCCAATTCGCAAATCCAACACAAATCATATTTGGTAAGGGACAAATCGAACAATTGACTGCAAAAATTCCAGTAGGTAGCAAAGTGTTTATACTATACGGAGGCGGCAGCGCTCAAAAGACAGGGTTACTTGGGACTGTAAAGGATACTTTAAAGGGCTATCAAGTAGGAGAATTTGGTGGCATTGAGCCAAATCCTACTTATGAAACACTTATGAAGGCAGTAGAAATTATTCGTAAAGAAAATTACGATTTTCTGTTGGCAGTTGGAGGAGGCTCTGTTATTGACGGAACTAAGTTTATTGCAGCGGCTGTGCCTTATCTACAGGGCGATCCTTGGGAAATTGTTAGAGACTGGTTAGACGTAAAAAGTGCTCTACCTTTTGGTGTCGTATTGACGCTACCAGCTACTGGTTCGGAAATGAATGATGGTGCAGTGATTACTCGCAAAGAAATTCAGGCAAAACTTCCATTTATGAGCAAAGCAGTATTTCCACGCTTTTCAATATTAGACCCTATTTATACATATACATTGCCAACAAAGCAAATTAGTAACGGCGTGGTGGATTCTTTTATCCATGTAATGGAACAATATCTGACGTATCCTGCAGAAGGTAAAGTACAGGATCGTTTCTCGGAGGGGTTATTGTTAACCCTGATTGAAGAAGGACCCAAGGCTTTACAAGAAAAGGAAAATTATGATGTTCGTGCCAATTTAATGTGGGTAGCTAGCTTAGCTTTAAATGGACTTATTGGTAGCGGAGTTCCCCAAGATTGGGCGACGCATATGATTGGTCATGAAATTACGGTGCTATATGGTTTGGATCATGCGCAGACACTTGCAATTGTGCTGCCATCCCTGCTCGAAGTTATGAAAGAAGAAAAGCAGGCTAAATTATTACAATATGGGGAACGAGTTTGGAATTTACCTAAGGATATGTCTGTGGAAGAAAAAGCAACAGCCGCCATTGAGCGGACTCGAAACTTTTTTGAAACCATGGGAGTCAAGACTAGGCTGGCCGACTATGGCCTAGGGCAAGATGTAATTGAACCGATTATTGCCAACTTAGAAGCACATGGAATGGTTGAACTTGGTGAGAAAGGTCTAGTAACCCCAGCTATAGTGCGTAGCATATTAAGCAAAAGTCTGTAAATAACTTTTCGCTGTATAGGTGTAGAAATTATTGCTATCGCTGAATTGTAAAATATAAGTCATGCAAGGCAAAGGTGTTAAACACCCGCGCTTTGTGTGACTTATATTAAATAAAGCTGAATGGTCATATTATTAAAGGAGGACTTATTATGAGCGTATATGATTTTAAAGTAAAGCGAGCAAATGGAGACGTTATTTCATTAAAAAATTATGAGGGTAAAGTACTTATTGTCGTAAATACAGCAAGTAAATGTGGGTTTACTCCTCAATTTGCGGATTTAGAAAATTTGTATCGGGAATACGGAAACGCGGGTTTGGAAATACTGGGTTTTCCTTCCAATCAGTTTGCTGGGCAGGAGCCCGGGAATGACCACGAGGTACAGAAATTTTGCCAAGTTAATTATGGTGTGAGCTTTCCCATTTTTGCAAAGGGTGATGTTCGAGGAGATGATAGCAATCCCCTGTTTACGTATCTGAGTGAAGCGATTCCTTTTACTGGCCTTGATGAGGCTACTCCTCAGGGAAAAGGACTACAAGATTTTCTAAAGGAAAATTTCCCACAATATCTTGAAGGGAACGGAGTAAAATGGAATTTTACTAAGTTTTTAATTGACCGCAAGGGTAATTTGGTAAAGCGCTTTGAGTCACCTGTAAGTCCGGTAGATATGGTTGAAGATATTAAAAGGATTCTATAGGAATTAGGTGAGTCATAATGGAGAAACAGATAAAAAAACCGGATGTGTTAATTATTGGCGCAGGGCCTGCTGGTTTAACTGCTGGCATTTATGCAGCCAGGTTGAAACTTGACACATTAATTTTAGAAGATGAGTTAGTGGGAGGACAAATACGGGATGCCTCTCTGATACAAAATTATCCTGGCTTCAAGAGTATTAGTGGTAGTGAACTGATAGAGCGTATGCGAGAGCAGAGTGTAGTTGCCGGAGCGAAATTAGATGAATTTGATCGTGTACTCTTAGCAACATTGACAGGGGCAGAAAAGAAAATTGAGACAGAAGGGTTTATCTACTACCCAAAGACTCTGATTATTGCAGCTGGAATGAAACAAAAAGAGTTGCCTATACGTGAAGAAAAGCAGTTTCATGGTAATGGCATTCATTACTGCGAAATTTGTGACGGTCACCTCTATGAAGGTAAGGAAATTGCCGTAGTAGGAGGGGGCAGTGCAGCAGTGGGGGCAGCCATATCACTGACTAAATATGCAAGCCGAGTTACTTTAATTCATCGGTCAGGTACTTTACGAGCCGACAAAAAAAGTCAAGAAGAATTATTTAGTAATCCTAAAATTAAAGTAATGTGGAATACTAAAATTCTGGGTGCATTTGGCGATAAGCAACTACAGACCCTGCTTATACAGGAGGAAGCTGATCAGGACAAGCGAGAAATGAAAATGGATGGCGTGTTTGTATATATTGGCTCCTTACCGCGGACCGAAATGTATGCACAGGATTTAGAACTAGATAATTATGGGAATATTGTTGCCGGGGAAAGTTGTGAAACCAATATTCCTGGGGTTTTTGCCGCTGGTGATGTGCGGACCAAAAAAATTCGCCAATTGACTACGGCAGTTAATGATGGGACCGTAGCGGCGTTAATGGCGGAACGATATATTTTAGAATTGCGTAGGAGGGATGTATATGATAAAGGTGTACTCAATTTCTGATTGCTCTTGGTGCAAAAAAGCAAAAAGCTATTTAGAGCAAAAAGGAGTCAACTATGAAGAAATTAATGTAGAGCACGATGCGGAAGGTCTGAAGGAATTAGTGTCACTTTCCGGTCAACAGAGTGTGCCAGTAGTGAACATTGATGGCAAGATTGTCATTGGTTTTGATCGGAATAAAATAGACGAATATTTACAATGGCAACTGTCGCAGTTTTAATCCAATTTATTGAGAACAAATAAAAAAAATATTATTAGGGGGCAATATAATGGAAGCAATTTTTAACAGAAGAAGTATACGAAAATATGAGGAAAAACCAGTTGAAAAAGAAAAAATCGAAAAACTTTTAAGAGCTGCCATGCAAGCGCCATCAGCAGCAAACCAACAACCATGGGAATTTATAGTTGTTGAAGATAAAACAGGGTTAAAAAAACTGTCAGAAACAAGTCCTTATGCAGGGATGGTTGCAAATTCCGCAGTTACATTTGTATTGCTATCAAGAAAAGAAGAAATACCAATTCCAGAAATTACAGATCAAGATATGGGGGCTGCTGCAGAAAATATTCTTTTGGAAGCAGTACACTTAGGGCTTGGGGCAGTTTGGATTGGAATTGCACCTGTTGAAGAAAAAATGAATGCTGTAAAAGATATGTTTAGTTTGCCAGACAGTATTGAGGCCTTTGCACTCATAGCAGTAGGCTATCCAGATGATCAAAAAAATGTATTTATCGATCGATTTGATAAAGCAAGAGTTCATTACGAAAATTGGAAGTAAAGGGTTAATGATTACGACTCCTTTCTTTTAACCGGGGGGGAGTCGTAAATCTACTAAAAAGCAAAACAAATTGGGAATAATGGCAAGAAAATAGGAGTAATGAGTGATATGGTGTGTGTCATTAATGTTCAGTCAAAGTATCCAATAATAAAGATAGGGAGTGACCTTACATGATAAAAGTTGTAGCAAAATTTTTTCCAAAAGAAAAGAAAATTGATAGAGTCATAGAATTAGCTAGGGAATTGGTCGAAAAAACAGTGCTAGAAGAAGGCTGCATCAAGTACGAGATGTACCAGGATGAAAAAGATCCTAAAGTCTTACTAATGCTTGAAGAATGGGAAAGTATAGAATTTTTAAATAGCCATATGTCTTCGGAGCATTTTACAAGAATTGTTCCACAACTTAGTGCATATATGGATAAAGAACCGGAAATCAGTGTTTGTAAAAAAGTACTGTAAAACCTTGTACAGTGATAAGAAGAAAAGAGTGTGATGTGTAAATGTTAAAAAAAATATTTTCTCCCATAAAAATAGGAACACTAGAAGCTTCTAATCGTCTTGTTGTACCTGCTATGGTGGTTAATTACTGTAATGAGGATGGGACGGCAACAGAAAAATTTATCGCCTATCATGAAGCAAAGGCAAAAGGTGGCTGGGGAATTATTATAACGGAGGACTATGCTGTGGATCCCAAAGGGAAAGGATTTACAAGGATTCCTGGACTTTGGGATGATAGTCAAATACCAGGACATAGGGAGCTTACAAAACGCGTTCATCAATATGCAAGTAAAATAGTGGCTCAAATTTATCACGCTGGAAGACAAACAAATCACTTGGTTATAAATGACCAGCCTGTTGCTCCCTCGCCGATTCCATGTCCTGCTAACCAAGAGATTCCACATGAACTTACTGTGACAGAAATTCAACAATTGGTGAAAAATTTTGGCGATTGTGCTCGTAGAGCGCAAAGTGCAGGTTTTGATGGTGTCGAGATCCATGGTGGACATGGATACTTAATCGCACAATTTATGTCCTCGTATTCCAATAAGCGAACCGACGAATATGGCGGGAACATTTACAACAGAATGAGATTTCCGCTAGAGATACTAGCGGATATCAAAAAGAAAGTTGGCAATGATTTTCCAATTTTCTTCAGAATTTCAGGGGATGAACTTGTCCCAGGTGGAAGAACCATTGAAGATACAAAAGCAATTGCCATATTGCTTGAAGATGCTGGTGTGAATGTATTACATATATCTGCCGGAGCCTATGGAGCTATGCACGGAATTATTCCACCTGCAACATTGGCCCATGGCTGGATTACAGATTTAGCGGCAGAAGTGAAGAAAGTTGTCGATATTCCCGTAATCACTGTTGGCAGAATCAATGATCCACTCTTAGCGGAATCCATATTAAGAAGTGGGAAAGCAGATCTTGTTTCAATGGGGAGAGCATCATTAGCAGACCCGAATATGCCCCAAAAAGCCTTAGCAGGTAAGTTTGATGAGATCATTCAATGTATAGGCTGTTTACAAGGGTGTGTTGCTAAGATTGTTGAAGGAAAAGCAGCTCAATGTATTTTGAATCCTACTTTGGGAAGAGAGTGGGAAATAACAATTAAGCCAGCTGAACATAAAAAGAAAATATTTATTGCCGGTGGTGGTCCTGCTGGACTAGAAGCTGCAATCCTAGCCTCACAAAGAGGACATGAAGTTCATGTATTTGAAAAAAGTGATAAGTTGGGTGGGCAATTCTATCTTGCAAGCATTCCGCCATCAAAGGGGGAAATTGCAGGTTTCATAGCTTGGCAAATCAAGCAACTAAAAAAATTCAATGTAAATATCCATTTAAGTCGTGAGTTGACTAAAGAAGTAGTGGATTTAGAAAAACCCGATACAGTAATTGTGGCTACAGGAAGCCGACCAATTGCAATAGCTATACCTGGGATGGAGAACTACCATACAGTAACTGCTCAGGACGTATTAATGGGCACTGTTACAACCGGTGCCAGGGTGGCGATTATTGGCGGAGGTTTAGTAGGATCAGAAACGGCAAACCACTTAGCTAATCATGGAAAGAATGTAACAATAATCGAAATGATGCCAGCGATAGCCGTTGATGAACCATTTAGTGTACGAGAATTTTTACTAAAGGATTTAGCTGATAAAGGTGTTAGAATACTAACTAACTTCAGAGTTCAAAAGATTACTGCAGAAGGGTTAGTTGCCGCAAAGTTTGACTGCGAAGAAAATTTAGGAAAATTTGATACCATAGTAATCGCTGTGGGTGTGAAGGCTGTTAATGAATTAACTCATGAGTTAGCGGGGAAAGTGAATGAAATAATTACAATAGGTGACGCAACGACGGTAAGAAAAGCATTAGAAGCGATACATGAGGGCTTTAATACAGGCATTGCAATTTAAAGATAGCAAGAGATTATATTTAGGGGGTGGATTTATGAAAAACTTGTTTGATCAAACTAAAATAAATGAGATCACGGTAAAAAATCGATTATTCCGTGCCGCCACGTGAGAGAACTTGGCGGATGAGCAAGGTTGTCCAACCACAGATCTCCTTAAGGTGTATGAAGAATTAGCAGCTGGTGGCGTAGGAACGATTATCACCGGTTATGCACATGTTTTAGCGGATGAACAACCCAATCCTGGAATGTTGGGAATCTATGATGATTTTTTGATTGCGCATCACCTACCGTTGGTTGAGGTTGCCCATCGACATCATGCTCGTATTATCTTGCAAGTCGCCTATGGTGGCTCTATGACGGATTACCAGGTAGGTAGTCGTGAAATCTGGGGACCGTCCGCGGTGCCTCAAAAGCGGACTGGTGTAGTCCCAACGGAAATGACTGCAGCTAATATCCAAACCCTAATTGGTGCATGTGCCGCTGCTGGCCAGCGGGCACAAGCAGCAGGATATGATGGCGTTGAAATTCATGCCGCTCATGGTTATTTATTGAGCCAGTTTTTAAGTCCCTATTATAATCAGCGTACTGATGCCTACGGCGGTTCGAGAGAAAACCGGGCTCGCCTCATCGTCGAAGTATATGAGGCTATGCGTAACGCGGTTGGCCCTCAATTTGCCATTTTGATCAAAGTCAATTGCAGTGATTTTGATGAAGAAGGCGCTACATTTGATGATTGTCAATACCTTTGCCAAGAACTGGATCGACGTAGCATTGATGGGGTGGAAATCAGCGGCGGCCTCAGTCCTTGGGATATGAATGCCTCCCGGGAGGGTGTTTTTGGCGAATATGCTGCTCAAATTGCTAAGCTCATCAAAGCGCCAGTCATCGTGGTTGGAGTAAACCGTGACCCTCAAGCAATGCAAGAAACCCTCGATACTACTAATATTCAATACTTCTCCTTGTCCCGACCGTTGCTTCGTGAGCCAAATCTTGTTCAGCGCTGGGAATCAGGAGATAAAACGGAAGCACGGTGTATTTATTGTTGCAAGTGTTTTAGCACTATCGGTAATCGCTGTATTTTCGTAAAAGGGTAGCAGAAAGGAATTGATTGATATGAACCTTATTCAAGTTGACCAAGAAAAATGTATCCGCTGCGGCTTTTGTGCAGAGGTTTGCCCTATGGGTGTTATCAATATGGATCAACAAGGCCCACAAGCTACAGGAAATAACTGTATCGCCTGTGGTCACTGTGTGGCGATTTGTCCCCACGAAGCATTAGAGAACATAAAGACGCCTCTGGCTGAGCAGGTACCAGTGGAAAAAGTACCTGTTCTTGATGCAGACACGGCAATCCGTTTTCTCCGCACGCGGCGCTCAATTCGCCGTTATACCCAAAAGGCTGTACCGCGGGAGAAAATTCTGCAACTTCTTGATGCTGCCCGGCTGGCGCCGACCGGCGCAAACTCCCAGGGAGTGGCTTATCACGTTATTGATAATGCTGACACACTTCGCAAAATTACAGATGTTATAGTAGATTGGATGGAGGAACAAGTGCAAAAAGGATCTCCTTGGGCACCCTATTATGCAGGTCCAGTCCATACGTATCGTAAAACAGGTCAGGATGTCATTTTGCGGGGCGCGCCATGTTTGGTTGTGTCCATAGCGGCGAAAAACTTTTTGCCTCGTGGTCGGGACAATACACATTTTTCCTTGGCTTACGCCGAATTGTATGCACCGTCTATTGGGTTAGGGACATGTTATGCTGGAATATTTGAATCCTGTGCAGTTGCTGGCTATCCGCCGCTATTGAAACTTTTGAATCTATCGGAAGATATGGCTGTCACCGGTGGACTGATGGTTGGGTACTCCCAACATACCTATAAACGGCTAGTCAACAGAAATCTGCTGCAAGTGACTTGGGAGTAGTTCAAGTTATTTCTTAGCAGGAAAGAAAATACTATGCTTTTTAGAGAAAACAAAATCTAGTACAGATATGGCAGTGAAAAGAAAAGGAGAGAATTATGGTTAAATTTAGAATGCTCAATATCCAATAAAATGACTTTAAAAAACAGATTGGTAATGCCACCGATGGCTACTTCAAGGTCGGAAGACAATGGAAAAGTGAGCAAAGGCATCTTAGATTACTATGATGAAAAAACCAAGGGTGGATATATCTCGTTAGTCATTATCGAACACAGCTTTATTGCACAACAAGGCAAGGCTAGTGACAAGCAACTTTCCATAGCAGACAATAGTCTGGTGGAAGACTTAAAAGAACTGGCAACTATTATACATAAGAATGGCTCTAAAACAGTAATGCAAATCAACCATGCTGGAAGTGCAACCGATAATAAAATTACAGGGGTTGATATAGTTGGACCTTCAGCTGTACCAAATCCACGTACGGGTAATCTTCCAAGGGAACTTACTGAAAAAGAAATTAACGAGGTCATTGAAAGTTTTAAGGATGCAGCACTGCGTGTAAAAAATGCTGGTTTTGACGGTGTGGAGATTCATTCGGCTCATGGATATTTGCTAAACCAATTCTTTTCTCCTCTCAGTAATAAGCGAATAGATCAATATGGTGGAGATGTGCTTGGACGAATTAAAATTCATTTAGAAATTATTAAAGCAGTACGTAATGCTGTTGGTGATAGTTATCCTATTCTTCTGCGTTTAGGTGCATCTGATTATATGGAAGGTGGAAGTACAATTGAAGACAGTAAAATCGCTGCATTAGCATTTGAAAAAGCAGGAGTAGATATTCTCGATATTTCTGGAGGATTTTGCGGATATACTGTTCCTGGTTCTAAGGTTCAGGGATATTTTTCGTCCTTGACGGAAGGCATTAAGGAAGTTGTTTCCATTCCTGTGATACTGACGGGTGGAATTACGGAAGCTCAGGCTGCGGAAAAACTGCTTTTGGAAGGAAAAGCAGATCTTATCGGTGTAGGAAGAGCTATATACAAAGACTCTAAGTGGGCTCAAGACGCGATTGAAAGTATTAAATCAGAATAGTTGAAAAATAACTGATCATACGACCAGACCTAGGCTAGAATTTCTCGTTTAGGAACAAAAAAGCAAGCAGAGACTTAATCTGCTTGCTTTTTTTGCCTAGTCATTATTTATCATTTTTAAAGCCTTGCTTTTTAATAGAAATTAGTTTTATGGTTGATGAATTTTTGTATATATTTGTTTTTCACCCTTATTTCCTAAATCGATAGTTCGATCCGCAAAAACATCCATCATCCTCTCCATCATCACTACATACTTTTGAGGAATTTGGCCTGCAATCTCAAACATTTCTTTAAAACAGGTCTCATAAATAAATTTAGAGTATTGTTCATACACAGCTTCTCCTAGAGGCGTTACTTTTAAAAAAATATCCTTTTGATTGTTATTGCAGCGGAACTTTTCCAATAACCCTTTATCCATTAATTTTTTTACATTCTTTGAAAACGCACTCCGTGTAATCCCCAGGCGCTTAGCGATTTCTGACATTTTCTGGTCTTCGTTTTCCAAAACATATTCCAGCACCTGAATCTGTGCAGCTGAAAAATCTACGCCCGCATGATAATCCATTTGTTTATTATAGATATGTGCATAGGCATTCGCGTATTTAATTATTTTTTCAACAAGTTCACGGTGCTTATTCATCCATTCTAACTTCATTGTCAATCTGCCCTCTCCTTAGCAAAATCAAAGTGTATATTATTATTTTTAAATTAAGTATAGCACAAAAATGCAGTAAAGTATGCCTTCGATGAAAACTCCTCAAAAAAGATAGAGAAAAAGGGCCATAGAAAATCAGGCCCACCCATTTGAGCTTTTTCAGTGGTTTTTAGTGGTTCTATATGCCTGATCTGGGTATGGTGTGTAGTTGTAATAGCGAAAGAGTCTAAACTTATGTGAATTTGGCCAGAGTTTTGTGTTTATGTGAAAAATATGTGAAGTGAAATGTAATATTCGTTGACATTATTGATTCCTTGGGATACAATAATGTCAACGTGTGAAAAATGAGAAAAATAAGAAAATATAAAAATTAAAAACATACCAAATAGTTTTATTTTGTATGAGCTTGCATTATTCTCAAGTCTACCACGTTCACAAGTTTCTTTTATTTCTGAGTGATCGTTGTTTAATGTCAATGAGAATTCATGGTTTCTCGCTGTTACCAATCTATTTTAAGAATGTTAGAGAGGGGGAGGTCACAGAAATCAAAGTTAGACTCTAAATTCAATGATTATTAAGAAAAATGGGAGGGGAAATCGATGAAAAAGTGGTTTATTGTAGCAATTCTTTTGATTTTCATTGGCAGCTGTATCGGCTACTACTTCAATACCGCTGGCGGCGATATTGCGGTCAAAGATGTCCGTTTTGCAGGTAAGGACGGCAAAATACTTAGCGGACTATTATATATTCCTTCAAACGCAGCAAATGCAACACCTGCGCCTGCGGTATTAGGAATGCATGGTTACATTAATTCCCGCGAGACGCAAGATGCCTTCGCGATTGAATTTGCTCGCCGCGGTTATGTTTTTCTTGCGATGGACATGACTGGACATGGATATTCAGATCAAATACTTGGTGACGGCTCCCGTGGCGTGGAGGACGGGATCAAATATATCAGGAACCTACCTTTTGTTGATCACAACAATATTGGACTGGAAGGACATTCTATGGGTGGATATTCCACCAGTGATGCGGCTGTGCGCAATCAAGACAAAATCAATACACTGATATTGGTCAGCTCGGCTTCAGAAATGCGTGGCGGTCCCCAAATCACAGGTGATGCAAAATTCAATTTTGCAGTTGTTTTCGGGGAGAGGGATGAATTTACCCGTTTCATGTACGGTGTTAACCGGGCTAGGGATATCGGCTCAGTCGCTAAGCTCAAAGTAGCTTTTAACACAACCGATGATGTAGTCTTGGGAAAACTTTATGGTTCTTTTGCAGACAAAACGGCACGCCAGTGGTTCATGCCTTCTGCCACTCATCCTGGGGCGCACTTATCAAAAGAAGCTATCGGTGATGTTATCCAATTTATGCAAGGATCTATTGCCCCTCCTAGAAGACTTGATTCAGGTGATCAAATCTGGCAATGGAAAGAATTCGGTAACGCTTTAATCTTTATTGGATTGATTGTATTTATGGGGACAATTGCCAGATGGTTGATCCATTTGTCTTACTTTAAAGATCTTATCCACCCAATGCCTGCTACCAACGCTAAGATGAATGCCAATTGGTGGATAGGTGCGTTAATCGGCACAGTCATCCCAGCTGCATCGCTCTTTAAGTTCCAGAACTGGGGTAATGGGTGGATTCCTCATAACTGGTTCTGGCCTCAGGCCATGACCAACGGAGTCGTAGTGTGGGACCTGATGAATGGTTTGATCGGCTTAGTACTGTTTGCTGTATGGTATCACTTTATTTATCAGGCGGATGTCACCCGCAAACAAACATCGAGTAACTTAGTGAATGGGGGGCAATGACAATGAAGAACTTTAGTGCAGATGCTTTCAAGTTTGGCCTATCAACCGACAGTAGCCGAAATGAATTTGATTGGATTAAGATTGGCAAATCATTCCTACTTAGCTTTTTGGTTGTGGCCAGCACTTATTTAGTGTTAGCGTTGGTGGACTGGATTTTCTTACTGGATGCCCGCTGGTGGGTATTTAGCATTAAACTAATGAACTTTGACCGTTTCGTCATCTTCCTAAAGTATTTGCCGGCGTTCGGGCTGTACTTCGTGATTAACAGTTTCATTTTACACGGGCAGTTTCGCTTGCCAGAGATGGGTAGCAACACCAGAACGACAGTTCACTGGACTCTAGCCTACACGTTTTTTAACTTATTCGGAATTGCACTGTTAATCGGCTGGCAAGAAGGCTATTTAGCACTAACCGAAGTACTTTATATTCCAATGGAAGCATTACTAACAGTAATTGCATTCCAGTTTATACCATTGATGGTAATTACTTCTTACTTTTCGACCACTTTTTTCCGAATAACGGGTAATATCTATACGGGTGCTTTTACAAATACCCTCTTCGTCACTTGGTATATTGTGGCCAACCAAGCCATTCAGTGGCCGAAATTAACACCTTGATCTAATATAGATATCGCTGAATAAATATTTTATCTAGCGATATCTCACACCACCATAAGTACCGTTATGTATACGGCAGTCCATTTCGTGCCTTGAGCGAAGTGAAAGGAATGATTATAAAACATGAAAGAGAAAAAAAACTTACGAATTGTAGTAATTTCGATAATAATGTGTTTAATCAGTATGGTTGGTGCATCTATTGTGCAAACATCGGGAGGCAATATTACAGTTAAAGATTTGCGTTGGGAAACTCCATCGGGACATCTTATGAGTGCATTGCTTTTCATTCCACCCAATGCTACAAAGAATGATCCAGCCCCTGGAATTGTCACTAGCCATGGTTGGTATAACAACCGTGAAATGCAGGATATGAACTACGTTGAATATGCACGTCGTGGTTACGTTGTTATGTCAATTGATATGTATGGACATGGTAACTCAGACGCGGTTGATCCAACTGAGTGGCAAAACCGTGGTACAGGTATGTATGATGCAGTTGAACTTATGGCCGGTCTTCCCTATGTTGACAAAAAATATATTGGAATTTCTGGTCACTCTAATGGCGCTCGGGCTGCTAATTGGTCGATTCTAGAAGATAATCGTAAGGATAAACCTCTGATTTCGGCTGTTTTGCTTGTTGCAAACGATGCAATGTATACAAATGATCCAGGAGAGCCATTGTACTGGACGGCAAGGACAGACGAGCAAAAGTATACGAACAATTATGGCACTCGTGATGTTGGCATTGTTGCTGCTCAATACGATGAATTTTTTTTCCGTAGCAATTTGAAAGATGGTAGTTATACTGTTCCACGTGATTATATCAACACCCAGTATGCACAATCTTTCTTGAACTTTGGCGTGGATCCAAAGGGTGGAAATGAACACCGTACAAGCTATAACATTTACAAACAGGAAGTCAACGGTAAAATTGCCAGCCGTGTTATTTATAACCCTGCACAAATTCACCCTTGGAATACCGTTTCTTCATCCGTTGCCACCAGTAGTATAGAGTTTTTTCAAGATGCCTTTGGTGCGCCAAACCCGATAGCACCCAATAATCAGGTCTGGCAAATTAAAGAAATATTTAATTTTATTGGCTTAATTGGTTTTGTAATGTTCATTGGAAGTTTTACCAAAGCATTGCTATACACAGCACCATTTTCATCTCTCAAAGCTTCCAGAGAAGCAGTGGCTGCACCTGCTCCTGTTGGCATGGGCAAGGTTTGGTTCTGGGGAGGTTTATTTGTAAGTGCGGTAGTTTCTGGTTTTAGTTATATGAACCTATTCACCTGGTCTAACAGCTTCCGCCCAGCATTCTTTTCTCAAGAGCCTGTATTCTTCATAGGTGTTTGGTGTGTGGTATCCGGAGTTACCGCAATAATCATCATGTTTCTGTCATACAAGTTCTTCGCTAAAGAGCAGGGTATGAATCTTCGTGAAAGCGGTATTATTATTAGCTTTAGAGCTTTGTGCAAAACGGTTGGTTTAGCATTAATCGTTTCTGTCGCGACTTTTAGTCTTGTATTCATTGCTGATTACCTGTTTAAAACGGACTTTCGTATGTGGGTAATCGCTGTTAAATCTTTTACGCCGGATAAGATTGTTATTTCCTTAAAATATTTACCCTTCTTTCTTTTGTTCTATGTTGCAAACTCTGTAGCTGTTAACTGCTTCAATTATGTTACCGTAGGCAAAAAGGAGTGGATGAATATTGCCTTGTTAGCCATGTTTAACGGCATAAGTAGTATGGTTATACTTGCTGTTCAGTATACCAGTTTCTTTACTACTGGCGAAGTATTCTTCACAAGTATTTCTAACATTGTGGAAATCTGGCTTTTCCCTATTGCTATTATTTTACCGGGTGCGGCCATTATTTCCCGTAAAATTTATCGGGTAACACTAAATCCATACCTCCCTGGAATTATTAATGCCTTTATTATTACGCTGATAAGTTGTACTAATACTCTTACTCAATTATAGACTTTACCCTTAACTCATAATCTTAGATAATTCAGCCACTTTGGTAAATAATAAGCTGTTGTGCTAACATACATTCAGTCATAACATTTACATGAGTTTAGAGAAATATGCTAATTCTTTAGGTGTAATTTTGTATAAAATACTTTGCGGAGCTGAGCTACCTTAAAAACTCCCTGTAACTAGCCATAAGAAAAGTGGAGGCGGTTGCTCAAGCGCGGAAGTTTTGCGTGGCAAAAGGCTCAACTTGTAGCAGAATGATATGCTCCCCTCATGGTAGACAGGTTAAATAATAAAAACCTACTATCGAAAGAGGAGCATCTTTATGTCTAAATTTAATAAATATAGTGCAGCAGAAAAACTATCCATATTGCAAGAAATTGAAATGGGTGAAGCTACACTTTTAGAGATTGCTAAAAAATATGAAATTAACAGATCAAGTTTAATAAATTGGCGTCATCGCTATGAAGTGTATGGATATAATAGTTTAGAAATTCGAACTGGTAATAAGAGATATTCCGCGGAACTTAAAATTCAAGCTGTGCGGGACTATCTTTCAGGAAATTATTCGCAGCATGAAATCATAGATAAGTATGAAATCGCCAGTTTTACCCAAATCAAAAACTGGATTAAAAAGTATAATAGTCATAGTAGCTTTAAATCTAATGAAAGTAGAGGAACACATGCTATGACTAAAGGGAAATCCACCAATTGGAAGGAACGAATTGAGATTGTCTTATACTGCCTTTCTCACAATCATGATTACCAGAACACTTCCCAAAGCTATAAGGTTTCATACCAACAGGTTTATCAATGGGTAAAGAAATATGAAGATGGTGGAGAAGATGCCTTAAAGGATGGGCGAGGGCGAAAAATAGCATTCGAAGAATTAAGTGAGGATGATAAACAAAAGCTTGCTATGAAAAAACTCGAGTACGAAAATGAGTGGCTTAGAGCGGAGAATGCATTATTAAAAAAATTGAAAGAACTCGAAGGGAGGCGATATTAAGTCAAATTCGGCATGAAAAAATCTATGTAGCCATCCAAACCGTACAGCGATTAAACCATTTTAGTGTGAAATTACTGTGTCAAATAGCAGAAATTTCACGTTCGAGCTATTACAAATGGTTGAAGCGCAGAATCAGTCCCCATGAGCAAGAGAACCAACAACTTATTAAATCAATGATCTTGCTCTACAAGAAGTTTGAAGGCATTTATGGTTATCGTCAATTAACCATAAACCTGAGACGGCAAACAGGTCAATTAATTAACCACAAACGTATATACCGTCTCATGAAGCTGGCGAGAATCCAAGCGGTGATTCGCAGAAAGAAAAAGAAATATGTTAAGTCAACACCGCAGCAAGTTGCTGAGAATCTCTTAAACCGTAAATTCACTGCAGAGAGATCAAATGAGAAATGGCTGACCGACGTAACGGAGTTAAAATATGGAAACGGTCAGAAAGCCTATCTTAGCGCTATCTTGGATTTGCATGATAAAGCAATTGTCGCCTATGTTTTAGGCCATTCAAATAATAACAGTCTCGTGTTCCAAACCTTGGACTTGGCCTTGCAGGCTGCGCCCGGTAGTACGCCTATGATTCACAGTGACCGAGGATTTCAAGTGCGACAAGAAGTCGCGTAATATATTGCCGAAAGGCTACCCCATCCATTCGGGGTAACCCTATTGTGACTAGCGTGAATGGCAACGTTTGG
>NZ_JACHFH010000042.1 GCF_014201835.1 Pectinatus brassicae | reverse complement strand
CTACGGGGATAGCCTGTGGAGATAATGTAAGACGTGTTTTTTGCGCAACTATCTGTGAAGCAGGAACCCCGCGACTTTAGTCGTGGGAGGTTCAGGAATTGTCTAAAGAACAATATGATTACCTGCATCAGGCTTAATCTGTAAATAGAAATTAATAAAGAGGCTGTCGCACGTTAAGAAATACGTGCGTCAACCTCATTTTTTGTGATTTTAAAGCCGTCCCTTTAGGGAAGGTGGCACTGCGAAGCAGTGACGGAAGGGTTAGAAAATAAACTAATTAATACTTAACCCCTCAGTCAGCTAAAGCTGCCAGCTCCCCTAGATGGGAGCCTTGGGGGATGAAGCATTAATATATCACGCATGCGGCAGCCCCTTTATTATGAAAGGGAAAGTGAAAAATGAACACATTAATAAAAGACGTACTGGCAGTATTGCCAGATGGCAGCACCAAAAAGACAAATATCGCCATAGAAAATGATAAAATTTCAGCAGTAGGTGATGTTCCCGCAGATTTTACTGCTGATAATATTATCGATGGTAAAAATAAACTGGCAGTACCAGGTTTTGTAAACACTCATACCCATGTATCAATGACATTGCTTAGAAGCTATGCCGACGATATGAAACTGATGGATTGGCTGGAAAATAAAATTTGGCCGATAGAAGCTAAGATGAAAAAAGATGATATCTATTGGGGCGCAATGCTGGGTATTGCTGAAATGATAAAAACAGGAACAACAACTTTTGCCGATATGTATGGAGATATGGAAAAAGTAGCTGAAGCCGTTGAAGAAACAGGTATACGTGCTATTTTATCACGCGGCATGATTGGAGTAGCACCAAATGGACAGGATGCCCTGCAGGAAAACTGCACATTATTTGAAGAATATAATAATGCGGCCGACGGCAGAATAACCGTTATGTTTGGCCCGCATGCACCATATACCTGTCCGCCTAAATTTTTAAAACAGGTTATGGAAAAAGCACAAAAATATAATGCCGAAATCCATATTCATTTAGCTGAAACCAAAGGTGAAGTAGATGATTGTATTAAGCAGTATGGCATGACGCCAATGGCATTGATGGAAGATGTTGGCATTTTCGATTTAGGTGTGTTAGCAGCGCATTGTGTACATTTAACAGATGAAGATATAGCTATTATGAAGAAACATAATGTACGTGTTGCGCATAATCCAGGCAGTAATTTAAAATTGGCCAGTGGCATAGCACCAGTGGGGAAATTACTGGAAGCAGGAGTATGTGTGGGTCTTGGCACAGATGGTACTTCCAGTAATAATAATCTTGATATGCTGGAAGAAATAAATTTAGCGGCGCTTATCCATAAGGTTCAAAGATTAGATCCGCTGATGGTACCAGCAGCAGAAGCATTGAAAATGGGAACAGCCTATGGGGCGAAAGCAGTAGGACTTTCTGATATTGGTGAATTAAAAAGCGGCATGAAAGCCGATATTACTTTGGTGAATATGCAGGGGACTCAGTGGACACCATGCTATGATGCCGTGTCGTTATTAGTATATTCTGCCAATGCTTCTATGGTAGATACAGTATTGGTAAACGGTAAGATTCTATTAGAAAAGGGCAAACTTACTACTATTGATGAAGAAAAAGTTATTTTTGAAGTAAATAAAAGTGCTAAAAAACTCACTGGCAGAGCACTATTAAATGAATAAAGCATGAAGGAGAAATAATTTGGCAGCAAAGAAAAATTTTTATGCCGTCAAAAAAGGACGCAAAACAGGTATCTTTAAAACTTGGGCTGAGTGTAAAGAGCAGATTGATCATTTTGCCGGAGCACTTTATAAGGGATTTGTTACCTTAGAAGAAGCACAGGAATATTTAGGTGGCAACGAAAAAAAGACAGTAGAGGATAATAATTCTTACTATGCTTATGTAGATGGTTCCTATATTGCAGGCAAATACAGCTGGGCTATAGCTGTTTATCAGCAGGGAAAATTAATTCATAGTGATAGTGGCGTAGGTAAGTCTGCAGAAAATGCTAAAATGAACAATGTAGCGGGGGAGATAGAAGCAGCAATGCAGGCAGCGGCATGGGCAAAGCAAGCCGGACTGGCGCAGATAATTATCTGCCATGATTATATTGGTATATCTGAATGGGCAGAAGGCCGCTGGAAAGCTAATATGCCAGGAACGATTGCTTATGCGCAGTATATGAAAGATTATCGTGATATTGTACATTTTAAAAAAGTAACAGGTCATACTGGTGTAGCTGGTAATGAATTCGTTGATAAATTAGCAAAAAAAGAACTGGGATTATTGTAAAAAATGAGCCGTCGTACATTTATAAAAAAAGTACGACGGCTCATTTTTATGGTTTTAAATGCTCGCTATTTAGAGAATGCGGCACTGTAAAAAGCTTAAATCTGATAACGGGCTGCCCAGTCAGGATTAGCTTTTACATAATTTTCTATAGCACGAAATTCTGAGTCTTCCCTGCTGTCAGGAACGATAGCAATATAATTACCATTTAATGAACTATTTTCATTTTTCCATCTATCTTTGGTTGTCCAATGTGAATAGGAAATGGTTTTGTAAGTATAGTTTTTTAAATTAAAAACTTTTTTGCAGAATTTAATATCGGCTATAACGCCGCCGGTATTTTTCCGCGTTTCTTCCCAAGTCCAGACAAATACATCATTACCGCGCTTTCTTATGGTAGTAGTGTCAGCACTGGCTGAAGCGGTTAAAGATGGCCCAACATGACGCCAGAGAGTAATCCAGCGATCTGAGGCTTTGGCACGTTTGGTTTCACCTTGGTCAAAAACATGATCAATAATAGCATCATAAAAATTTTCATCAAAAGCTTGCGATGTGATTTCTTTAATACGAGGTTTGTCGTATTTGTGTGAAACTAAGACCTTGCCATTGGCATCATAAAATATTTCTTCTAGATAGTCGAGCGTGCGGCTTTGCGGATTAATTTCGACAAGAGCAAGACTATAGCGAAGTGTTGAAGCTACAGGTATTTCTTTAGATAGTTTCATGGCAGGAACTGTTTCAGCCGCGCCTGTAGCCGAATATGTAGTTTTTATCCAGGCTTCGATGCGAACAGGTACTCCATTTTTTCTGGAGGTTACAGTTACTCTGTCAGGTGCATAAAGTTTACCGTATTTAGAATCGGCAGACACCCATACCCAGTGAGTTTTATCGGCTTCATAATGAGTAGTTTGAGCATAAGCAGTAGTTATACTAATTGAAAAAAGAAGGGATAAAGCAGTAAAAAATAATAATATGGATTTTTTCATAGTACATCACCTCTATCCATTAAAATTGTTAAAATAAAAATGAAAAAATCATAATAGCGATGAGTAAAAATATTATAAGAATAGCAAAACAGCCGATATTTCTGGATTGTTTTGCCGGTATATCAATAGTTTGTACAGGTGATTCTATGACTGTTTGGGGGAACACAATTACTTCGGTGCGGTGGTAAACAGATAAATCCGATAAGGGTTTTTTTTCCAAATCAGGGATTTTTATAATCCGACTTTTTAATTTAAGAGCACCGGCAGGAATGGAGTAATCAGTTTTCGACAAAATAAATACTACCGGATTTGGTGAAACAGTTTTTGTTGGAATGATTTCCTTTTTTTCAAGTACTTCTTTGCTAACCGGAGTAGATGGTTTTACTGATAATTTTTTGTTAACTATTGCCGCAGTTGTTGGCATCTTTGTCTGCGCTACAGCTGATGTGTTAGTTGGCGTTGCTATTGGCATAAAAGTCTCGGTAAAATGCTTATTAATAAAGCACAGAGCACTTTTGTAAGCGATGGTATTCATACTGCCGGATTTATAATCAGCAGGCATATCAATAGCTTTGCCGAAATAGCATAATTGTTCTCCCTGATAATTTATGATGGAGCGAAGCACGCGTTTATCATCAAGGGCTGCTGTGGCAAATTCATAAAAAATATCTTTATAAGGATGCGTTTCCAAATTCGCTTTTTTATCATTGGATAAAAATTTATAAATTGAAAAAATAAAAAAAGCTGCTTTATTTATAGGCAGTAAATCTTTAAATAAAAGATTGTAGAGATTTTTATTACTGATATACTGCGAAAAATAAATGTCCCATCTTTCAGCGAAAGCCATTAATCCAGCCGCGGGCATAATATCACCTTTGCCTTCAATGAGACTAATTACATCATCATTGCTGGCATTTAAAGGGATTTCTATGCCTGCTTTTTGGGCATTATTGATAGTGGTTTTTGTCGGTGGATCAAAAGAAATTTCTTCGCAGCTAAAAGGAGGTAAGAGTTTTTTTGTAATTGCTTTTTGTTTAGCAGCTGTATCAGAACGAGCGACAACATCAATTGTACGCATTCGTTTTGTCAGATAGTGCTTGCCTTTTACTTTGAATCTATGCCAAGACATAAATTATAACTTCCTTTTTCATAAATCTTACAGTCTTATAATAAATATTGTTAGAACTAGCTATATTTAGCTGCCAGGCCGCAATTGAAATAGTATTTGCTGTGAATGAATAGATAGGGAAAATTAATTATTAACGCGGATTTAAGTACTGGCTAAAACTTGTCTAAAAATAATTCTAAATACTATTTTAACATAAACAGGCAATTTACGATAGAATAACAATTTTTACTACATTGCTAAGTCTTTAGTAATGTGGTAATATGTCACATATTAATTTTAACTTTACTACGAAGGGCCGCTGATTTATCGTGAAAAAATTTTGCAAATTTAATACTGATATGTATTGGAATAAATTTTTAGAAACTTTTTTAATTGGTGCTAAATGTTATGTTTTTTTCTGGCTGCTGCTATCAATATTTCGTTTAATATTTGTTATAGATATGCACAGCTATATGAGTAAGATCGTAACTTTCGGGGACATAAAAAATGCCTTTATACTTGGTATGCAGATGAGCATGCAGACGGTGGGAATACTTACGCTTGTTTCTTTGTCGGTATATATTCTAGTCAGTGTTATCAATAAAAAATGGAGCAAGTACGCATTAAATACAGTCATAGTAATTCAGATACTTGTTTTGTCGACATTATTTATTGCCCGATTTCCTTTTTATCGTATTTATCACAGCGGTTTTAATCGTATGCTGTTTACAGCAGTGCATGAAGATTGGCAGGCTTTATTTTGGACTTTTATGGATGAATTTAATCTGCCAGTACGTCTATTGGGCGTCCTTTTATTGATAATAATAGCTTTTTACTTATGGCGAAAATTTCTTAATTGGAATATTAAGGAAAAATTACCAGCAAAATATTTTCCTTTGCGTTGGCGGGGCAAAATAGTCCTTATTTTGGCAGTCTATTTGATTGCCAGATTATCATTATTTAGTGGCAGTTGGAGTTGGCAGACACAAATTGATTGGGAGAATTCAGCAATAACAAAAGATAATTTTCTAAATGAAGCCATATTAGATGATGGACAGGCATTATATAGAGCCTATTGCCTGGAAAAAAGAAATACTGGCAGCAATGGCTTAAGTTATACAGCAAATCAGGTACGTCACTATGCCCAATATTTAAGTGGGAAAAATAATGAAAGCAGTAATTTAGACTATTACTTAGAAAAAAAAGCTCAAGGGGCTAAAATACAAAAACCCAAACATATATTCTTAATTATTTCGGAAAGCTATGCTAATTGGCCGCTTTTACCTGAATATGCTGACTTGCATTTGGCCGATGGAATAAAATCATTGACCACAGAGCAAAATACAGCATACTGCAGCGAGTTTCTGCCCAATGGTTCCAGTACAGTTAATGCTTTGATGGGTATTGTTACTAATTTTGCGGATGCCAATTTATATTTGACTACGATGGTAAATCAGATGAAAGAGCCATATAGTACGGCTACTGCTCCGCAAATGAAACGTTTGGGCTACAAAACTAATTTTTATTATGCCGGGCCATCTTCCTGGGAAAACATTCAAAACTTTACTTTAGCACAGGGCTTTGATAAATTTTACAGCCGCAGTGATATCCATGAAACTACAAAAGGCAGTGTTTGGGGGGCTGATGATAAGGATTTATACAGCTTGGTAGAAGATGCTACTGATGATAGCAGTTCATTTAATGTAATATTAAATGTTTCCAATCATTCACCGTTTGAAGTTGATTTAAAAGCCAATGGTTTTGACAGTCAGATGGTAAAAAATGCTTTGCCGGAAAAATATCGCAGTGATGATGAACTATTAAAAGAACTTGGACATTTTTATTATGCCGATAAAATGATGCGCCAGTTTATTGATAAAATGAAGCAGCGTTATCCAGACAGCTTATTTATAATAATCGGTGACCATGCTGACCGCTACAATATAGAAAAGGCACCTACGACCTATAAACGGTATGCAATACCATTTATTATTAATGGCCAGGGTATTGACAAAAATATACTTAGTGCTAATGCTGTAGGTAGTCAGATTGATGTGATTCCGACACTTATGGAACTTATCGCACCGAAAAATTTTACCTATTATTCTGTGGGTAAAAGTTTGACTGAGCATAATAATATTGCGGCCAATTATGCATTTTGGCTTACTAACGGCTATATGGGCAGAACTGATGCGCCGCAGTTTATGCCAGATAATTTTAGTAAAGATAAAAAAATACCGCAGCAAAAAGATGTTATGCAGTATGCCAATGCGATTAGAGCTGTTTCGTGGTGGCGAGCTCAGCATGGCGGTAATTTGCCAATACAGCAATATCGTACAGCTGCTAAAACAAACTAAGAGTATACTTTTAATTTTGCCAGTGGCAGGGTATAATAACTATATGATTAAGTTAAAACAGATTATGGAGGAGAAATTATTTTGAGTAATTTGGAAGTTGGAATTGTCGGGCTCCCTAACGTAGGAAAAAGTACATTATTTAATGCAATAACAAAAGCAGGAGCAGAAGCCGCCAATTATCCGTTTTGTACGATTGAACCAAACGTAGGGGTAGTAGAAGTCCCTGATGTACGTTTGCAGGTTTTACATGAAATGTATAATTCCAAAAAAACTACACCGGCTTCGATACGCTTTGTTGATATAGCAGGTCTTGTAAAAGGGGCTGCCCAGGGGGAAGGCCTTGGCAATAAGTTCCTGTCACATATTCGTCAGGTTGATGCTGTAGCCCATGTTGTGCGTTGTTTTGATGATGGGAATATAACTCATGTCGAAGGCTCAATTGATCCGATTCGTGATATTGTGATAATAAATACCGAGCTGTGTCTTGCAGATATGGAAACAGTTGAAAAACGTCTTGATAAAGTAAGCCGTGCGGCTAAAAGTGGCGCTAAAGAAGCTAAGGCTGAAGAAATTATGCTTAAAAAAGTATATGAAGTATTGTCGGAAGGACAGGCTGCCCGCCGTGTAGAAATTACTGATGAAGAACGGATTATGCTTGATGAACTTACATTACTGACAATGAAACCAACTTTATTTATTGCCAATGTCGCTGAAGATGAAGCAGCTACTGCTGACAAGGATAATCCTTTTGTACAAAAAGTAAAAGAATATGCAGCCAAGGAAAATGCCGAAGTGGTTGTAATTTCTGCCCGTGTAGAATCAGAAATAGCTGAGCTCGACAATGAAGAAGCGGTAGAATTCTTAAAAGAAATGGGACTTGACGAATCTGGTCTTGCTAAATTAATAAAAGCTGCATTTAAATTATTGGGATTACTGACCTTTTTAACAGCTGGTTCTGATGAATGCAGAGCATGGACAATAACTGAAGGAACGAAAGCTCCACAGGCAGCAGGAAAGATCCATACTGATATCGAACGTGGTTTTATTCGTGCAGAAATAGTTACATACGATGATTTAGTGGCTGCCGGCAGTACCAATGCTGCTAAAGAAAAAGGTCAGGTACGTCTTGAAGGTAAAGAGTATGTAATGAAAGACGGCGATGTCACTTACTTTAGATTTAATGTATAATTTTGTGGTGTCGTTGATAAATGAGCCTTTTAAATATTTGAATCTTACGAAATAGCGTATAATTAATTTGACTGATATTTACTGAGGAGATGACTAGATGAAAAAGTTATATTTACTGCCTTTGTTGGCAATATTATTACTGCCATTTGTACTGCCGTCAGCAGTTGCTGATGCGGCTGAAAGCACGGTGCGGACCTTGACTGTGCAGGGGGAAAGTGAATTTTACATAACTCCTGATAAGGCATCAGTAGAAATTGGTATAACTACTACGGGGAATACGGCTCAGCAGGCCGGTGATGATAATGCCGCAGTTATGCAGAAAATTCAAAACGCCCTTGTGGCAATGGGATTGCAAAAGGATGATATAAAAACATCTTCATACAATTTTTATCCTACTTATGATAAAGATAATAATCAATTAATAACAGGTTATCGGGCTGAAAATAACATTATTGTTACAACACATGATATAAATCAGATTGGTAATATAATTGATACAGCGGTAAAAAATGGTGCAACTAATGTTGATTCAGTAAATTTTGCTGTAAATGATATAAAAAAATATAAAGAAACAGCACTTAAGGCAGCTGTTCGTGATGCCAAAAACAAATCCAAGGCGATAGCAGGTGAATTAGGTAAATCAGTGGTCAATGTAGTTAGTGTTACCGAAGGTAATGTGTATATAGAAAACTACCAGCCATCCAATATCGATATGAAGATGCTGTCGTCGCGAATGACAGCAGCAACACCGATTCAGGCCCGTGATTTAAAAGTATCAGCCCGGATAAATGTAACATTTGAAATTAATTAATAACTATAAAAATGAGGCTGTTGCACATTGATAAATATGTGCAACAGCCTCATTTTTGTGATTTTAAAGCCGTTCCTTTAGGGGCAGGGAGCACTGCAAAGCAGTGAAGAAATAGTTATATAATAAGAAAATTAACCCTTCAGGCAGCTAAAGCTGCCAGCTCCCCTAGAGGGGAGCCTAAAATCGGTAGCGATTATAAAGTGAGGAGATATTTAGCAAAATTTTATAATTGTTACTGGTCTAAAAGCCGTCCCTGCACAGTGTGTACTGTATTTCTAAAGTGCTAAAGCACTAAGAACTACAGCATAGGGAAGGTGGCTTGACAAAGTCAAGTCGGAAGGGTTTAAAATGTAAAAGAAAATGAATATTAAAAAAGCTTATATTTGTGATTGATGATATTTTTCTAAATCATCAATTGCTGTTTTTATTTTATTTTTATCAACAGTATATGGTGCATAATTTATGTATTTATCCTCACTGATGACCTGGATGAATTTATCCAGATCATTATTATTTACACCAATATCATTAAGGCACACTGGAAGGCCGGCTTTTTTATTAAAGGCATAAACCTTATTGCGTTCGTCTAGCTGCCCATCAAGAGTCAGCAGAAATAATACGCCGTAATCGACTATTTCGCCATGCATATGACTTTCGCAGTCAGCCAGCTGGGTACGGGAGATATAAGCGGCATGAGCCAGACTGCTGTTATAGCAGTTATCAACCAGCACAGATACAAGACCAGTATTTACAATAATAGTAGCTGCTGTTTCGGCAAAAGCCGTTGAAGCAGTTTGAGCTTTAGCATCAGCCAGAGCAGCTATGCCGTATTTTAATAATTGTCGGGAACAATTACGGCTTATCTGCAGGCCCAATTCATTGCTGTGGTTAAGCTCAGCCTTACGGGCATTAAATTCAGCTTCATACTGTTTAGATAAGGCATCACCAATACCAGCACGAAAATACATGATAGGTGCCTTGACGATAATACTTGTATTAATGAAAGAATGTATAGCTGGTCGCTTACCCATATAAAATTCACCGAAGCTGCCATCTTCATTATAAAGAATACATAATGATGTAACTGGTGCACAATTGGAAGCAATAGTTGGAAAGGTAAATACAGGTTTTTCTGATTTATCGGCAACAGCTTTAGCTGTATCAACAGCCCGGCCACCGCCAACGGCAAAAATCATGTCAGCAGTTTTGACAGCAGAATTAGCAAGTAAATTATTGATATTCTTATGAGTAGCATTGCCGCCAAACCAAAGAAAGTCACTTATCTGTAAATCGCTGTCATTGATAGCAGACAGTAGTTCATCTTTAGCCTTGCTAATAGCAGTTTTTCCACCGATTACAACAGCTGTTTTGCCATAAGCACAACAGATATTAGCAATATTATCATAGGCATCAGTAATGGTATAACTGGGCAAATAAGTAGTAGAATGCATTATTATCACTCCTTGTTGAGTATATGAATATTAGTTGAAGGAATTTCTTCAACTAATTGTGTGATTGTTTTGCCAGTGAGAGGGTGTATTTTATAAGGAGCGATTTGCTGCAGCGGCACCATTACAAAATCGCGGTTAAGCATATCAGGGTGTGGGACGATGAGTTCTTCATCTATGATGATTTTTTCATCATAGAACAGTATATCAAGATCAAGCGTGCGTGGTCCCCAGTGAATGGTGCGTTTGCGTCCGGCAGCTTTTTCAACAGCATGTAAAATATCAAGTAATTCATGAGGCGACAGCAACGTAGATAATTTTAAAACACCGTTAATAAAGTTATCCTGTGCTACTTCGCCATAAGGACTGCTGTCGTATAAGTCTGATACAACAATGTTTTTTATTTGGGGGATATTGTTTAAAGCTCTTATACCGTCATTTATATATTTTTTCTTATCATCAATATTAGAACCAAAAGAAATAAATACTTCATGCCAGCAGCGGGTTATTGTAACTGCAGTGTGCTTTAGCGGCAATCCTACGGGTGCACTGGGTTTTTTTATCGTTAAGCTTATTTTTTTTATCAGCGAAAAATTTAATAGTAATTGTGCCGCTAATTGCTCGGCAGCGGTTTCTAAAAGTTTTACAGTATGTTTTCGGGTAAAGTCGTTTATAAAATGGCATACTTCAGCATAATTTATTGTTTTATCGAGTGAATCAGTTCGACCAGCTGGGCGGGTATTAGTAAATAATTTAGCCGATATTATAAAATTCTGGCCAAGTTTATTTTCTTCGGGCAGGGCCCCATGAAAAGCATAGACAACTAGATCTTTTATTGATATAATATCCATTTTTTCTCCAATTATAGTTCTGCACTATATTTTATAGCTTCAGCCATTTGTATAGCACGATAATTTTCTTTTACATCGTGTACACGGACAAACATATAGTCTTTTAATACTGCTAAAACAGTAGTTACCAAAGTTCCTTCCATTCGTTCATTTACAGGCAGATCAAGGGAAAGACCAATAACAGATTTTCTTGAGGTGCCTAAGAGCAAGGGCAAATTAAATTTATGCAGTATTTCCATGTATTTTAAAAGTGAAATATTATTTTGGTAAGTTTTGGCAAAACCAATGCCGGGATCAAGAATTATTTTGTCGCGGTTGATACCAGCCTGTTCAGCGATAGAAAGTGTTTCTTCTAAATCAGTGAGAATATCGGTTAAATAATTATTATAGCTGCTGTTCTCACGATTATGCATAAGACAGCAGGCTAGGTTGCTTTTAGCAATTACAGAAGCCATATCTTTATCGTATTTTAGTCCCCAGATATCATTGATTAAATCAGCGCCAGCAGTGATAGCTGCTCTGGCTACAGGGGCTTTATATGTATCAATTGAAACAGGAATATCAAAATGATTCTTTAGTAATTCGATTATAGGGCAGACGCGTTCGATTTCTTCCTGGGTACTTATTTGGACATGCTCAGGGCGAGTTGATTCACCGCCAATATCAATTATGGCAGCACCTTCCTTAATCATATCTTCAGCATGATGCAAAGCTTTACTGTTGTCATTAAATTTTCCCCCGTCAGAAAAAGAATCTGGCGTGATATTTAAGATTCCCATTACATAGGTCTTATTATTAGTTGAAAATTTTTTATTTCCGATTAACATAAAAATCCTCCCTGGATATCAGTAAATTATAGTAGTGCGTTTTTTTTCCTGTGGCCAATTGCATTTATCAGTAGCTTCACAAAAAAAACAATTGCGGCTCATTTTATCAGCACGATAGATAAGACCGCGTAAACTGCCTTCATTGGCAATAGCCATAGTGCGATGAGTGCTGATAGCATCAGTGATTATATCTATATCCTTATCGCTAAAAGAGCAGTCGATAAGAATTTTTTTAGCGATTTTGGCACTGGCTTGGGCATGGTCAATGCCTTCATGATATTGTTTATGGCGTCCAATATCATGTAAAAGACCAGCGGCATAAATAAGATTTTCGGCAATGGCATAATTCTCTTTAGTATTTATTATCATGGCAATACGAGCTACATCAAGAAAATGGCTGATATCATGCCGACAAAATGGTCGATTTTTTTCATCCTGTGCAATTTTTTTATAATGCTTGATAAATAATGGATGTTGTAAAATTTTATTGCGAGTATCATTTCTAAAATCGTTCATAGTTGTTCCTTAAAAATAGTTTTTATTAAAAATATACTTCCAATAATATATTCTATACTAGATATATTAACATAATATTTCTTGTTTAAAAATAAATATTGTATTTTATTGTTAAAAATTATGAAATTATGTAAGTATATATTATAGTTTTTATAGCAAATTGAATTGTAAATATTTGTTGACTTTATTTAAGAAAATAAAATATAATAATCTCTACAATGTTTAGGAGGTTTATAAAAAAATTATGCAGATAAGTAAAGAAGAACAGGCACCAGCGGCAGGAAAAATTCTTATTATTTTATTGGCAGCCATTGCTGCAATTGGGCCATTAGCAACAGACATGTATTTACCGGCTTTTCCAGAAATCAGCCAGAATCTTAATGTATCAGCATCATATATCCAGCTTACTTTGACAACATGGCTTATTGGATTGGCTTTTGGACAGATTATAGTAGGACCGTTAAGTGATATATTTGGCAGAAAAAACCGCTTCTAATTGGACTGGTTATTTTTTTATTGGCAGCATTAGCCTGTGCTTTTATCACTAATATATATTTTTTTATTTTTGTAAGATTATTGGGTGGTTTCGCGGGCGCAGCAGCACTGGTAGTAAGCCGAGCGATAGCCAGTGATATATATTCTGGGACAATATTGACGAAGTTTTTTGCGACAGTAATGGTTATACAGGGCTTGGCACCAATATTTGCACCGGTTATAGGCGGTCAATTATTGGTCTTTTTTACGTGGCGCAGTGTATTTATTGTTTTAACAATTATTGGAATAATTATAACGTTGTTGGCAATTTTTTGTTATAATGAAAGTCTGAGTGCAGAAAATCGTATAAAGGCGCAATTTACTGCTGTTATAAAAATCTTTGTATCCTTATGCCGTGATAAATATTTTATTGGTATTTGTGCAATACAGTTTTTCATATTTTCGGCATTATTTGCCTATATATCAGGCATGCCATTTATATTACAAAATATCTATGGTTTTTCACCGCAGCAATTTAGCTTTGTTTTTGCAATAGTGGGTATAGGGATGGCTATCGCTGGTCAAATAACTAATTCTTTGGCAGGAAAAGTCAAGGAATATAAGCTGTTATATGCTGGACTGATACAGGGCTTATTTTTTGGAGCATTATTTTTGATCGGAATAATACAAAGCTGGAATATTTATATATTGATAGCACTTTTATTATTTACACAGACAGCATTACCAAATATTGCGGCAACTACTTTTTCTTTGGCTATGCATGGCAGAAGTGAAATGGCAGGCAGTGTATCGGCTCTGCTGGGATTTTTTTCCACTATTTCCGGCGGGCTTATTGCGCCAATAGTTGGAATGGGTGGCTCTGATACCGCTGTGCCGACAGCTGTTACTATTTTTGTCTGCGAAGTATTGGCAATGTTGTTTTTTATGGCATTGATAAAAAAACGATAATTATAACTGGAAGGCGGAAAATAATAAGTATGAATAATGAAGTAAGTAATAACTTACAGCAAAACGATATCGATGAAAAAATGAGTGAGGCACAGCAATTATTTTTACATTGTGAATATGAAAAAGCCTTTGAACTTATAAAAAAATTAGCTGATAAGGATTGTGTACGAGCATATTATTTATTGGGAAAAATTTATAATGGGCAATTTGTACCCGGCGTCAGCAATAAAGTATTGCAAAAAAAATATTATCGCAAGGGTCATGAAGCCGGTGATAAATTATGCTCATTATGGTATTATATTTTAGAAAAACCAGATTACGGTCAGCCTAAACTAATTAATGAAATAAAAGAATTGGCTGAGGCTGGTGACGTATTTGCCCAATATGAGCTTAGCTTTTTGCATTATTCCGGTGTAATGGTAGTCGTAAATCCAGCGGAAACCGTCAAATGGTGTACAATGGCAGCCGAGCAGGGATATGCCTTAGCACAAAATGATATGGCAGGATTTTATAATAATGGCTGGGGCGTAGCTAAAGACCCTAAAAAAGCAGCTTATTGGTATGAACAAGCTGCTCAAAATGGTCATACAGCAGCACAGTGCCGCTTGGGTGACTGGTATTTCGAAGGAAATGATGTTATTGAGCAGGACTATGAAAAAGCAGTAAAATGGTACAAAGCCTCGGCTGATAAAAATAGCCCATTGGCTCAGTGTAATTTAGGCTTTATGTACGATAATGGCTACGGCGTTGAACAAAATAGAAATAAGGCGCTGGATTACTATAAAAAATCAGCTGAACAGGGACATGCACCAGCACAATGTAATCTAGGTGTTATGTATGCTACAGGCTGTATTGTTGAAGAAAATCCGCAGGAAGCAGTAAAATGGTACTTGGCAGCTGCCAAGCAGGAATTTGTAGCAGCACAATTTTACCTTGGAAAAATGTATGATACGGGCGCTGGTGTGAAGCAGGATTATAAGGAAGCAGCTAAATGGTATCAACGAGCTGCTGAAAAAAATCATGCTGTAGCCCAATGTATTTTGGCAGCTATGTATGATGCTGGTGAAGGTGTGGAAAAAGATTATAAACAGGCCTTCAGCTGGTATATGGCGTCCGCTAAGCAGGGATATATGCCGGCACAGTTTGAACTTGGCGAAATGTACAGATATGGCGAAGGTACTGAAAAGAACATGGAAAAAGCCCATGAATGGTACTTAAAGGCAGCTGAACAGGATGATCCATATGCGGCATTTAGTTTGGGCATGCTGTATCAGGCCGGCGATGGTGTTGAAAAAAATTATGATGAAGCCATAAAATGGTATAAAAAAGCTTCGGAACAAAAGATGGGACAGGCTGATTATCAGCTGGCTTGCTTATATTTATATGGTGAAGGTGTTGAAAAGGATTATAAACAGGCTTTAGTGCATTTTACTAAGGCTGCTGAAAATGGCGATTTACAGGGTCAATGCAGCTTAGGGGTCATGTACGAAAATGGCTATGGTACTGATGTAAATTATACTGAAGCACAAAAATGGTATGAGGCGGCTGCCGATAAAGGCGAAGCAACAGCTCAATATAATTTAGCAGTTTTATATGCATCAGATAATATCAAAAAAGATATGGAATTAGCACATCAGTGGATGGAAAAGGCTGCTGCTAATAATTATAAAGAAGCAGTAAAATGGCTGGCAGATAATAAATAAGCATAAACAAAACAACGAGGCTGTTGTATGCATGATATATTAATAATTCATTCTAAAAGGCTCCCCTATAGGGGAGCTGGCAGCTTTAGCTGACTGAGGGGTTAAATTTAACCCTTCCGACACTGCTTCGCAGTGCCACCTTCCCTTGCTATAGTTCTTTGCGCTTTAGCGCTTATGCTACAGTTCTTTGCACTTCAGTGCTTAGAAATGTAGTAAGCAAAGCAGAAATATAGTACACACAGTGCAAGGGACGGCTTTAAAACCACAAAAAATAAAGGTTGCCGCACATAATTTATTAATGTGTGACAGCCTTTTTTTTGTTATAATATCAGATCAGGCTTTGTTTATAAAGATTTAAAACATCATCTTTAGTAGGGCAGGTTAAGCTGGTATTGATATTTTTAGCTTTTAAGGCAATCTTGGTATAACTTTGCAGCTCTTCCAAAGAAAAATGTTCCTGTTCACCTAAAAGAGCAGTTAATTTAGCCTTGAACGCGGCAACATCAGGCAGATTCATGCAATTTAAAATTATTTTTACCTTATCTGGATTATTTTTAGCAATAAATTCAAGGTATTCAGCTATGGTCAAAGCATTAGCACGACCATGGTCAATATGCCGGAAATAGGTTAGTGAATAGCCGAGTGAATGAACAATATTAGTACCAGTATGGGCAATGGCTATACCGCCCATTAGAGAGCTATACATTAATTTTTCTCTTATTTCAGCAGTAATATTATTATTTTCCAGTGCTGTAAAACAATCACCGATTTGTTTAATGCCGCTTTGGGTAATTTGGCTTATAAGCGAATTAATCTTTAAGGATAAAAAGCTTTCAATATTGTGAGAAAGGGCATCCAGCGCTGTGTTTACAGTTATTGTAAGGGGCAGGTTTTCTTGGTAGCGGGCATCAAGCAGGGCATATGCAGGAAAAATTAAGGGGGTGGCAATTGTAGTTTTTGTTTTAGCGTTGTCATTCGATAGAATAGAATATTGAGTAACCTCACTGCCGGTACCAGAAGTGGTCGGAATATGAATCATTGGCAGCACTTTATCATCATATTGTCCAGAAAATAAATTTTCTTCTTTGATATCCTGGCAGGCAAGTAAGGCAATGGCTTTAGCAGCATCCATAGGAGAACCGCCGCCAATGGCAATTATAAAATCAGCTTGTTCTTTTTTTGCAAATTCAGCGCCTTTATAGACAGTAGGAATATCAGGATTGCTGTTTACTTCGTCAAATAAAGCATAGTCAATATTATGCTTTTTTAAAACAGTTTCCACATCAGCCTGTGAGCCATTATTTTTAGCTGAATGATGGCCGGTCACGATAAGTGCTTTTTTTCCCAGCTTAAATACATCAGCATGTTCTTGGATACAATTATTGCCCATAATAATTTTTGTAGGCAGATTAAATAGTAAAGTTTGCATATTAGTAACCTCGTTTTTATTATTTTAAGTTAAATCTATTATATTTAATGTTTTTTAGTATAAACAGCAAATAATATATGTCAATACTTAATAAAGTATTCTGTAAGAATGAACAAACGCAGATGTAATTATTTGGCTATTTTCACATAAAGTTTAATAAAAATGCAGAAAAAAAGTGTGTTTTGTGCTAAACTTCTAAACAAAGGAGGCGATAATATGCCGATTACCTGTAAAAAACTGTTAAGTTTATCCTTCTTGGATAGAAATATGGTGCTTAAAGGCGGCAGTAAAGGACTCGATAGAATTATTCGCTGGTTTCATGCTTTAGAAGGTGTGGATGAAATACAATTTTTACAAAACAATGAACTTGTATTTATGACTGGTATTTCCATAGGCAATGATAAAAATAAAATACTGCAGATGCTAAAGGGCATTGATGAAAAACAGGGAGCAGGACTTGTTATAAATACAGGAAAGTATATTATGGATATACCACAGGAAGTTATTACTTATGCGGATAAGCATATGATCCCGATTTTTTCTGTTCCGTGGGATATACGATTGGGCAATGTGACACGGAAAATTGGTGAGCTTATTTTGGCAGAGCGTTCCAAATATAAGAATGTGCAGGGATTGGTAAAGAAAATATTGTTTTCCGAGCATAATTCAGTTGAAAAAATGTTTGATATGGCACTCCTTGATGATTATGATTTACTGCCACAAAAGCAAATAATGCTGCTGGAGTTTTCGGCAAAACAGTTGAGAAATATTGAGGAATATCAGGAAAGATTAATGCTGCTTTTTCAGGAAATAATGCTTAAATATGATGAACCATGCCTATTTACATGGAATGGCAGTGAGGCTGTTTTTATCATATCTGAATATAATAAAGAGAAAAACTTTCCGGCAGATTTAAAACATGTGCTGCATGATGAATTGGCGTTAGATGTATTTATTGGCATAGGTGGCAGCTATGAAAAATTCAGCGAATTGCAGCAAAGCCATAAAGAAGCTCATTTTACCCTTAATTTAGCGCGAAAAGACAATAGTGCTGATTACATTTTATATAAGGATACCAATATTTTTCGTGTGTTTGACAAAGTCAATGATTTGAATTTTATCCAAAAATATTATACAGAGGTTTTGGGAGAATTATTGCACTATGATGAAAAAAATAATTCAGAGTTTACCAGAACGTTAGAAGTATATCTGGAAGAAAATGAAGATGTAGCAACTACGATTAAACGACTTTTTATTCATAGAAATACGCTGACTTATCGTCTTAAAAGAATTGAAGAGATTATGCAGTGCAGCATGGAAAACTCTGAGATGCGTTTAAATTTTCGCATAGCTTTTAAAATGAAAACATTTTTGAGCTTTATGCAAAATTGATAAAATGCCCAAGGTGTTTTTGTAAATATTCCACATAGACAAAGAAAGTAAACTGACTTAAACTTAATCCATCAAATTTAATAAATAAAAGCAATGAAGCTTGCAAGAAAAAGTGTTTTTTTGCGGCTTTTTTTATTGCATATTTTTTGGAGGGGTAATAATGTCTAAAGCAGAAGATATCAAACAAAAATCCTTGAAGTATAATATACAATCATGGTCAAAACAGGGAAATCTTAATCCGATTGTAGTTGAAAAAAGCGATAATATTTATTATTGGGATTATGAAGGCAATCGTTATACAGATATGTCTTCTCAGCTTGTTAATATGAATCTTGGTCATGGCAATAAAGAAATAGCAGCAGCAATAAAAGAGCAGGCTGATAAATTTTGTTTTGTATCACCAGCAATTGCAGTAGAAAGCAGAGCAGATTTGGCAGAAATGATTGTTAATTTACTGCCGGATAATTTTGGTAAGGTATTTTTCACCAATGCCGGTGCTGATGCCAATGAAAATGCCATAAAAATAGCCAGAATGTTTACGGGCAGAAAAAAAATATTCAGTCGTTATCGCAGCTATCATGGTTCTTCATTTGGTGCAGGTAATTTGACTGGCGAACCACGCCGCTATCCATTAGAACCAGGCATTCCCGGCTTTGTAAAATTTTTTGATTAAATGGGAGCCGCACACTCGTGACTTCAGTCGTGAGTTAGGCGACCAAACTAGTCAGTATGTATAGAAATATGCATATAGAGATTGGCAAAAGACCAATCCAATACTGCTTGAAATGCTGGAAACTCCTAAAGACAGTATAGCCACAACGCAAAGATGAAATAAGCTTAAACGTGACGGCGACGAAAGTAGAAAAAATATACTGTATGGTGCATGGTTAAACCCTAAACACTAAGAAAATGGACAATCAGCAGGAAAGCTCCGAACAGGAGAATCCCCAACGACTATTCCTCTTGAGGGAAGTACGGTCAAGCGACCGGAAGTGGGCAGACCTTAACGGATAATGCCGAAGGACAAGATATAGTCTGTGCTTTATGGAAACATAAAGGAGTTCATAAGAGAACCGCATGGGTAGCAGCGAACCTGTGTGAACGACACCTCCCCGATACGACTAAAAAAGAACTTACGATTCTTATATATGTTACTACGAAAAACTTGCTTTTCTAAAGCCTGCATGTTATTTTTAAGGTAATCAGGCGATAATCTTATAAGGATGCAAAGAAAAGTGAGTACGTTATGAAATAATGCAAATAGATAAATTCTATCCATCAAGTCAGCTTTGTCATAATTGTGGTTATCAAAACAAAGAAGTTAAAGACCTTACTATAAGACAATGGGAATGTCCTGAATGTAAAGTACATCATGACAGAGATATAAATGCCGCCATAAACATTCGCAATGAAGGACTAAGAATTTTAAACACAGCAGTGTAATAACATATATAAGAACCGTAGGAACTACGGGGATAGCCTGTGGAGATAATATAAGACGTGAATTTTGCGCAACTATCTGTGAAGCAGGAACCCCGCGACTTTAGTCGTGGGAGGTTCAGCCATATGTATATAGAGAAAAAATCAATTTTACCTCAGAAAAAGAAGCAGCTGATTATTATGTTGGCAAATTACGGGAACAGATAATTTATGAAAATCCTAATGATGTAGCAGCAATTGTTATGGAAACAATTACCGGTTCAAACGGTGTAATTATACCGCCAGATGGTTATTTAGCTGGGGTTCGTAAGATTTGTGATGAATTTGGCATAATGATGATTTGCGATGAAGTTATGGCAGGTTTTGGCAGAACAGGCAAAATGTTTGCTTTTGAAAATTGGGGAATAAAGCCAGATCTGGTAAGCTTTGCTAAAGGCGTAACCTGCGGTTATACACAACTGGGCGGAGTTGCTGTGTCCAGTAAAATTGCTGAATTCTTTGATGATAATTTCTTGTCCTGTGGTTTAACTTACAGTGGTCATCCATTATCGTGTGCCGCTGGTGTTGCCTGTGTAAAATACTATCAAGAACATAATGTACTTGATAATGTACAAAAAGTAGGTAAAGTATTAGGCGAAATTCTCGAAGAATTAAAAGCTAAACATGCCTGCATTGGTGATGTTCGCTATATGGGATTGTTTTCAGCTATTGAATTGGTAAAAGATAAAGCAACCAGAGAACCATTAGTAGAATATGGAGCTGATCCTAAAGGGATCATGTCATCAATTATTGGTGAACTTAAAAAGAAATTCTTTATGACATATTCTCATGAAAATATGGTACTAGTTGCACCGCCATTGATTATTACCGAAGCACAATTGCGTGAAGAAATGAAAAAAATGGACGAAGTATTGGAATGGGTAGATGCAAAATATCTCAATAAAGTGGCAGTTGGTGTTCATGCCTAAATAAGCACTGAGGATAAAAAAGTTCTCCTTTTAAATGGGAGAACTTTTTTGTTTTTTCAAGATAAAAGATATTTATTTTCTTAGTATATAGAAATTATTTAAATGTTAAAGTGTTAAGATTTATAGCTTTATAGTAGGAGAGGTTTTTTCGCATTATAAATATTCTGGTATGCGTTAGCATAGCAAAAATAAGCTGTACTGATATGGTTGGATTTCTTTTGTTTGAGCGAAGCGAGTTTGAAATCCATATCAGAAAAGCGTAATTTTTGCAGGAATATTTATGAAAGCGAGATATTTCTTTCGCTTTAGTTCTTAGCGCTTTAGCGCTCTAGAAATAAAGTGTACACAGTAAGGATACTTTTCTTTGTGTCAAAGAAAAGTATTAATCTTTTTTCCTGTTTAATTATATAGTAATATATAATTAACACTAAATAATTAAGGCAGGAAAAATTATGGCTGATAAAAATAGCAATAAAAAATATATAAAAGAGCAGATATTGCAGATAATAGCGGAATTTCCCAAGGCTTGGCACAAAAATGCGCGGCATTTTTATGAATGGGCCCAGCAAATTGATTAAATGGGAGCCGCACACTCGTGACTTCAGTCGTGAGTTAGGCGACCAAACTAGTCAGTATGTATAGAAATATGCATATAGAGATTG
>NZ_JACHFH010000041.1 GCF_014201835.1 Pectinatus brassicae | reverse complement strand
GGTGGACACCCTTGCCTTGAGCTATGTGCTTGGCACTATTAACCCACACTCGGGACTTTCACCCGTTAGACTGCGCCCATGCCGGGCGCACCTAATAAAAAAGCCGCCCAGTGCGATAACACCGAGCGGCTTTTAAATAGAATCTTCCAGCGCTGTGGTAAAACTTGTTTTGTCCCTATAAACAAGACGGTATAAGTATATTATACCACAGCCTTTTATATTTTTTAAATGAAAGGACTGTTTTTATGCCTTCTAAGAAAAAACAAGCCAATGGCAACGGCTCAATTTACTTTGACAAAACTCGCCAGCGATACTGGGCCGGTATCGTTACCCCTGAAGGAAAGCGAGTTGGCAAACGCTTTAAGACAATGTCTGAGGCTATTGCCTGGAAAAATGAACAGCTTACCGAAATAAATCAAGGTGAGTTTGTCGAACCGTCAAGCGTGACCGTTGGAGAATGGTCAATAGAATGGCTTATGACCTACAAAAAAGATACTTTAAAGCAACGCACCTATGAAAGGTATTTAAGCCTTTTAAAGCACTTACAGCAAATATCCGGTTATAAATTACAAGACCTACAGCCAGTACATGTACAAAAGCTGTATAAAAATCTTCCTACATTATCTGCCTGCACGATAAACAAAGTGCATAAGGTTTTAAAAGCTATGATGACCAAAGCTTATGATCTAGGCATGATAAAAAAGAATATCATGACGATGGTCTCACCACCGCGCTTTGAGAAAAAGGAAATTGAGATATTTACTCCTGCTGAAATTGAACGTATTTTAACAACTTGTCTTCATACCAAAAAGTTAGAACGCTACTATCCAACTATTTTGCTAACAGCAACCACCGGCATCCGCATTGGTGAAGCACTCGGCTTACGCTGGTGCGATATTAATTTTACTGCTAATGAAATATTCATTAAACATTCATTGCAAGAATCGCTTGAACTTGGTGCTTATCTAGAAACGCCAAAAACAAAAGCCGGCGTTCGAAAAATAAAATTAACCGATGATGTCATATCCGTTCTAAAACATTTAAAGCTATCTGCTCCGGCATTAGATATTAAGCAAGAGCAATTTATTCTTACTACTCGTAATAATACGCCTGTTAAGCCAAATAACTTTACTAGGGCTTGGCGATATCTTTTAAAACTGGCTGACGTACCTTATCGCAACTTCCACGTTCTGCGTCATACTCATGCAACTGAATTACTTGCTGCCGGTGTTCCAATCGTAGAAGTCAGTCGACGGCTTGGTCACAGCAAAATAACACATACTTTAGAGCTATATGGACACGCTATTCCAAATTATGAAAATGAAATTGCTGCAAAGGTGAAAAATTTATATATTATTCCTAAATAACTAGTTACGAAGTATATTTTGCAAAATCTAAAATTCGTGGATTTTCAAATGGTAACAATTGATCTTCACCATCTTCTATGATATCTTCTGATTTAGGATAAAAAAACGATATTGGAGTTGCACTTACTGGTTGTTTATAAACAACACGCCTAGTTTTTCCTTTTCTGTATTTAATACTCTCTATAATTGCTATTTTTTCTTGCAAATGAACTACTTTCCCTATTCCTTTTACCAGCTCTAACTTTCCCAATGAATCACCTGTCATCGGATCAAAAATTTCTTTTCCTAAATCATAAATTACAAACTTATCATCTTTTTTTATATTTTCATTTCTGCCTGCATTAATAACAACCTGATAACATTTCTTTACGAGTTCATCTGTAGTCTCATCAATTTCTTCTGTATATATACATTCAGCAACAGTAAAAATCTTATCATTATCTTTTTTTTCACTCATTTTCATTACCTCAAATTACTTTAATTATAAAACAATTCCATAATTACACTAATTGCTTCTGGCGTAACAATTGGTTTTATTACAATATTTTCAACACATAAATCTATTGTATCATTATTTTCACTTTTATAAAGTTTTGTTTGAATGCAGTTTGGTTGTATATTTGTTACTTGCGCAATACCATAAAAACGTTCAAAAGAATTTTCCATATAAAATATTGTTAAATATCCACCTACTGAAATATTGTTTTTAAAATTGCTAACAAATAAACACTCATCATTTTCGCATGAAATCACTCTTGCTTTAGGTACAACCATTTCATTTAATTTTTTATTAAGTTCATTTTCTTTTATATGATTTTCGTAAGATTAAACAAAACCATATTACAGCTAAGCTTATAGCAAATAATATCCATAACAAATAAACTGGAACTTGCATTTTTGCAGGAAAAATCCAAAAAACAAATGCTAGTATTGCTCCTGCAATAAAAGAAAATAGACTTTCTATATTTTCTGGCATTTTATTTATATTCCTCTAGTTTAATTTACCTATAAGAAAAAAGAGAAGACTTCTGTCTTCCCTTCGTATGAGGTTGCAACCACGTTGCAACCATTGATATACGGTCTGCGTTGCAACCAACGCTAGAACCCTTGATTTCAGTGGTGCGCCAAGCAGGAGTCGAACCTGCGACACACGGCTTAGAAGGCCGTTGCTCTATCCAACTGAGCTATTGGCGCAAACTTTATTGCTATATCAGCAACAAAAAATATTATATAGTATATTGACTATATTGTCAACCATTTAATCAATATAATTTAAATTAATTTGTTAAACTTCTAATTGGTGCTGGAATTCTTCCGCCTCTAGCAATAAAAGCATCGGAGCTAAACTGATTTCTTATTGGAACAATTGGGCAACGTCCTAATAATCCACCAAAATTTGCAACATCGCCAACTTTTTTACCTGGTACAGGAATTATTCTAACAGCAGTTGTTTTATTATTAATCATACCAATAGCTGCTTCATCAGCAATAATAGCTGAAATAGTAGATGCTGATACGTCACCTTCAACGGCAATCATATCAAGACCTACCGAGCATACGCATGTCATAGCTTCTAATTTTTCTATACATAAGCTACCCGCTTCAATAGCGTTTATCATCCCCGCATCTTCACTTACAGGAATAAATGCACCACTTAAACCACCAACATGAGATGATGCCATAAGTCCACCTTTTTTAACTGCATCATTCAAAAGAGCAAGTGCAGCTGTTGTTCCTGGTGCTCCACAGCTTTCAACACCCATTTCTTCTAAAATATGGGCAACGCTGTCACCAACTGCTGGTGTAGGTGCTAATGATAAATCAATTATGCCAAAAGGAACACCTAATCTTTTAGAAGCTTCTTTAGCAACTAACTGTCCCACACGGGTGATTTTAAATGCAGTTTTCTTGATAGTTTCAGCAACTTCGCTAAAGTCAGCGCCTTTCATACCTTCTAATGCATGTTTTACAACACCTGGGCCGCTTACGCCAACACTTACAACTTTTTCAGCTTCACTTACACCATGAAAAGCACCTGCCATAAATGGATTATCACCAGGAGCATTGGAGAACACTACCAGTTTGGCGCAGCCAATAGCTTCACGATCACGCGTAAGCTCAGCTGCTCTTTTTATGACCTCACCCATCTCACGAACGCAATCCATATTAATGCCCGCTTTGGTTGATCCTAAATTTACTGATGAACAAACAATATCTGTAGTAGCTAATGCTTGTGGAATAGATTTTATAAGAATTCTATCACCATTGGTATAACCTTTTTCTACTAAAGCAGAAAATCCACCAATAAAATCTATACCGATTTCATGAGCAGCTTTATCCATAGCTTCAGCAATTGGAACATATGTATCTGTTTTGCAGGCTTCTGCAGCAATAGCGATAGGAGTAACTGATACTCGTTTATTTATAATAGGAATACCATACTCGCTCTCGATATCTTTCCCTGTCTTTACTAAGAATTCACCTGATTTTGTTATCTTATCATAGATATTGCGACAAAATTGATCTATGTTAGGATGTGCACAATCACGTAAGCTAATCCCCATGGTAATAGTTCTAACATCGAGTTTGTTTTCCGTAATCATACGGTTTGTTTCCATTATATCGTTGATGGTAATCACTATATTTCCTCCAATTTAGACGTTGTGCATAACATTAAAAATATCCTGATGCTGTACTTTTATATCAAGATTTATTTCAGTGCCTTTTTCTTTTAATGTTTTTTGTAAATCCTGTAACTTAACCTTATCATCAGTCATCTCAACAATCATAACCATGTTAAAAAAACCATCCATAATGTTCTGGTTAATATTTAAAATATTAACTTTTTTCTCTGCAAGGATATTACTTACCATAGCAATAATCCCTACTCGGTCTTTACCAACAATTGTTACTACAAGTTTCATTTAGCCACTACTCCTATTCATTAAGATATGTCCATTATTATAGCATAAAAGTTAATTTATTTATACACTTTTTACTATTATTATAACAATATTAGTGCAATGTTGGATTTTATATTGTATGATACTATTTAATAATAAATTGCTATTGAATTTATAGTTTTAACAACTAATTAATATTGAATTTTATTTATATTACAGTTATAATATAAATAAAATTATTATTGTAGTTGATTGTTATTTTCTTACATTAATTTTATTTATCATAGTATAATATAACAAAATAATCTAAATATAATAATTATACTTATCTTTTAAATACATATTTATAATATATAGGAGGAATTAGAATGAATCGCAAATATATTATGGCAGGGATTGCTATGCTCTTTTTACTTGTTATAATTAGTAGCAGTGTTGCTGCATATGTAATAAACAAATAATATTTTCTTATAAGCATTAAAATAAAAACAGCATCCGCCACTACAAAATATTAATCCTTTCTTTTACTGATCTCATTTTAAAAGCAAAGGATTTTTTTATACTTATTTTAATAAAAAAATAATGCTGAAACAAGCTAAAGTCCGGCTTATTTCAGCATTATCTTTTTATGACCGCGATAATAATATATCTTATGGTTAATATATATTATTATTTATCGATCAAACATTACATAGTAATTAAGCTTTGCCATTGCAACCAAGAACATCGGTAAGTTTATGTTTTACTAGTTCTTTAATATATGCTCTAGCAGGTGTTAAATATTGACGTGGATCAAAATGATCTGGATGTGCAGTCATATATTCACGAATTCCAGCTGTTAAAGCTAAACGTAAATCAGAGTCAATATTGATTTTACATACAGCTGATTTAGCAGCTTGTCTAAGTTGGCTTTCTGGAATACCAACAGCATCAGCAAGATTACCACCATTTTGGTTAATAATCTGTACATATTTAGGAATAACTGAAGAAGCACCATGTAATACGATTGGGAAACTAGGTAAACGTTCTTCAATTTCTTTTAAAATATCAAAGCGAAGTGGAGGTGGTACTAAAACACCTTCTTCATTTTTGGTGCACTGTTCAGGAGTAAATTTAAAAGCGCCATGGCTTGTGCCAATAGCAATAGCCAAGGAATCAACACCAGTTGATTTTACAAATTCTTCAACTTCTTCTGGACGAGTATAAGAAGAATCTTCAGCAGATACATTTACATCATCTTCAACGCCGGCTAATCTGCCTAATTCACCTTCAACTACAACACCATGATTATGTGCATAATCAACAACGCGCTTGGTTAATTCGATGTTGTCTTTGAAGCTATATTTAGAACCATCAATCATAACTGAAGTAAAACCACCATCGATACATGATTTACAAATTTCAAAATCAGCACCGTGATCTAGATGCAAGGCAATTGGTAAATCTGTATCTTCAATAGCTGCATCAACAAGTTTTGTAAGATATGCATGTTTTGCATATTTACGCGCACCAGCAGATACCTGAAGAATAAGCGGAGCCTGTTCTTCTTTTGCTGCTTCAGTGATTCCTTGGATGATTTCCATGTTGTTTACGTTGAAAGCGCCAATAGCGTAGCCGCCTTCATAGGCTTTCTTAAACATTTCTGTAGTTGTAACTTTTGCCATTTTTATTTATACCTCCAAAGTTTAATCTAGAACCATATTAAGATTATACCACAAGTAACAAATTTTTGTATAATTTACTCAAAAATTTATTAAATATTTAGCAAATTTATCACTATTTATTTTATTTATAGCTGCGTTATTCAAATGATGTTAATTAATTGGTATTTTTTTGTTTTGCTAGTTAATTGAGTGTAAACTCAATTTGTTTAGATAAGATTTTTTTCACTGGGCAGTTTTGCGCAATTTCTATTACACGTTTTTTTGTCACTGCAGGAACATCACCTAAAATATTAATATTATAGCAAAATTTTGTTTTATCAGCATCTGTAGTATCAATATCAACTTTTACTATTACCTCATCATAAACAATATTTTTGTGTTCTAATATCATCCTAACAGTAATATCCAAGCAAGCTGCTAACCCAGCGCAAAGCAACTCATGCGGCTGGAACGCATTGCTGGCATTGTCTGCAACATCAGCATTAAGCTGCGCTTTTTCCGAAATAATTTTCGTGCTATATTTTTCGCTGTCGCTCTTGGCAATTATCATGCTATATTTACTCCTTTAACTTAGCTTATCATTTTCATCTTTCTCTTTATCATTTTCATCCAAAAGATTACTGGAATTATCTAAAAAACTATCCCCATCATCACTGAAATCATTTAGTAAATCATCTAATCTGCTAAAAAATCCATTGTCCGATTTTTTTTGCTGATCATTTTCAATACTCTCCGTTTGTTTATTTTCACTTGAACTTCGAAATAAACTCCCTGCCATAAATCCAGTAATTAATCCTGCTAAAAATCTACTTATAGCAAAACCTGTAACAGCATTTTTTTCATCAACAGTATCATCCTCTGGCATTATTTCATTTGTCAGACTATTCTTTTCACTAACTATACTAGACTTAGCGGACCCTGTTATATATATATTTAAAATACTTATTGCCTCCCGTAATTTATTTAATGCTTTATCTGGATTAACATTATTTTCATCAGCTGCATGCAAACTATCCATTGCTAAATGGACATAGGCAATTGCCATATGATAAGCTGCCTCTTTTTTACCCAATGCAAAAGATTTACTAAAATGAATTATTGCTTGTTTATAATCTTTATTCACATTTGTACCGTATAGATATTTTTTCCCCATAAGAAATGTTTTTTCTTTATTTTGACTTTTACTATCATCATTATCTGTAATAGTTAAAGAATTATTTTCTATTTTCTGTCCGCAATTAGCACAAAATTTATCATTTTGAGATAATTCAGTCCCACAATTTATGCACAATCTAGATTTGTATAATTTTTCCAAATAAAAAATCCTCCCTAAATTAATTTTGGTAATTATAGTTCGAAAAATACTAGTATTTTATAAATTTTCTACAAATTATAGCTAAAATCCTTTTACGCAAAACTTTAATTGTTATTATTCAATAATACATCTATTCAAAAAAACCTATATGCGCTATAATATCATTAATTCTATATAGGAGGTGATTTATTGTCCATTTCAGGAATATCAGCCGCTATTTCTTCTTATTCACAAACCTCCACTAGCACTTCATCGTCAGTAACTTCCGTAGCAACATTAGAAGCACAGAAGAATCGTTATGAGCAAGCGTTGCTATCTCTTCAAGGCGCCTCCGCAACCGATAGTAACTCTAATTCTACAACATCATCTTCTACACAAATAGCATCTATAGAACGTTCTATTACAAAAATAACTCAGGAAATCGCTCAATTAAAAAATAAAGCCGCAGCAGAAGCTTTATCTGCTAATCAAACTAACATATCAAAGAAACCTGAAAAAGAAAAAAAAGAATCATTACAAGAAAAATTTGGTTCCGCATATTCCACTTCAATTTCTGCTGAAGGATATGATACCTTTATCCAATCGCAGCAATTAAACAAAGCAAATAATCCTGCCAATAATTTATCATAAGCAAATAACGTGGTAATATAAAATCCAGCCTATTTTAGGCTGGATTTTATATTATGTCTTTATTTATACATTTTAGAATTGTTTCAATTATTCTTATAATATTTTGTTTAATTGCCACACTATTGTCATATTATTGAAATAATATATTAAGTAATTATTTTATTATTAATATATAGGAGCATAAACAAATGTTTAAAAAATATCATATCTTATTTTTAAGTTTACTTTTAGCACTTTCTGCTGAAATTGCTGTATGTAACGCTTCTCAATAATCATCAGTGTCAACAAAACTTTCATCTCTACAACCCCCACCTGCTCAAAGCACTCCTCCTTTAATGCCACCACCCAATGCTATGATGAGTAATGAATCACAATCTGCTGATAATTTAATGGCAACAGTTATTATTGACAATAAAAAAGCGAATATAGCAGATAAAACTATTGAATACAGTAATTCAGATGAAAATGTCTTATTAGTGAGAAATAACGGCAATCTTACTATTGATAATTCTAAATTAATAAAAACCGGTGATTCTTCCAATAATGAAGACAGTAACTTTACTGGCCTAAATGCTATTCTTCTTGCTAATAACAGTCATGTTTCCATCAGCAACAGCACATTAGATTCTTCTGCTGAAGGATCCAATGGCATTTTTGCAACTGGCAAGAAAAGTTTAATTACTGTCAGCAATGTTATTATCAATACTGAAAAAGGGTCTTCACGTGGTTTAGATGCCACTTATGGAGGAAATATAATCGCAGATAATGTAAAAATAACAACTAAAGGTGCACATTGTGCTGCTCTTGCTACAGATCGCGGTGAAGGAAATGTAAGTGTAACCCAAGGAACATTGTCTACTTCTGGCGAAGGCAGTCCCTGCATTTATTCAACAGGAAATATTAAGGCCACTAATTCTACCGGTATAGCAACCGGCAGTGAAATTGCTGTCGTTGAAGGAAAAAATTCCATCACTTTGGAAAATGTTGATCTTACTGGTTATGTACAGCACGGAATCATGTTATATCAGTCTTTTTCTGGTGATGCCAACACAGGTACAGCTTCCTTTAGTGTTAAAAATTCCAAGCTGCATAATAACTCACAAGGGGCAATGTTTTATATCACCAATACCAAAGCCATTGCTAATTTAGAAAACACTTTATTAGATTCCAAAAGTAATATTCTTATCAATGTCACCAGTGATCGTTGGGGCAATTCTGGTCAAAACGGCGGTGATTTTACTTTTAATGCTAAAAATCAATTACTTAAAGGTAATGTGCTTGCTAATAGCTTAAGCCGCATTACAATCAATTTGAAAAACAAAACTATTTGGCAGGGTGCTTTCAATCCTGATAATACTGCTGATAAAGCTGCTATTACATTAGATTTTTCCTCCCAATGGGAACTTACAGGAAATTCATATATAACATCTTTTACTGATAATGATCTCTCCTTCAATAATATAAAAAGTCATGGCTATAATGTTTATTACAATTTAGACTCATGTAAAAATCTCGCTGGAAAAACTTATTTATTAAATGGCGGCGGCAAATTAGCACCAATACAGTCAAATTAATAATACTCCCGTAAAAATAAAAATTCCTGTAAATCTATTATTTAACGGATTTACAGGAATTTTTATTGGTATATAATCATTATAAAATTTCTTGAACACGTCCAACAATACCATTATCAAGGCGAACCTTTATGCCTCTATGATGTACTTGACTATTAGTAAGAATATCTTTGACTATTCCCTCAGTAAGCTGTCCCGTCCTTTGATGTTGTTTTTGTACTATCTTGACTTTAATTCCTGGTTTTATGTTTTTTCTTTCTGTCCCATTCATTATATTTTCATCTCACTTTTTTATTTTACATAATTAACTCAACTTATTATATCATACCGAATATACTTGTTGTTCCTAAAAAATCTCATTACAAAATATTATGCATTAAATTCAAACTACATCTTATTTTTTATCTTTTAAATCAAAAATTACAAATACATCGTAACTATATATTTTTTTTAGAAGGATATTTCAACTGTTACATAGAATTTCTATTTGTCAATATTAACATGATATTGGCATCTTCCTGGACGGGCGATTTACTCCTATTAGGTATAGTTGTAAATCGTCCCACCTAATAATTTACAACTTAAATAATACTTTTATTGAGCAATTTAAATAATAATATTCTATCTATCCTGCATTTTAGTACTGCAGGATATTTTTTTATAATCTCTTATTTATAAAAGCAGGTCTGAAAACAATTTTATCGAAATATTTTATATATTAGTAATTAAATAGTACATTAAGAGGAGGTATCTTATACATGTATAACCTATTAATTGGCGGTGCAGCGGGACAAGGCATTGAAACTACCGCGGCAATCCTAGAAAAATTATTGAAAACATCTGGCTACAATGTCTTTAGCACCAAAGATTTTATGTCGCGCGTCCGCGGTGGTCATAATTTTTCTTTAATACGTTTCGGTACTGAAGCTATCCATTCTCACAGTAATGTGTTGGACGGAATAATTGCTCTTGACGATAATACTATTGCCTTACATAAAGACAATTTAAAGGAAACTGGCTTTATTTTATGTGATGCTAATCTAAAAACTATTGACACACGCGCCATAAAAATTGATTTAAATACTATGGCCAAAAAGCTTGGCAACCCCCGCGTATCAGGCAGTATCTCTATAGGCGCTGTTTTAAAGCTTTTTGGCGAAACTTTGCAACATATTAACACTGTTGTCCCGCAGTTTATAAAAAAAGAACTTGTTAATATTAATCTAACAGCAATGGCTGATGGATTTAACTGCACTGAAAAAAAATTTGCACACCTTGATGGGCAATATTCAAATTATATGTTAATTTCCGGCACTAAAGCAGTAGCTTTAGGTGCTATAGCAGCAGGCCTTAAATTTTATACGGCCTATCCTATGTCACCATCTACAGGTATAATGGAATCCATAGCAGCCAAAAGTGATAAAGCACAAATTGTTGTAGAGCAGGCTGAAGATGAAATAGCCGCTATTAACATGGCTATAGGCGCATCATATGCCGGATTATGTTCTATGACTGGAACATCCGGTGGCGGATTCTCCTTGATGGTTGAGGCACTTGGTTTTTCTGGAATTGCCGAAATACCACTAGTTGTAATAGATGTACAAAGGCCTGGTCCAGCAACCGGACTTCCTACCAGAACAGAACAGAGCGATTTAGATTTTGTCCGTTCAGCATCTCAAGGAGAATTCCCACGAATGGTAATTGCATTGCGTAATCAGGAGGATGCTTTTTACCAAACTATACGCGCTTTTTCCTTAGCTGAAAAATATCAATTACCCGTAATTTTACTCAGTGATCAATATTTAGGCGATTCATTAGCTACAATCAAGACTTTTGACATTAAGAATGTGACTCCACAAAAACCACTTACACAATATAATGACCGTGAAAAATATCTGCGCTATAAATATACACCATCCGGCATATCACCACGTCTTGTTCCGGGAAAAACTGACCAAGTCGTAATTGTTGACAGTGACGAACATGATGAAACAGGACATATAACAGAATCAGCAGATGTTAGAAATAAAATGGTTGATAAACGCATGAAAAAATTAAAAGGCTTATATCATGAATTACTGGAACCGGACTTCATTGGCAGGGAAGATTTTAATATTCTTTTAATCGGCTGGGGATCAACCTGGGGTGCATTACAAGAAGCTGTAACTATACTAAACGAACAAAATAAAGAGAAATATGCCGCATTAGTCTTTGGTGACATATTCCCATTACCGAAAAAATTATTACAAGAAAAAGTTGCGCAAGCTAAAGCTATTATAAATATAGAACAAAATGCCACTGGACAATTGGCAAAGCTTGTACGTGAAGAAATAGCAATTACTTTTGCTGACAGTATTTTAAAATATGATGGCCGTCAGATAAGCGGTGAAGATATTGTCAATGAAATAATGAGGAGGAAATAAATATGGCTAACCAATTTTGCACTTATGAAACAGCATGGTGTCCTGGTTGTGGTAATTTTCCAATTATTGATTGTTTAAAAACAACACTGGAAGAACTAGGAAAAAAGCCTAATGAAGTATTAGTTGCCGCAGGAATTGGTCAAGCTGCCAAAACACCACAGTATATCAATACTAATGCTTTTTGTGGATTACATGGGCGTTCGTTACCAGCAGCCGTGGCTGCTAAAATTGCCAATGAAAAATTAACTGTCATTGTTAATACTGGTGATGGTGATTCATATGGTGAAGGTGGCAACCATTTCATTCATAATATTAGAAGAAATATTGATATAACCCATTTCGTTCACGACAATCAAATTTATGGACTTACTAAAGGACAGGCATCTCCAACCTCAATGCTAGGTCTTGTAACCGGTGTACAAGTAGATGGTAATATAAACGAACCATTAAATCCTCTCCTTTTGGCAATAGCAGCAGGAGCAGGTTTTGTAGCACGTGCTTTTTCAGGTAAAAAGGAACATCTTATTGACATCATGAAGCAAGCCATAAATTATAAAGGATATGCATTGGTAGACATTTTACAGCCATGCGTTAGTTTTAATAAAGTTAATACTTTTTCCTGGTACAATAAAAGAGTCTACGAACTAAAAGATGATTATGATTATACGAATAAAATTAATGCAATTACAAAAGCAATGGAATTTAATGACAAAATTCCTATTGGTATAATTTATAAAGAAAATAAACCCACCTACCATCAAAAAAATAAAATATTATCTGATAACATCCCATTGATTGACAAATCAATTAATAAAAAAATTATCGAAGATATGTTTCAAGAATATATTTAAAATAATGATATACATCTTTTATATTTTCCATAATTATAAAAATAATAAAATGGCATCGCTTATACAAGCAGTGCCATTTTATTATTATATATTCCAATAATTCCTTGAATGCTTCTGATATTTTTATCCGTGCCTTCAATTTAAATAATCAACCGCACTCCGCCCAAATCAGCCAAATTATAGTTAAATGCTCCATTCGGAGAACCAATAAACATAAAATTAGCTGGTATTTTCCATTTTTGTGAAAGTTCCTGAATCAATTCTGGGCCAAACACACCATGCTGCACAATAAATTCAATATCAATGTCGGGATATGCCCTGTCCAAAAATCGCACATCCTCAGCCAAACGCGGTGGCACTTCGCTGCCATCACGTACGACAGTAACAATTTTCATGCGGTTGCTATGTTCATTATTTCTGACATAGATAAGAGCTAAATTCAAATTGCCTAAATCGCCCCCACGGGTAAAAAATACAACTTGCTGCGAATTAATATCAGCAATCTTACTTTCCAAGCGCTGAGAAAGCACATCAGCAGCCCATGTCAATTTTTTACTGACTGCCTGTATAAAAAACAGGCATCCTGTCAGAAGTACCACACGGTTTAACATAATTAACACGATAATAACCGTTGGTAAAAAATATTGAAAAAAGACACCTACATAAACTGGATTTATAAAAACATTCCCTGCCAGTGCTGCAAGCACAGCTATAATTGCAAACAATGCACCCGCCCAGGATGCTCTCACTGGTCTTCGCAAACCGCTTCTTCTCATTTTTAGCAGCAAATTGCCCATGCCAAACAATGCCATTACCGATAAAAATGAAATTGTATATACACCTGCTAAAGTTGATAATTGGCCACGTGTAACCATTAACACCGATACGCTTAAAACAAAAAATGCTACAACAATGCGATATTGCGTGCCATAACGATTCACCTTTAATAGTATCTGTGGCAGACACCGATCCAAAACCATGCGATGGACTAATCCAGTAACACCAATAAAAGAAGTCAATACTGCTCCGCTTAATACCAGTGTTGCATCAAGAGAAATCAATCCTGCAAGCCAATTACCGCCTGTTATGCTGCCCATGTAAGACAATAAAGCTTCCTGATGCCCAGCAATTTGCCGCACTGGTGCCAGTGACAACGCTAAAAAAGCCACTACTGGATTAATAAACGTTACAGCTAACCACATATTGCGCAAAGTTTTTGGGAAAATGCCCTCTTTTTGTTCTTCTACAAAATTCGCTGAACTTTCAAAACCGGATATTCCCAGCATGGCTGCTGAAAAGCCAAAAAACAATGCCATTGTCAGGCTGCCTTCCACTGGTCGATGAAAATTATCGAGAAAAATATACCAGCCATTGTGTATGAGTCCCCAGACAGCAGCCAAAATCAATATACCTATCGTACTTAAATGCATTATAAAAATAGCAGTGGCAACTTTAGCCGATTCCCCAATTCCTATAATAGTCAGAACCATAAAAACAGCCAACAGAAAAATGGTAGCTTCAATTACAGGCAGATTATGCCATAAAATCTGTAAATAATGCATTGCCTCATTCGCAGATATAACTGCTGTTGCCATGTACGACAGTAATGTAAAGCAAGCTGCCAAGGAGGCAACAAATTTACTTGTTGTATTAAGTAATGCGTTATAAGCCCCACCATTTAACGGCAATGCTCCTACCACCTCACTATAAATACTCCTGTAAAAAAACAGCACCACTGAAACCATAAGCAAAGACACCCATGCCCATTGTCCAGCATATACTATAGATAATGCAGAAACATATAGACAAGATGAAGTAATGTCATTGCCACAAATAGCCGTTGCTGCCCATTCATTCAATTTTGGTTTTGTTTTTTCACTCATCACAGTTTTCCTCAATTCATATCTATTAAATTAAAAACCATATTTTCAGTTATTATAAATATATATGCAAAGTAAGTTTTTCCAGCATACTGAAGATTGCCAACTATCTTTGATTTAACACTACCTGTATATTTTTGTTTTTTCGCCACAAATTCTAACTTTCCTGCACAAAGTTTTAGTACACGTATTATTCAGCCATTCCATCATTATGATACTTTATTTTTTAATATGTTATAATTGCAAAAAGGAGATGTATACATATGAAGAAATGCAATTATTACAGGTTCATTTAATTTCACTAATGCCGCAGAAAATAAAAATGCTGAATCCCGCTCTTTATAAGGAGATACCCCATATATATAGCAAACAAGAGTATGTTGGTTTATTGCATAATAAAGATAATATTTGTCTTATTATGGAAACTGAAGATACAATTATCGGGTTTTGCTTGGTTTCAATAAAACACATTAAAAATTCATGTATGAATGAGCAAACTATGGGATATATAGAAGCCTTCCCCATGGAGAAATAAAGGTTTAGGCAATATGTCCTTTTCCTATATAGAAAAGCAATTAAGCAAATTAGGCATACAATATTTAAACCTGACTGTTTGGGATTTTAATAAGGACGCCATTAAATTTTACAGCACACTTGGAATGACTCCACAACGGCATATCTATATAAAAAAATATATTAACAGTCCAACGACAAAAGCACCTGCGATTTACCACAGCAGATGCTTTTCTTATACTTATCAGCATAATTTAATCTTCAATTTGAATCTTAGCAAAAACATTTATCTATGCTATGAAATTTAATATTAAATATTTTTTACTAAAAACAATATTTTTTTTATATTATTCACACAAAACAATATAAAAGTAGTATTATATTTTCATAATCCATATTATATATTTTGAGCATTTAAATTCTGATGTATAAAAAGCACTGGAGTTATATTGTAATATTAGCGTTATTCCATTATATCTCTTTAGTGCTTACAGTAAATGTTTTTATGTATTATAAAATATTTACTTTTTTATCTAATAAGAAGGGAAGGTGAGGACAATGGATGCAGGCAGTAGTGGCGCAGGACCCCGTCAGCGATATAAGAATTTTGTAAATAATTGTCTGCATAATTATTTACTCACCTCATATCGCCAAATATAATATTTATGGTCTTGTGCCTTTAGCGTAAAATTTCAGCATAAACCAGTCAAATAATTTTTATATTTGACTAAATAGGAGGTACGCTTTATGGCAACAATAAAAATTTTAGGTGAATTTTATCTAAGTCGCCTATTGGGAACAAAAATCTATGACTCTAGCGGTCAAAAAGTTGGAAAAATACTGGACATGGCAGTACATTGGGAAGACTCATATCCTAGAATTGTTGGTATTAAATATAAAAAACGCACACAGCAATTAATTCGTATTGAACAAATTGCTGCCTGTAATTACGAAAAAGTTCAGTTAAAAACACCTTTTTCGATTCAAGAAAACATCTTACTTCATGAACATGATATTTATATCAGTAAGTGGTTACTCGACAAGCAAATCATTGACTTAAAAGGGTCGAAACTTGTCCGTGTTAATGATATCGTTTTATCTTGGACAACAGAAGCACAGGATAGTTATATGACATTAGTTGCTGTTGATATTGGTCTTCGAGGATTGTTTCGTCGACTAGGCTTAGAATTTTTAACACGTCATTGGAAAAATACATTGCTTGATTTACAATATGTTAACCCCTTAGAAAATTGGAATGCCTATTTACAACTTAATCGCGAAAAAAAACAAATTAGTCAGCTGCATCCAGCTGATATTGCTGATTTACTTGAAGAAATGGATTATAAAACCCGGGCAGGAATTATTGAAACGCTTGATAATCAACAAGCTATCGATGCCATTGTTGAGATGGATTTAGATACTCAAGTTGAACTTATTGCTCAAATGGATGAACAACGGGCATCCGATTTATTAGAAGAAATGCCAACAGATGAAGCTGCGGATATTCTTGTAGAGATGAGTACTGAAAAATCAGAAGGGCTCTTGAATCTGATGGAATCTGATGATGCTCAAGAAGTTCGTGAATTAATGAAATATGAAGAAGGAACTGCTGGTGCATTAATGACAACAGAATATATTTCTTTCTCCGCAGAATTGACAGTATCAACAGTTATTGAAAAGCTAAGAAAATTGGCTCCAAAAGCAGAAACGATATACTATCTATATATTGTTAATGAATCAGCTATTCTACAAGGTGTATTATCGTTGCGAGAACTGGTCATTGCTGCTCCAGATCGACAATTAAGAGATTTAATGAACACAAAATTAATAACGGTTTTATTTAGTGCAACTTATCATGAAGTTGCAAAATTAATTAACAAATATGGTTTATTAGCAGTACCCGTCCTTGATATAACAGGAATTATGTTGGGAATAGTAACCGTAGACGACGTAATTGAAGAATTACTACCAGAACCTGAAACTATGGAACTTCATTCCTGGTTTTCACTTAATCGACGGGGTGGCAGAAAATGAAGAATGTACGTATAAAAATAAGTATGTTTTTAGCAATGATGGGGCCAGGTATAATTACGGCTTTCGCAGATAATGATGCTGGTGGAATAGCTACTTATGCAGTAGCCGGAGCAACCTATGGATATGATTTATTGTTTACACTTCTTATAAGCACTATTTGCCTTGCTATTGCACAGGAAATCTCTGCACGAACCGGTGCTGTTACTGGACAGGGCCTTTCTGGATTGATTCGTGAATCTTTTGGTGTTAAATGGGCCTTTTTTGCCATGATAGTTCTTTTTATTGCTAACATCGGTACAACTGCTTCTGAATTTTCCGGTATTGCGACTAGTTTTGAAATGTTTGGTGTGCATAAAGCAATTGCTGTTCCTGTCATGGCATTTGTGGTATGGGGTTCAGTACTCAAAGGAAATTATTCGCGAATTGAAAAAGCTTTTTTTGTGCTTTGTGCCACTTTTCTAAGTTATATTATTTCTGGACTAATTATTAATCCACCATGGAAACAGGTTTTATATACTTCAATTACACCAATTTTTCACAGTGATGCTTCATTCTTACTGATGGCTGTTGGCATTATTGGAACGACAATTACTCCTTGGGGACAGTTTTATATCCAAGCAGCTGTTGTTGATAAAGGCATTACTGCAAAAGACTATCGCTACACTTTTTGGGATGTAATGATTGGTGCCGTTTTTACTTGGCTGATTGCATTTTTTGTCATTGTAGCCACAGCAGCTGTATTGCACACTAATCATATTGAGATTACAACCCTTAAAGATGCGGCAGTGGCCTTAGAACCATTGGCGGGTCGATATGCACGTATTTTATTTTCATTTGGATTGCTTGGAGCCTCTATGCTGGCAGCATTTGTTCTGCCATTAAGCAGTGCTTATGCTGTATGTGAAGCTTTTGGTTTTGAAAGCGGTGTAAGTAAAAAACCCAAAGAAGCTCCCGTATTTTTTTGTATTTATACGGCACTTATTTTATTAGGTGCTGGAATTGCATTATGGCCAGATATATCACTAACAAATGTCATGTTAGCATCACAAATTATAAATGGCATACTATTGCCCCCTATATTAATCTTTATGGTACTTATTGCCAGTAACCATTCTATTATGGGCAATTATAAAAACTCCCGCTGGTATAATATAGTTGCCTGGATCTTCACAGTAACATTAATTATACTGACCATAATGTTACTGTTTTCCTCTATTTCACCGTTATTTATAAATAGTCCTTGATATAGCTAATTTTTTTGAATAACAACTAACTAATTGTCCACCTGCCTAGCGGGTGGATTTTTCTTTATAAAAAAAATATTACCTATGATTTTTCCTAAGTTTTCTCCATACATTGTAAAAAATTACAGCTATAATCATTACACTTACACATACAACGCTATAGGTAAAAGAATATCCTCTTTGTTGTGTTACCATACTTAATAATATTGCTGCAAGGCCAACACTAATATCCAAAGACCAAAAATAGGTGGCCGTCGCAACACCAGCTCGTTCTGTAGACACACTTTGAACTGCCAAAGTCTGAAAAGCAGGACTAAGCATCCCAAAGCCAATTCCTAAAAGAGCTGCGGCAAAAAGAAATGCTGTTAATGTAGTAACAAAACTAAATACAAAAAGTCCAACAATAAAAAATAGAAATCCTGGATAAATTGTAAAATCTGCACCTTTATGATCGAATATACGTCCCACAAAAGGCCGTGTAATAACTATAACTAACGCAAATACCACAAAAAACAAACTTGTGGCTGTACTTAGACCTATACTTTTTGTATACAATGGAATAAATGTTATAATGCCCCCATATGCAAAAAATACTAAACCACCAAGTAATGCCATTGGCAATGATTTTATTTCGATAAAATCTTGTAATTTCCAGCCTTTTTCGCCTTTAAAAGGTTCAACAATTTTATTTTCCAATTTTTTACAATTACTAATCCCCAGCGTTAAAAGAGCGATTATCGTTAAAAAAATAAATAAGGCACTGACACCCCAGCGATGAATAATAACTAAACCTATAAGAGGACCCACAACCATTGCTAAATTTGTTGAAAGGGCATAATATCCAATCCCCTCACCTTTACAGGAATTCGGCAATACCAAAACCGCCAATGTAGAGGCAGCAGTTGTACCTAATGCAAATAAAATCCCATGCAACGAACGTAATAAAAACACCCCCTGTAGGGAATTGACAAAATTAAAGCTTACCATGACTAATAAAAATAATATCGTTGTAATAAGCATTAGCTTTTGTTTGTTTATTGTATCAATCCAACGTCCAGCCAAAGGTCGGCAGCAAACTGTTCCAATCTGAAAAAAAGTCATTGCCAAGCCTGTTGCCACCTCTCCTCCCCCCCAAATTATTCATTATATAAATTGGTAATGCTGCTACCATAATATATTGTGATATATATTGAAAAAAATTGCTGCAACTCATCACAATAAACTCTAACGTCCATAATTTTTCTTTTTTCATAAAATAATATATTTCCTCTCCAAATATTAAATAATTGTTCTAATTTATACTAGTATACAATAACTCCAAAATACGCATAAATCTTTTCCACATTATAACATATTTATAATATTTAATTTTAGAAACCCTATTAGGATGCATCCTCGAATGCCTTTTAATTATCTACTAATTACACCATAAACAAAATAAATTATATTATAAAAAGGCTCCCCATTAATCCTATTTTAACAGATTAGCGGGGAGCCTTTTCATACTCAATATATTAGGTACATTCATTGGGGAACATCAGAAAACAGTAGAATTATTTTCATGAGTTATTTTATCACTGAAAATATATTCCATCAAACAAAATAAATTTATATTTGTCATCATTTATTTTTATAACGCTGCTTTCAAGTAATGGAAGCAGTATAAATTTGTTTAATGCTGTCTGAAAGTACCGCATTAAATTCTTCATCACTTTGCTGTACTGATAAGCCCTCAGCAAGAGCGCGGGAAAAACTAGCTATAAGTCCTTTATTGCGGGCAAGTTTTTCATTTGCAACGTCTCGACTAAATCCCCCGGAAAGCGCTACAACACGAATTATATTATGCTGAGCATTTATCAAATCACTGTAAAAATCATCTACTTCAGGAATTGTTAACTTTAACATTATTTTTTCATCTTTTGATAATAATGCTAATTCCTTAAGCATTTCCTCTTTTAAAACCCGTTCCGATTCAGCCCGGTTTTTACTATTAATATCTATTTCTGGTTCAATAATAGGAACAAGCCCCGCTGCAGCAATCTGTTTACCTATTTCAAATTGTTGTTTGACTATTTTTTTTATGCCAATAGGATTAAATTTCTTTATCACTGAACGCATTTTAGTTCCGAATATATTCCGTTTCAATGCACGTTTCAGTAAATCATCCAGCTGAGGAATAGGTTTCATACATTGTACACCATCTTCTAGTTCTGCCAGTCCCTTATCTACTTTTAGAAAAGAAAGTATCTGCTTTTTATTCCACAAATAATCAGCGGTAAGCTCTCCATCAACAGTCCGATCCATTGTGTTTTCAAATAATATAGCACCTAAGATATATTTAGAGTTAAAAGCAGGACTTTTGATAATCCTTGTCCTCATTGCATGAACTTTAGCAAACATTTCATCATTGCCATTATATTCATTTTCTTTTATACCATAAACAGCTAATGCTTTTGGTGTGCTGCCACCACTTTGGTCCAACGCAGCGATAAATCCCTTATCTTTGCAAATTCTTTGTAATTTATCTTGATCCATTAATTAACCCCTCCTTAAATAATAATTAATCAGATGATAAATTTTTACTATCTAAGTTCTATTATAATCTTTTTTATTGTTTTTTCAATAAAATCAGCCAAATTAAACTTTCCCTTAAAGATAAAACGCACGACAATTATTAATCTATTCGTGCATTTGATTCCTGTGCCATAAATAAAATATCTACTCCAAATAATTTAGTTTATCTTATGTAAAATAAAGCTAAATATTATACAAATAATATTTTTATTACTTGTGCTGTTTTCTCAGCACGATTCCAATGTTCCTCAGGTGTAACAAATAATTGCTTTTCCATACAAAATAGTCTCCCCTTATCATGGCTTAATATAAGCAAAGCCTTCTTTATTTTGTAACTCTATTAACTTTGTAATACCCGCCGGCACAACTATTATATATTCAGGCAGCGACTTAAAATCTATGCCATTTCCTACTAAAGCATTTTTACAAAAATACCATTGTATATGCTTTTTCGTTAATTTTTCCATCTCAGTAAGTATACCTTTATCAGTTTTAGACAGTGATATATTTACGGCAGCGCCATTTACAACTACAGCTATTTTGCCACCATTATCACCAACATCAGCAATAAAATTTTTTATATTATTGATAACCATCTGCCATTTATCAAACTCATCAATATGGATTACTACCTTTAGCAAAAATCATTACCTCTTTTCAGTAAAAAATTATTGTCGATTATTCATTTATCTTCAATTCTAAAATTGACTAAATAAAAATATATTAAGAGAATATATTTTTATCCTTATATTCGTTCAATACTAGAGCCGGCTACCTACTTTTTATAATTCCTCCATCCATGGAAACATAACGCAATTTATATTCATCTACACACCCAAATACTTCGACTGGTCCAAATGCATCTAATGATTCAAAATCATCAAACAATAAAATGTTTATATTCATAAAACCAACTCCTTTTTCCACATTGTAGCACATTTATAGTGTTTATTACTGTTTTTTTGTAAATACTATTAATAAAAACAATAGGTCAGTTGTAAAATGAAATTGAACAAATAAATAAAATCCATAATGATGAACCTTGTGTTAGAATGTAATCGCTAAACAACAATCTACAAAGGAG
>NZ_JACHFH010000040.1 GCF_014201835.1 Pectinatus brassicae | reverse complement strand
ATTATACTAAAAACGAGAGGATCATGCTATTTTTATACCAATTATTATTGAATTTTCAAGGTACACAGGTTATTTCACGACTGCGAAGTTTGAGTCATAAAATAAAAATTACATCATTATGGTATTCTATAAATTCTTTATTTGGAGTATAACGTTGTGGTAACAAAATCTTTTCTCCATCTAATTTAATAATAAATTCCTTTGTCATTTTATCTATAGGGTTTTCTTTAAGTTTATCTGATACTATTATTTTGTAATGCGTATCAATTGTAATATACCCTTGATCAAATGCTTTATGATGAAGAACATTCAAACATAATCCATTTTTAGGATTTATTTTTTCATGGTCATTATCACTTTTATTCCATGGTTTAATATGGGCTGCTTCCAACAATGAGTTTATTTTCATTCCTGTCATACAGCACTTTCCTTCATAAGCACTTAAAACTGCTTGACGGAAATAGTCCTGACCTTTACGTCTATGGGTAATATATTCATATTCCCCTACAGTATATCTATTATCATCTTCATTAAATACTAATAAATTTTTATCTTCATCTTTTTGATACTGTATCTGAACTAATATATCATAAATTTCCTGCCATTGGGGATTTTTATTAATCGCTATTAAAACGTCCGATAATTTCTGTTCTTTAAATAAACCTTTATGCTCTTTTGTAATCCCTAAGAATGCTAATGTTCCCTTTGATTGAAAACCTCTTGTATTTTTCTCCCATCCTTCTGAATCATTTTGATTAAAATGAAGAATTTCTGTATCAATTTTTCTATAACTTAATCCCTGAAATAAATACTCATATAACATTGAAGCACATTCTATATCACTATATTTTTTAAACTCACGTGACCTTAAACTAAAAGATAATTGCGGTAATAAATTCATTTTTTCTCCTATACAGTACAGTCATTTTTAAAAATTTCATCATTATGATATTCTATAAATTTCAAATTTGGCTGATTACGATGTGGCAATCTAATTTCTTTATTCTCATAAGAAATTATCCAATTCTTAGTTATATCATCTAATCTTTTCATTTTCTTTAACTGTTCAGATACAATTATTCTATAGTTCTTATCAATAGTAATATATCCTTGATCGAAAGCTTTATCATGCAATGCATTCAAACACAAACCATTAGCAGGATTTACTTTTTCACTTTTATCTAAACACTCATGCCATGGTTTTATATGACTAGCTATTAAAAATTGAGAGACATTAATCCCAGTTATACAACATCGTGTTTCATATGCACTCATTACTGCTGCACGAAAAAAATCTTGTCCTACACGTGTTTTTATCGTTTGTTCTTTTTCTGCGACATCACGACCACCATTTTCATTTACTAAATTAAATTCTTCATATCTATTATTTTTTAATTCTAAAATAATCTCTTCACTTTGAATTGCTAGTTGAAATAGTTTATTTTCAAACTCTTTGAATATCTCTCCGTCTAATTTACTACCATTTTTCAAACCACTAATATTGCGCTTTTGTAAACTTTTATCAAATCTAGCAAGATTACACATTTTCATTGCCAATGATGCCGGTGTCCGTGATAATATTTTAGCAATTTTACAAATTACAGAATTAGTTTGATTTATTTTGCCAAATGGAATTTGATAATATAGCGATAATGCAACAGTAGTTTCTTCTCTTGTCCATCTTCTACCCTTCATTTTATTCATCTTCTTCATTTAATAATTTATTTTTTACTAAAATTATAAAAATACACTTTATGCATTTCTACAAAAAATTTTATATTCCTTCAATTTGCTCATATATCATAAAAAACAAACGTTATCAGCCATTATATAACTGATAACGTTTATTTTTTTACTGCTTTTTATAAATGTGCCGTACCATTTATAAGCTGAACCTGCCATTTTTCTTTATCATAGCCTAGTATATTTATGCCCGTATTACTTTGCTGAAAATTACCCAGATATTGTAAATCAACACCTAGAACAGCTGCTAAAGTTACGGCAATAACAACACCATGAACAACCACTACGACTGTTTTATTATTATTTACAGCCACTATATTATGCATACTATTCATTACTCTTTGCTGAACCTGTACAAAAGTTTCGCCACCAGGAATTCTTACTTTGTCGGGATGTTCTATAAATTTTTCTACTTCTGCCGGCCACTGGGCAAGAACATCCTGATAAACAAGACCTTCCCATTTACCAAAATTCATTTCGCGCAGATTTTTATTTGTCTGTACCTTGCAATGAAACTTACTGCCTATATATTCGGCAGTATTGTAGGCTCTTTGCAGATCACTGGCATATACAGCATCTACTTTGGATACCGGAAAATTATCAGCCAATAATTTTGCCTGTAATATTCCTTTTGCCGATAAATCTACATCTGTCCAGCCATAATATTTTCCCAGCTTATTCCAAACAGTTTCGCCATGACGTATAAGTATAATTTTTGTCATAAGTTTCCCTTTTACCTAAAAAACTCGTTTATTTTAATCAATTTTTGTAAATCTATATTCCTTATCAGCTAAAAAATACAGTTTGCTCTCATACTGTATTTTTATTTTACCATGTCCATATACTTAATTGTCATAAATAAAATTATATTTTATTACACAATATAATTTTATAAAATATTTTTCTGACAAAAAAAATTATCTGTATGATTTATTTGAACAATATTATACAATTTAAAGTATATTATACAAAACTTAAAATATTCTATATATTATTTTTCAAATAGTATATAACTCATGTATATTAAATATTTTATTTTTTCTTAATTTTCTGCATTAATTGCTTCATAACGAATTTTTTACATATATTAGTATTGACTTCATTAAAAAAAAATGCTACACTTGGTCAAACTTAGAAAAGCAAGAGCAAAGGTGCTTTCATTATTATCCTTGGAAAATAATGAAAGCACCTTTTTGCATTTTTTAAGGAGGTGACTATATCGTAAATATGTATAGTAATAAAAAAGCTCTATGAATACTGCAATATTCATAGAGCACGGGTGAATCTCCTATTCCACAGTGATGAGGACTATTTGATATACCCTTTTTTAAGTATAGCAAAACGGGGTTATCTTTTCAAGGGAATAGGCGATGGTTTTAAACGGTAGTGTTAACTTGAGAGGAGAGATTTCGAAATGAGGAAAATTGCGATTTATGGAAAAGGCGGTATTGGTAAATCAACTACACAGCAGAACACTGCAGGTGCAATGGCACATTTTTTTGATAAAAAGGTGTTCATTCATGGCTGTGATCCTAAAGCTGACTCTACCCGTATGATTTTAGGCGGCATGAACCAAAAAACATTAATGGATATGCTCCGCGATGAAGGCGAAGAAAAAATCACTGTTGACCGTGTTGTAAAAGAAGGTTATGGTGGTATCCGTTGTGTTGAATCCGGTGGGCCTGAACCTGGTGTTGGCTGTGCCGGCCGTGGTGTAATAACCGCCATTGATTTAATGGAAAAAAATGGTGCTTATACTGATGATCTCGATTTCGTATTCTTCGATGTCCTGGGCGATGTTGTTTGCGGTGGCTTTGCTATGCCAATACGTGAAGGCAAAGCACAAGAAGTTTATATCGTTGCTTCTGGTGAAATGATGGCAATATATGCAGCCAACAACATATGTAAGGGCTTATTAAAATATGCTAAACAAAGTGGTGTAAGACTTGGCGGTATAATTTGCAACAGTCGTAATGTTGACAGAGAAAAAGAATTTTTGGAAGAATTCACTTCTGCCATCGGTACTAAAATGATTCATTTTGTTCCTCGTGATAATGTCGTCCAAAAAGCTGAATTTAACAAAAAAACCGTTGTAGAATATGACGCTGACTGTAATCAGGCTAATGAATATAAAACTTTAGCAGAAAAAATTATAGATAATAAGGAATTTGTCATTCCTCATCCACTGAAAATGGATGAACTTGAAGCCATGGTCGTTAAATATGGAATATCTGACTGATATATTTTTTAGAAGGGGGATTAAAAAATGCCATATCATGAATTTGAGTGCAGTAAATGCATTCCTGAACGAATTAAACATGCCGTAGATAAAACTCCGGCTGAAAACTTGTCAGATGCACTGCCATTGGGATATTTAAATACTATTCCCGGTACATTATCTGAACGCGGCTGTGCTTATTGTGGTGCCAAACATGTTATCGGAACTCCTATGAAAGATGTAATCCACTTAAGCCACGGCCCTATTGGCTGCACCTATGATACCTGGCAGACTAAAAGATATATCAGTGACAATGACAATTTTCAGTTAAAATATACTTTTGCCTCTGATATGAAGGAAAAACATATTGTTTTTGGTGCAGAAAAAGTATTAAAAGATAATATAATTGAAGCATTTAAAGCTTTCCCTCATATTAAGCGCATGAGCATCTACCAAACATGTGCCTCAGCATTAATTGGTGATGACATAAAAGCTGTTGCCCAGGAAGTCATGGAGGAAATGCCAGATGTCGATATTTTTATATGCAATTCTCCTGGTTTTGCCGGTCCCAGTCAATCCGGCGGTCACCATAAAATAAATATTGCCTGGGTCAATGATAAAGTTGGTCAGGTAGAACCAAAAATCACCAGTGATTACGTAATCAATTATGTAGGTGAATACAACATTCAAGGTGACCAGGAAGTAATGCAGGATTATTTCAAACGAATGGGCATACAAGTATTATCAACGTTTACCGGTAATGGTTCCTATGATGATTTACGTGCAATGCATCGCGCCCATCTCAACGTGCTTGAATGTGCCCGCTCAGCCGAATATATCTGCAATGAATTACGTAAACGCTATGGAATTCCACGTATGGATATTGACGGCTGTGGATTTGGACCGTTAGCATCTTCGCTTAGAAAGATTGGTCTTTTCTTTGGTATTGAAGACAGAGCTGAAGCTATTATCGAAGAAGAAACCAAGCGCTGGAAGCCTGAACTTGATTGGTATGCTGCCCGTTTACAAGGCAAAAAAGTATGTTTATGGCCTGGTGGCTCCAAATTATGGCATTGGGCACACGTAATACATGAAGAAATGGGCTTAGAAGTAGTATCTGTCTATACCAAATTTGGCCATCAGGGTGATATGGAAAAAGGTATTTCCCGTTGTGAAGCAGGGGCACTAGCTATTGATGATCCTAATGAGCTTGAAGGTTTGGAAGCGATGTATAAATTAAAACCAGATCTCATAATTACCGGCAAACGTCCCGGTGAAGTAGCAAAAAAAATCCGCGTTCCTTATCTTAATGCCCATGCCTATCATAATGGCCCATATAAAGGATTTGAAGGCTGGGTAAGATTTGCCCGGGATATTTACAATGCTGTATATTCACCAATTCATAAGCTTGCCTTTGTAGATATAAGCAAAGATGCTATTTCTACTGATAAAAATTTTGTCACCAGACAAATGCTTTCAGATAAAGATATTGATCCTGCTGTTGTTAATTCTAAAGAACTGCATGAATACACCGGCGAATTTGACAGTATAAAAAAATTAAGAAACAAAGAATATCCTAAATTCCCGCAAAAAGGAAAGCTGACGGCAGTGTAATAATATAAGGGGGTATACTTATATGGATATGACCTTGGATTCAAAAAAAGACACTTTGATGGATTACATTATGAAAAATTGTTTATGGCAATTTAATTCCCGTGCTTGGGACAGAGAGCTGCAAAATGAAAATATTATAAAAAAAGCTACACAGCTGCTTTGTCATGAATCTCCCGAGAAATCCACGCCGGCAGACCGCTGTTATTGGGCTGAAGCCAAGCAATTAGTTGATGAATGGCAATGCTTTCCCTGGCTAAGTAAAATGACTGCTACTGATACTAAATGTATGATGGGAAAATTAAAAAATGATCTTGATTCTCAGCTTATTACTAATTCACTAAATGAAGAACTAAATGACCCTAATTATTAAATGTTAATTTTTAAGAACAATCAATTATAAAATAAATGAACTCTATATTTCAGGCTGAAGCATTATGTTTCACCTGAAATAAGATTTCATTTATGAAACTAAAGGAGGGCGTAATATGCCTTGTGAATTAAAAGAAAAAAAACGTACAGGTGTCATTAATCCTATTTTTACATGTCAGCCAGCAGGAGCACAATATGCCAGCATTGGTATAAAGGACTGTATTGCCATTGTACATGGCGGACAGGGATGTGTAATGTTTGTACGATTATGGTTTTCTCAGCACTATAAGGAAAGTTTTGAACTGGCATCTTCATCCGTACATGAAGATGGTGCAGTTTTTGGCGCTGTTCAGCGTGTTGAGCAGGCCGTTGATGTTCTTTTGATGCGCTATCCTTATGTAAAGGTTGTTCCTATAATTTCTACCTGTTCCACAGAAGTAATTGGTGATGATATAGATGGTGTAGTCAATAAACTTAATGAAGGACTATTAAAAGAAAAATATGCTGATCGTGACATCCATCTTATCCCCATTCATACTCCCAGCTTCAAAGGCAGCCATGTATCCGGCTATAATGTTGCCGTTGAGGCAATCATAAAACATTTTGCCAAAAATGATAAAAAAGATAAAAAACTTAATTTATTAACAGGCTGGCAAAATCCCGGTGATGTTAAAACTTTAAAACATTTATTAGCTGAAATGGATGTTGACGCTAATGTCATTTTTGATATTGAGGAATTTGATGCTCCTTTAATGCCTGATGGCAATCATGTAGCCCATGGCAGTACAACAATTGATGACCTGGAAAATACCGGCAGTGCTATCGGTACTATTGCTCTTAATAATTATGAAGTTGGCAAAGCCGCCCATTACCTTGAAGAAACCTTTGATATTCCCACAAAAATAGGTCCTGCCCCTATCGGAATACGCAATACCGATACATTTTTGCAAAATATTAAAGAACTTACTGGAAAATCTATACCTGAATCCTTGGTTAAGGAACGAGGCATTGCACTTGATGCCATTACTGATGTTGCCCATATGTTTTTAGCTGACAAGCGAGTAGCCATTTATGGCCATCCTGATCTTGTCATTGGTCTTGCCGAATTTTGTCTTGACCTTGAAATGAAGCCAGTCCTGCTGCTTTTAGGCGATGATAATACTACCTATACCGAAGAACCCCGCATAAAAGAACTACAAAATAATGTCGATTATGATATGGAAATAATCATGAATGCTGATTTATGGGAATTAGGAGATCGTCTGCAAAATAAAGGTTTAAAACTAGATCTTATTCTTGGTCATTCTAAAGGCCGCTTTATTGCTATGGACAGCAATGTTCCACTTGTACGTGTTGGTTTTCCAATCTTTGACCGGGCAGGCTTTTACAGGCAGCCGATAGTAGGCTATGAGGGTGCTATGATCTTAGCTGAAAGAATGGCCAATGCCTGGTTTACTGATATGGAATATACTAAAAATAAAGAATGGCTTTTAAGTATGTGGTAATGTAAGAAGGTGGTAATAATGAAGGAACAATTTGCATCTAATACTGTTTTAAGCAAAAAGCATAGCAATGCCGTGATGTTTCAGCATCGTGCCGAGCAATTTCTGAAAGAGCGACAATCAAATATTGTAATATTTGATGTCGCTTCTATCTCAATAGAATGTTATCTCATAGCTATATGCGAATTTTATAAAACTGAGCCTAGAACCCATAATTATCAAGCTCTTATGGAGGCAGTAGAATTAATTTCCGATATATCTTTCCCTCCTGAAATTTCCAAACAAATAAGAGCATTGGACAAAGCTTATGGCATATGTTCTATAGATAATTATCAACGTAAAACAGATTTTAATAAATCTGAAATTAGTCAAATATTACAATTATGTACTTCATTATCAACTCTTTCAGAAAAATATTATTCACATTCTAAAACTCTTTTATTGCATTAATCATATTTAAAACAGGAGAATTATCATGGTAGATATCCGCTACAAACAGCGTATCTGTGAAGACAAAGAAAAAATCGACAGATTTTTAAGCACTGTACGAACAGGTATTTTATCAATGCCCACTGACTCAGAGGTGTATGCTGTGCCATTAAATTTTATTTATTACAATAATGCCATATATTTCCATGGTCTTGCATCTGGGCGCAAAGAAGATATTTTAAGCAAACATCCTATATGCTGTTTTAATGTATATAAAGAATACGGAACAGTAAAAGATGCTATGCCCTGCCATGCCGATACAGCTTACTTTAGTATTATACTTTTTGGTACAGTAACCACTATTGATAATCCAAAAGAAAAAGCTGATTTACTTAATATTCTAGTTGAAAAATATATGCCAGGATTCTATCAAAAATCTTTAGACAAGACACTTTTAGAAAATTATAAATCGGGACATGATGATCAAGTAGTACAAGTCCATAAGCTAATTATTGATAATTTAACAGCAAAAGAAAATATTGCTTCCGATTCAGATTTATTTGAGAAACTATCTTAACAATAAATTTTCTATCCACAATCATCTTTGAAAGGAAGTGCCGCGTTATGTTAATGGTTAAGGCATTTGTTCGACCAGAAAAAAAGGATTTAATATTAGAAAAGCTCTCTGAAGCTGGTTTTCACTCAGCAACAATAATTGATGTTGTAGGGCGTGGTAAGCAGCAGGGTATAAAATTTGGTGAACGAATTTACGATGAAATTCCAAAATGCATGCTTATGCTTGGTATTGAAGATAAAGATAAAAATGCTGTAATAAATATTATTTTAGAACAAGCCAAAAGTGGTGATCAGGGTGCTTTCGGGGATGGAAAAATATTTGTTAATCATTTGGACAATGTCTATACTGTTTCCAGTGGGAAAACAGGTTTATAACAGGAGAATTTACTGATGAAAGAAATAACAGCTGTAATTCGCATAGAAAAAATTGGTGCTACCAAAAAAGCTTTATTAGATATTGGCATTCCTGGATTTACCGCCTTCAAAGCAAATGGACGAGGTAAATTAGTAACCGATAAAACATTGCTGAATAAAAGAAAATTATCTATCGTTAAAACCTCCCCATTGGACACTCGCTCCGAATTAGTAATGACTGAATTTATTGACGGAACAAGAACTTTCCCTTGCCGGGTTGTCATAGTACTCGTTGCTGATGAAGATGCAGATAAGGTAGTGCAGGCTATAATTAAAGCTAACCGCACTAACTACGGCATCGGTGATGGCAAAATTTTTGTTTCATCATTTGATGAAGCCATACGGGTACGAACAAAAGAAACAGGCGTTGCCGCTTTGTAATCCAGAATCACATATATTTTATTCATGCTAGTTAAAATTCTAGATGGCTGAAAGGCTCCCATTTAGGGGAGCTGGCAGCAAAGCTGCCTGAGGGGTTAACCCTTCCGACTTGACTTCGTCAAGCCACCTTCCCTGAAGGGACGGCATTAAAACTGCCACTACTGTATTTTTTTCTTATATTAAATTTAAGCTGGTGATTTACAATGAAGATAGCCGCTTTAGTTAATGCTTCTGGAAAAACTATTTCTTTAAACGATAACGGACAGTTAGTTTTATACGAAAAGTCCAAAGATAAATCATGGATTCAATTAAAAAATCTATCATATTATTTTCCAACTGCTGACAATATAGCCGCTATACAAAAATCGCTAAAAAATTATATCAATGCTTTAGATGACTGCCATATTATTTTGGTCAAGGATTGTAAGGCTATATATAGGCTAGTTTTTAGCGAAGCTAATTATCATATTTGGACAGCTGATGACTTAGCAGAAAATCTGCTTGAACAAATATTAACTTTGGAAAATAATAATGATAAAGAAAAAAATATCACCAAAGAGAAAACAGCTGCTGATTATTATCCGGTAGAAAAACAAAAAGACCATTATTACATTGATATTACTGAAGTAATGTCCAACAGCAGTATTCACTCCAGTGATGTGCTTATCCCATTTTTAGAAAAGAAAAATTTCAAAGTACTTGAAATTGATTGCACACATACACCTCACTGGCTCAATAATATTCATAAAACTTTAAATTTGGCTCTTGAAGAACAATATACCAGTTCCGGTTTAATGAAAGTATTTGTTACTCCGCTTATATCATAATTTATAGAAATCCTCCAATTTTTATAAATAACTTCTTAGCAAAAAGACTAGCAATAAATTCCCCGTTTATTGCTAGTCTTTTTTCAACTGATTTTAGTAAACCTGTATTTTGTTTTTATCTCTGGATATTTTTCCCGATCAACTTCACTCATAAACATTGTAAGTGGTCTGGCATATATGCCGAAATCTCCATACAGAGCTTTATAAATAACGAGTATTTCCTCCGTTTCTGTATGTCTGGCAACAGCAATAATCTCATATTTTTTATTTTTGAAATGAAGCCATTTTTCCCTAGCCTGCGGCAATTGTCTGTCCATGTATTTCTCCTTGTAATACCAATAATAAATTTATTTTATCATTTCACCTAAAATTTTCATACCTGTCTCTATTTCCTGCAGGGAAAGTGTCGCAAAGCTTATACGCACATGCCTGTTATCAGCATGATATGGATAAAAATTACTGCCATCGGTAATAAGCAGATTATTTTCTTTAGCTTTCTGGCAAAACACCTTGGAATCAACCTGTTCCGGCAGTTCCAGCCAAAAAGACAAACCACCATGGGGATTATACCACTTTACGTTATCCGGCAGAAATTTTTGTGCTGCAGCTGCTGCAAATTCAAACTGGGCTTTATAAATACGCCGTATATCGTTTATATGTTTTTTCCAATAGCCTTCGCGCAGATAAAGATCAAATATACGCTGTGTAAATCCCGATGTGGATATATCTGTTATATATTTTACCTGCAGTATTTTTTTCGATAAATATTCAGGCATCGTCAAAAAGGCCAGACGCAGTCCCGGCATAAAAATTTTGGACAGACTTTTTATATATATAACCCGGTCATCCCTGTCTATTGATTTTAATGGTGCCATCAATTTTTCACCATAGGAAAGCTCGCTGATATAGTCATCTTCCAAGATAATAATATTATGTCTTTGAGCTAATTTTATCATCTTATTGCGCTTGGCAATACTATACGTAATTCCCGAGGGATTATGCAAAACCGGCATAAGATAGATCAATTTTGGATGAAACTGCTGCAGCTTATTTTCAAGAATTTCAATATTTATGCCATCATCATCCATTGGTATATCTATAATTTTTGCGCCATTAGCTAAAAAAGAAGCTACTGCACCAGGATATGTCGGTGACTCAGTAAAAACATAATCACCATGCTGTAAAAGTGCCCTGGCTACTATATCAATCCCCTGCTGAGCTCCGGAAATAATCTGCAGATTCTCTGCTTTGGTATGAATATTCATATTGTGCAGATGTTTTGCTATTGATTCCCTTAAAGGAAAAAATCCCTGGCTGTCCTGATAACTGAAAGCATGTCCCTGATCACGATCAAGTACTTTCATCATTATTTGCTTGAGCTGATCTACTGATACAATATCAGGATTTAGTGATACTGTACTCATATTAATGGCCTGCATATTTTCCTGCGGTTTTAATATTTCATCCATATAAATATTATCTGCCGCAAATTCATAATCAACTGCTCCATGCTGTCCTGTTGCCTGATCAGATACATAGCTGCCACTGCCTGCCGTCGAATAAATAAAACCGTTTTTTTCCAATTCACGATAAGCACTGACAATCGTTCCGGCATTAACGCCTAATGTCTGTGCCAATTTGCGTATTGGCGGCAGTTTATAGCCGGCTGCCAGTTGTCCATTATGAATTAACTGCAATATTTCATTATAAAGCTGTACATATAATGCTTCCTTATTTTGTTTTGATAATTGTATCGATACAAAGCAATTTATTTTATCTTTCATATTGTATTATCCTCATTTTTTTGTTAGAATAAGAAAATTTATTAAAAACAGTTAATAATTGTATTAGTACAATTATATTTTAATAATTTTTTCAAATTTGTCAACTAGGGGAGATAATAATATGGAAACAAGATACAAATTGAACAAAAATTTAGCTCAAATGTTAAAAGGCGGTGTCATCATGGATGTCACCAATGCTGAACAGGCTAAAATTGCTGAAAATGCCGGAGCCGTGGCTGTAATGGCTTTGGAACGTGTACCAGCAGATATTCGCCGTCAGGGCGGAGTAGCTCGTATGTCTGACCCAAAAATGATTCGTGAAATAAAGGAAACTGTTTCCATTCCAGTTATGGCCAAAGCCCGTATTGGTCATTTTGTTGAAGCCCAGATTTTAGAAGCACTAGGCATTGATTATATCGACGAATCAGAAGTTCTTACACCAGCTGATGATGTAAATCATATCAATAAATCTGCTTTCAAAATTCCTTTTGTCTGCGGTGCGAGAAATCTTGGTGAAGCCCTGCGCCGTATTGGTGAAGGTGCATCAATGATTCGTACCAAAGGTGAAGCTGGTACTGGCAATGTTATTGAAGCTGTCCGTCACATGCGCACAATGACCAATGATATGAAAAAAGTCCAGTCGGCTTCTTCCATGGAGCTGATGCATATTGCCAAAGAATTTGGTGCTCCTTTCGAAGCTATAAAATACATACATGAAAATGGTCATCTTCCAGTAGTAAACTTTGCTGCCGGTGGTATTGCCACTCCTGCCGATGCTGCCCTTATGATGCAGCTGGGCGTTGATGGTGTATTTGTTGGTTCCGGCATATTTAAATCGGGCAATCCAGCCAAAAGAGCCAAAGCTATCGTTGAAGCAACAACTTATTACGATGATCCGGAAAAATTAGCCGCTATTTCAGAAAATCTCGGTGAAGCAATGGTCGGCATAAATATTGATGAATTGCCGCAGGAACAGCTTCTGGCTCAAAGAGGCTGGTAATTATGAAAACGATTGGTGTTTTATCGATGCAGGGAGCAGTAAGTGAACACCTGCAAAAATTACAGCAAGTAGGCGTCAATGCCAAAAGAGTGCGCACACAAGACGATTTTTCGCAAATTGACGGTCTTATCATTCCCGGCGGGGAATCAACTGCTATTGGTAAATTATTGGATGATTTTAATATGACTGATTTCATCCGTGAACAGATAAAAAACGGTCTGCCTGTATGGGGAACCTGTGCCGGCATGATACTATTAGCCAAAAATATTTCCAATCAGGAAAAAACTTATCTTGCCACTATGGATATTACCGTCCAGCGTAATGCCTATGGCAGTCAGCTGAACAGCTTTGTTACCGAAGAAAAAATTACGCAGATTTCCCCGAATAAACTGCCACTGATATTTATTCGTGCACCTTATATTGAATCGGCTGACACTGATGTAAATATTTTAGCCGTTGTTGATAACAATATTGTTGCCGCACAGCAAAATAATATGCTCGTTACTTCTTTTCATCCCGAGCTAACTGATAATAACGATGTTCATCTTTATTTTAAAAGCATGTGCTGATAAAAAAAGCACCTACCTTATTTAGGTAGACGCTAATGATCGGTTATGATATACTAATTTTCATGGATAGTTGATTGGCTTTCCCTTTCGGGAGGTGACGCCATGAATACATTTCAAGTATTGTCTTTAATGATAAGCTTTGGTATTCTTATCGTCGCTATTATTTCATGCTGTAAATAAATGAAATAAAGCCAGATCTTGGCAGACCCAGCTTTTCTTTCAATCTTATCATTTTACGAGGAAAGCTGTGCCCCGCCAGGCATTAATCAACTATCCTTATCTTGTTTTCATAATAACATAACTCATACTTTATTGCAATAATACCGCTATATAAAACTTGTATCAATAAAATTTTATATAGCGGTATATTTTATTGATTAAAGTTTCCATTTTACAGTAGTTATTATCATATCTTCACGCTTTACTATATCAAGCATTTTATTAAAGGCTGACTGGGCATCTTCATTTTCTTTCAGCCAAACTTCTTTAACCTTGTCAAAGGAACTGCTAATCTGCTCTAATGGATACGATTTTAATGCTTGATACAGATATAATACTGCTGTTTTATTATCTTCTTGTTTATGCATTATCTGTGCTTTAGCATAATAGGCATAAAATAAATAGCTATTGCCATTTTCGCCCAATTTTTCTTTTTCTTTTATTTTTTCATCAGCCATAATAAGTGCTGTCTGCAAATCACCGGAACTTATTACAATCTGGCAGCGTGTATTCCAGATTTCCCCTTTTGTAACATATGTTAACTCTGATGTATCAATATTATCCAATATAGCAATCGCCATATCAATGTATTTCAGTGCCGGTTCTGCCAGCTTTTGTGCCTGCCATGTCAAATAGCCTAAATCGTGCAGTGCCCATGCTTTTATTTCCAAATCTTTTGTTTCTGTCAAATTAACATCGACTATTGTTTTTAATATATCAATTGTCGGCTGTAAATTATTTTTATCAAGTAAAAAAATACACCTGGCTACTGTTATTCTATCCTGCCAGTCGGAAACTCCACCATTTTTTTCAATATCCTTGGCCATTTGTACCAATGGCTCGCGGTCTTTTTCAATTATATAGTCGAGCCATTTTTTAAAATCTTTCTCTGTTATCTGCAAAATTATCTCCTCATTATTCTATAATTTATATTGCTATATTTATTTAAACCTTTTAATTCACGATGATGCTGCTAACACCATAACAAAAATTTATTTTAAATGCTGTAATTTTACTTTAACTATTCGTTTTACCGATTCATCAATACGACTTTGGCTTATTTCCCCTTTTTTCGCGGCATCCAATAAGCCCATATAAACATCTTCCTCATGCGGATATTCATGGCATACCATAACAATATCAGCACCAGCTTGTACAGCTTTTACACCTAATTCACTGAAATTATAATGCTTGGAAACTGCACCCATTTCCATATCATCAGTAATAACTATACCTTTATAGCCCATTTTTTTGCGCAAAAGCTCAGTTATTATATACGTTGACAAGCTTGCCGGATTTTTTTCGTCCAAAGCTGTATATTTTAAATGCGATACAAGAATCATATAATTATCCGGATTATTATTTTTTACTACTGTTTGAAACGGTAAAAAATCCTCTGCCTGCAATGTTTTTTCTGAGGCTGTAATTGCCGAGAGTTCCTTATGAGAATCTACTTTCCCTTTACCTATCCCCGGAAAATGTTTTAATGCATAAATAATATTTTCCTGCTCATAGCCTTTAGCGGCAGCTGCAACAAATTCTGTTACTGTTTTGGCCTCTTTACTATATGAACGCGTATCATTGGAACCAACATCGGCTACCGGTGCAAAATTTACATTTATTCCCATTTCTTTAAGCGATTTTGCTGTTTTTTGTGCCCATTTTTGTGCATTATCAATATCACCAGACTGACCTATTTCCTGCTGGGACGGTGGTGGTATCAGCGCGTTTTTCATTCTTACTACCCTGCCGCCTTCTTCATCCATTGCAATAAACAAAGGTACTTTTTCATTGGAATTTTTTTGTAAATCCTCGGTAAATTTTCTGACCTGCTCTTGCGCCTGCATATTACGGTCAAAGAATATAATCCCGCCCATATGGTATTCATTCAATAAATATCTACTGTCATCATTTATCTCTTTTCCCCGCACACCGATCATCATCATTTGCCCGATTTTTTCCGAAAGTGACATTGAGGCTACAATTTTTTCAGCCTTGCTGTCAATATTTTCCTTTTGTTGCACTGTATCTGCTGTCATCTTGCCATTTTTAGATTCACTGTTAATATTACTGCATCCTGCCAGCAAAAAAAATATACAGCATACTATTATAAATTTTAAATACAAAGAACTACTCTTTTTCATTATCGTCTCCTTTAATATAACTTTCACTAAATTATTCTGATAATCTATTTTATCATCTTAATATAGTTTTCTACAAATTATAATAGCCAGTGACTTAGATTTAATCTAAATCGCTGGCTATTATATTAATTATACTTATATTTATTACTATTTGTTTGGATATTCAGCAGCAACAAATTTTTCAAAAGCTATCAAGGAACGTTTTACTTTTTCTGTATCAATGCAGTAAGCCATACGGAAATAACCTGGACAGCCAAAACTGTCACTTGGTACAAGAATCAAATCATATTTAAGTGCTTTTTTGCAGAAAGCCACCGCATCATCTTCCAGTGCTTTCGGGAAAATATAAAATGTACCATCTGGTCTTGGCACTTCAAAACCAAGTTCCACAAGTTTATCATAAATCAGGTTCATATTTTCTTCATAGACACTTAAGTCAGATGTCATATCGATAACCTTGGCTACTGCCAGCTGAATTATTGATGCCGGGCAGTTATGACCAATACCACGCGAAACCTGACCACACATTGGAACTATATATTCGGCATCTTTACAACTTGGATTTACTGCCACATACCCGATACGTTCACCCGGAAGTGACAATGATTTAGAGAATGAATAGCAGGAAAGCGTATTGTCATAAAATTTAGCTACATATGGTATCTCTTTACCGTCAAAAATAATTTCACGATAAGGTTCATCAGATATTATAAATATTTCATGACCATATTCTTTCTGTTTTTTATTTAAAATATCTGCTAATTTTTTTAATGTATCATCAGAAAATAATATTCCGGATGGATTACTTGGCGTATTGATAAGAACTGCTGCTGTTTTTTCGGAAATAACTTTTTCAAATTCAGCAAAATCAATCTGAAAATCTGGTATACTAGCTGGAACCAATACTAATTTTGCCCCTGTCTGATTTACATATGGTTGATATTCAGGAAAAATTGGAGCAAAAGCAATAATTTCATCACCTGGCTTACTGATACAGCGAAAAGCATGTGCCAAAGCTGCTGCTGCACCACTGGCTGGGAAAATATGCTCTGGTCCATAAGCAATTCCAAAGCGTCTTTTTAATGAATCAGCAACAACTTTACGAAATACATTATTTCCCAATGTAGGGCTATAACCATGAAGTGCACATGGATTTTCATTTTTTAGTAAATCTTCCATTACCTGCGTGAATTTTTCTGGTGCTGGAACGGATGGATTACCAAGACTATAGTCAAATACATTTTCATACCCTATTTCACTGCCGCGTCTTTGTGCATATTCAGCAAATTCACGAATTACTGACTTTCCCTGCAGCATATCCTTAAACAATTTTGAAATCAAATTAAAATCCTCCCATGTTTACTATTATCTATATAAATTCAATTATAGCTGTTTTTTCTACTTTGTATTCTTCGAAATAAATTTATTATTTTTCTCTGCCGGCAAAAAGCGGCTCAGACTTTTTTTCAGGGACATTATTAACTATATATTTAGGAGTTTCTCCTTGCAATGCTTTTTCGACATTTTGCCAGTCAAATGAATGTGCTCTGCGAAAAAAAGCAGTAGAAATACCACCGATATGCGGTGAAAAAATAACTCTGTCTTTATATTCTTCTGGCAAATTCAATAATACATTATCTTTAGTTGTTGGTTCCGGTGCTACAGTATCAAGCCCCGCCCCTAAAATTTTCCCTGTAACAATCGCATTATATAAAGCTTCATTATCAACAATTTCACCACGGGCTGTATTTATCAGATAAGCTGTTTTTTTCATTTTAGACAAAAATTCAGCATCAACCATTTTAGTGGTTTCATTAGTAACTGGGCAATGAATACTTACAATGTCACACTCTTTAAGCAATGTATCTATATCAGTATATGATACATTGTACTCTTTTTCAACTTCTTTAGACACTCTTGTATGTTTATTATAAACTACTTCACAATTAAATGCTGCCAGTCTTTTAGCGGTAGCTTTAGCTATATCACCAAACCCGATTAAACCAACTTTACAATCACTCAGTTCAGTAAGCCCTTCATACATAAGGCGTTTTTTCATTGCCATTTGATTGCCGGCTCTTTCTTCCCTGTCACCAATTATAATACTCCGCAATGATCCCAGCATTAAAAGAATAGTCTGTTCAGCTACTGCATCAGCATTAGCACCCTTACAGTTGCAAACATATATTCCTTTCATTTTAGCTGCTTCACAATCAAATTTATTAAAACCTACTGCTTCTGACTGAATAATTTTTAAGTTTGGCATTTTATTAATGAGCTCAGCTGAAACTTCTGCCATCGGGTCAGCAATAACAGCATCACAATCCCAGGCATTTTCCAAAATTTCATTATCATCTATTCCCAATGGCAAAAAAACTATTGTACTGTTTTTGATAACAACCAAATCCGGCATATATTTTCTATAACGATCTTCATTACCGATAACTAAAATTTTCATATAAATCATCCTCTGTCATGTTAAAATAGCTTCCATTAAAAATAATAAACACTAATGTTACTATAGGGTCAAGATAAAAATATATACCATTTATTATTTGTTTTTGTTATCTACCCAAACTATATATAATTTTTATTTATTATTTTTTACTATATTATAATTTTTGCAGATTTGACAAATTTAAATCCTTGTGACAAACTAGTAGAGGATTTTTTATAAATAAACTGCAATTGAATACAATCATCTAAATTATCAGTTTATTTATAAATACCATTTATTTTAATATTGATGGAACAGGTGTCACAGACTTAATAGAGAATCCGGTATAAGCCGGAGCTGTCCCGCAGCTGTAATGCAGAGTAAATTACAATATGTCATTGAGATACAATATCTTGAGAAGGCGTAATTTACAATGAAGCAAAGCCAGAAGAACTGCCTGTTTAACAATCACCATGCCATAAATATTAATATGGCACACCTACGAGTGATAGGGAGGAGAATTTTTATGATTAAACAAGGGAAAATTGTAATTATTGGAGCAAGCAATGTAGGCTCCGCTATTTTAAACAAAATTACTGATTTTCAACTAGCATCGGAGATTGCTCTTATTGATCTCAACGAAGACAAAGCAGCAGGTGAGGCTCTTGATGCCAGCCATGCAACATCCTGCATCTACAGTACTAATATTAATGTTCATGCTGGTACATATGAAGACTGCCAGGATGCCGCTATCATTATTATTACTGCAGGTCCCAGCATCAGACCTGGTGAAACACCGGATCGTCTTATTCTGGCAAAAACCAATACCAAAATCATGGGCAGCATCATGACTGAAATCATGAAATATACCAAAGAAGCAATGATTATTGCTATAACAAATCCTTTGGATGTCGCTACTCATTATATTTCTACTCATTTTGATTATCCACGCGAAAAAATAGTTGGCACAGGCACTATGCTTGAAACCTTCCGTTTTCGTCGCATTTTAGCCAATCATTATCATGTTGATCCTAAAAACATTCATGGTTACATTTTAGGTGAACATGGTAATTCTGCCTTTCCTGCCTGGAGCACAGTAAATATTGCTGGTATGCCCTTGGAACATCTTGATGACTGCTTTAATTTTTCTGATAAAATAGATTATAAAGCTATTGAAGATGAAATTGTTCAGGTAGCATATGATATTATTAATCTGAAAGGCTGGACTAACACTGGTATATCTATGGTTGCCTGTCGTTTTATAAAATCTATTATCTACGATGAACATACCATTCTGCCAATGTCAGCTGTACTTGAAGGCGAATATGGTCTGCATGATGTCGCTTTGAGTATTCCCCGTATGCTTTGCGCCGAAGGTGTCGTAAAATCTTTTGAAGTAAAACTTACTGATAAAGAAAGACAGCTTCTTTTAACTTCTGCTGATAGTGTAAAAAATGCCTTAAACGGCTGCAAATAATATACAAATAACCGTGTGTCATTAATATGGCAGATGGTTATTTGGCGTTGTCTATTTATTTAAGGAGATGCTTATTTATGAATCATATCAAATTTTCATCCAGTGATGGTCAATTATATCACGATAATAAGGCTGGCAATCTAAAAATTGATTTTGACGGCGAGGGCAACATAGCAATTTTCCCTAAAAACGATGGAGAAATAAACTTATCCCGGCAGGGTGCCTATCAATTATTCGAAAATTGGATTATCGAAATGAAAACAACTATGCTCCCTTCCGATAAAGAACGTTTAATTGATTTGCTTACTATAAAATAACAAATATAAATTTAAAATAATATTGGAGTTAACTTTTACCATGTCTATAAATGATAAAAATATAACTGCCTTCCTAACACCTGTCGGCTGGCAAAAAAATAAAAACAATGAGCCTGTTTATCAAACTGCTCATATCAGTATAAACCGCTCTTCCTATGGAAAACCTTGGCAAATAACAAAATATTCTGTAGAAACATATACTGATAATAAAAAATCATTGCAGGAACTTCATAACAAATATGGTGATATACCTTCACATGATTTTATAAAAAAATATTGATATAAAAAATGAACCCTGTTTAAATACAAGGGTTCATTTTTTTACCAATTATACAGACTGCCATAAATTTTTTAACTTAATACTATTAATACTATCTGTATTACTTATACGGCAATAATATTTGCGTTACATATTTATTTAAATCATTAGTAACACCATAATCGATTAACGCTGTTTCAATAGAATTATCTATTAATTGCATATTATGCTGTTTTAAATATTGCAGTAGTTTTTTATAGTACGGTGCAGCATTCATATGTGAACCATTAAAACGAATGCGTAGATATTTTCTTTTGGGAAAAGTAGTGTACGCCGGATTATCTTTATCCTCATCTTCTATTATCATAAAAATACCCGAATATTTATTAAATTGACTGCTATGTAAATCTTCCATAGCGATAGATATCCCAATCTTGCCTAAAAATACATCACCATTTATTCCATAATTTTCAATTAGCTCGGAAACTCGATATTCAATATCATCGCCCAGCATATAATCACGTCTTAAATACACAGCCCGCCATTCTGGTAATTCTATTTTTTCAATTTTATTAAGAGAAATACTAAGCGCATCTTCAATCTGCTGCAAACGGCGATCAATTCTTTTTTCTACATTTTCCAATTCCTGTTTTTTACAGGCAATAGTTTCTTTTTGTTCCTTAAGCATTGCTGTCAATGTATCTATTTCACGATAATTAAAAAAATCCATTATTTTTTTTATTGGCATATCGAGTGTCCGCAGATATTTTATGGAATTTAATCGTTCAAACTGTCCAGTTGAATAATAACGATACTTAGTTTGTTCATCTGTTTCCTGCGGTTTCAATAAACCTATACTATCATAATAACGCAGTGTTTCTATTTTTATATGGAATAATCGCGAAACCTCACCAATTGTAAATAACTCTTTCACCTTTTTATTTTCCACCTAATAAATACAATTATTTTTAATATTTATTATACAAGGGGATTTTAATAACTGTCAAAATATTATTTTTAAAACTATGGCCTTATTATAGTAATCTATCTACTATTTTTTGCCAATAATTTTGTTAGGTAATGCGTAATTCCAATATAAGAAGCAATAATCAACGTATAGTCCATAAAGAACTGCATTGCTGACGGACGCTGTCCCCCTCTAAAAGAATGCTCCATTAAAAGCTTTGCCCCAACATGATTAGTAAATGACGCATATACCCCATAAGCAATAATACCTGCTACTAAAGCAGTACCAATAATTGCATATTTTTTATAAAATTTTTCTATACCCAGCCAGTGCTGCAAACGAATCCAGAGCATTTTCCAATGAAAGCCCAAATGAATACCAATCGTAATGAAACATATATATGCACTTACTTGATGTATTTGATGCCATAAAATTGTACTACTGCCATGTACCGCAAGTGATGGTATCAATGAACGAGATATCAATAATCCTGAAATCATTACAACAACAAATGATAGTACAAATAAAATATTTATTATTGCCACCATTATACGGCGTATATTTTGTTTTCCATTAAAAAAAGTCTTATACCAGCTAATATTTAATTTATTGTGCCATAAAGCTAATAATAATATAATCGCACCAATTATTTCATGTAAAAAGTTATGTGTAAAACGATAATTCATTAACAATAAAAACATTATCACCATCATTATATTTAATATATTTCTTTTCATAATACCATCCCTTCTTTCTTCTTTCATAATACCAAAAAATATAGAAAAATTTATGACATTATTTTGTTATTTATCGCACATTTTAAACATAAATAAAATATTATTAATTTTTCCAATCAGCTTTTTCCAGCCATTCTTTTATATTTTTTTTATCATAATCAGAACTTTGTCCTTCTAATATTAATTCGTCATCAACTTTCGATTTCACTGCAATTTTTTTGATATCTTCCAGGCTATGTCCGCCGCCATAACCACCATGTGTGCAAAACGGCACTATTGTTTTTCCTGCCAATTCCGGACTTGTCAAAAAGGACGCTGTAACAGGTGATGGTATACCACCAGATTGGTGTGCCAACATAAACAACATCATATTTAGCCAAATCAGGTACTTTTTCTTTTAGTTTTGGTTTATATCCTTCATCAACTTCCTTTTTCCCTTGGTCAACAACAGTATCGTAATCTTTAGAATATGGTACTTCCGGTTGTATTTCAAAAATATCCGAATCTGTCATTTTTTGAATTTGCTTTGCTAATACGCGTGTATTACCTGTGTACGAAAAATATACTACAATCGATTTCTTTTCATTATTTTTCTGCCCATTTTGCTGCACTATATTTACTTGGTTATTCTGTTGGGCTGACTCTGTTCCCCATATATGCCAGCCGCCTATTGCCAATAAAATAACCACGATTATTTCTAAAAATATTTTTTTACTCATTACTCTTTCCTCATCATATATTTATATTATTAACCAAAATGATTTTCAAAAAAGACGCATGGCGATAGCCAATACGTCTTTTTATGTTAATTATTTTTTATTCAATAACTTCAATTTTAACTTCAGTATTATTGAGTTTTGATAATTCTTTTAGACCGGTGCAAATATGCCCCATTGGAACAAGACCACTGGCATAACAAAAATCATTATAAAAAATTGCTAGATTTCCCCACGGTGCATATAAAGTTATATCACCTTTTTGTGGTGTACAGCCAGCCGGTGCACTTTTTGTTGATAATTTTCTTGGCGGATTAGCAATTTTTTCTGTACCGGAATAATCCTTGAAATCAAGCGTTAATGGCAGCATTGATATAAAATCCTGACTAGTTGGATTATTAGAAAGTTCTGCGGTTACCTCACTATTGTCAAAAGTCATTTTTATTTTAGTAACATTTGATTTTCTCATATTTTATATTTTATCCCTAATACTATTTACACGTAAATTGCAATAGCAAATTGAACACTTTTTTATCCATAATTATTTTTGGTTAGAATATATTTTATCTAAATTTTCATCAAAAAGCTCTTCTG
>NZ_JACHFH010000039.1 GCF_014201835.1 Pectinatus brassicae | reverse complement strand
CAAAAAGCTAATCATATAGTAAGTGCCGTAGATGAAGAGGGTTTTTGTTTAGGACAAAAATGTGTAAATGAAAAAAGTAACGAAATAACCGCAATCCCGGATTTGTTAGATGACCTTAATATAAAGGGAAATATTATAACGACTGATGCCATGGGTACACAAACAAATATAGTTAAAAAGATTCGCAAGAAACGCGCTGACTATGTTCTAGCATTAAAAGGTAATCAAGGGAATCTATATAATGATGTTAAGCTATACTTTAATGACACTGAATTCGTTGCCAAGTGTGATTATACTAAAAGCATCGAAAAAGCACGAAGCGGGATAGAAAAGCGTGAATACTGGCAGACTGATGATATAGCATGGCTGCCAAAGAAGAAAGAATGGACTGGATTAAAATCTATTGCAATGACGAAAAACACGATAACTAAGAATGGCGTTACTACAACGGAAACCAGATATTTTATCAGTAGTTTACCACTAAATGTCAAAGAAATAGCCAGAGCAATCCGTAGCCATTGGATGGTAGAAAGCTACCATTGGCATTTGGATGTAACATTCCGTGAAGATGGCAATCACACAATAGATAAGGCAGCTGCATACAATTTGAATATAATTAAAAAACTGGCAATTAACACGCTTAAATTACTTGATGTTGGACGCAAGAATGTTAGTCTTAAATCGAAACGTTATATGATCAGCTTAAGCACTGAAAAATATATCGAAAAAATTATGCAGATTTAAGTTCAATTAAAAAATTTATTATTTGCCATTTATCTGTTTGAATTTAATTTCATGCGTTTGTCGTGTTCCCTGGTTATTAATCTATTGAAATATATTGCATATTATGTTATTATGAAAATAAATAAAGGATAGTTGATTTATGCCTCCGCTAAAGGCACAGCTTTCCTCATAAGAAAATTTTATTAGAGTGAAAGAAAAGCTGGACTTTAACTAGAGTCTGGCTTTATTTCCGTTTATTTACAGACAGAAATAATAGCGACAATGAGTATTCCAAAGCTTATCATTAAAGATAATACTTGAAAAGTATTCATAGCGCCACCTCCCCCGAAGAGGAAAAAGCCGAATCAACTATCCATGAAAACTAGTATAACATAATAAGAATAATAATCAACTCAGACAAAATGTCTGAGCAAAATCAAGACAACGAAAGTTGCTCTTTTGTAAGCAATTAATCAAATAGTGTATAGAAAAAATGCCGCTAACCATGTATTGTAATTACAAGGACTAGCGGCATTTATATGACTTTATAATTATTGACTACAGTTATTTTTTATTTTGTCACTCCATGGCAGATAATTTTTTATCAGCTCAGAATTATGAATAATTGGCTGGTTAGGCAGATTTTTAAATACGCAAATTGCAATAACAAATTGAACACCAAAGCTTATAAAAAAGCCTCCCATTTCTGGGAGACATTGATTTCAATGGTGTGACTGGCAGGAGTCGAACCTGCGGCCTATTGCTTAGGAGGCAACCGCTCTATCCGTCTGAGCTACAGCCACACATATAACATAACATACGATAACTTTATTATTATAACAAATTTTTTATTTTATGACAAATTTAAAATTGTTTTAGCAAAATGACTTTATTTATTATGAGGATAAAGTATAGTTAATATTCGTAAGAATACGGGTGCTAAGATAAAGAAAATTACAATACCGAATATTGACTGCAATATGTTCATGGGAACACCGACAATGGCACCAGCAGGTGTGTACATAATGCATTCAACAAGAAAGTAGCCGCCGACGTTTATAATGCCAGCAATAATAGTGGCTGTAAGAGAAGGTTTAAAAGATATTTTAGTTAAAGCAGGACCTTTCTTTGCACGTAAAATTAATACGCCAGATAATGCCATTAGTGCTTTTATAATAGCAGTCCAAGGTGCATAGAACATATAACCAGCGAGCATATCGGAGAGAAAACCACCAATAGCTGCTGCGGCAATGGCAAATGGCATAGGCAAAATAGCTGCGGCAATATAGATAAAGCCGTCACCAAAATGGATATAGCCGCTGGTGGCAGGAATAGGAATTCTGATGATAAAAGTTCCCAGAAAAATAAGGGCAGCAAACATGGCTGCTAAGATTATTGTTTTTGTATTGGTTGTTTTCATAATAACACCGCCTGACTAAAAATATGAGTTTATATTAGCAAAAGAGGCTGTCGCAAGTTAATAAATATGTGCGGCAGCCTCTTTTTTCAATTTTAAAGCCGTCCCTGCACTGTGTGTACTGTATCTCTAGAATGCTAAAGCATTCTAGAGATACAGCATAGGGAAGGTGGCACTGCGAAGCAGTGACGGAAGGGTTATATAATTAACCCCTCAGACAGCTAAAGCTGCCAGCTCCCCTACAGGGGAGCCTTTGATGCTGAAGTATTAATATACAGCATGCGAGCAAGAGAATATCCTTATTATTGAGCAGGTTCTTTGATAATGACTTGTTCGTTATCGTCAGTATCGTTAAGCTGCACACTGATGATTTCTTTGGCAGCAGTTGGAACATTTTTGCCAACGTAATCAGCTCTTATTGGCAGCTCTCTATGGCCTCTGTCGATAAGCACAGCCAGCTGGATTGTGCGAGGACGCCCCAAATCGGTAAGGGCATTTAAGGCTGCCCGTATAGTGCGCCCGGTAAATAGTACATCATCGACAAGAACAATGGTTTTCCCATTGATATCGCAAGGAAATTTTGTTTCATGGATTATTGGCTGATAAGCAAGTGTCGATAAATCATCACGATATAAGGTGATATCAAGCATACCAACAGGAACAGCAGCATTTTCTATTTCTTTGATATTCTGCGATATTCTTTCTGCTAGGGGCACACCACGTGTTCTTATACCAATTAATACAATGTTTTCTACGCCTTTGTTTTTTTCGATAATTTCATGCGAAATTCTAGTCAGAGCGCGGCGTATGCCTTGGTCATCCATGAGCAGCGTTTTATCAACAAAGTTAAGCATTGTTATCACTTCCATTTTTGTTTTGCAAAGCTGTAAGTATTTTTTGCATATCATCAGGTAATGGTGCTGTAAATGACATTTTTTTGCCAGTTGTAGGATGGATAAGCTCTAACGTATGGGAATGAAGAGCCTGTCCTTGTATACGCTTATCAAGCGGATTTTTGCATCTTGAATATACCGGATCACCCACTACGGTATGACCAATATAAGCCATGTGCACGCGAATCTGATGGGTACGTCCTGTTAGTAAATGGCACTCAACAAGAGTATGGCGTTCAAAACGTTCTAACACTTTAAATAAGGTTGATGCTGTTTTACCGCCTTCAAGTAGTACTGCCATTTTTTTTCTGTCTGAAGGATGACGACCAATATTTCCGTTGATACGTCCCTCTTCTTCACTGATATTGCCATTGACGATAGCCAGATAGCAGCGCTTGGCACTTTTACTGGCTATTTGTTCAGCCAGACTTATATGGGCAGCATCAGTCTTGGCTGCAACCATTACACCTGTCGTATCTTTATCGAGGCGATGGACTATACCGGGGCGGATTACACCGTTGATTCCCGATAAATCCTTACAGTGATATAACAGGGCATTTACTAAGGTGCCGCTGTAAACACCGCTGGCAGGATGGACTATCATACCGCGTTGTTTATTGATGACAATAATATCTTCATCTTCATACAAAATATCGAGCGGAATATTTTCAGCTTCAATTGTCATTGTTTTAGGTTCAGGTATGGTTAAGCTGATTTTGTCATCAAGTTTAAGTTTGTAATTGGCTTTTTCATTTTTGTCATTGACAAAAACATTGCCTTCAGCAATGAGTTTTTGGATAGCTGAACGTGATAAATTGTCGTTTTGGCTGGCAAGGTAGCTGTCTAAGCGACAGCTGTTTTTATCAACTATATATTCGTATTTATTCAATCTTCTGGTAATCCCTCTGTAAAAATATAATAAATTATTAAAATGACACCGCAGACAATAGCCATATCAGCTATATTAAATACGGGCCAAACATGAAAGTCAAAAAAGTCGACAACAATGCCTAAACGAATACGGTCGATTAAATTGCCGATGGCACCGCCGAGTAAAAGAGCGATACTGAAACGCAGTTGTCTGGGAAGCTTTTGTATTTTTTTATAAAAATAAACGCAGACAAATAATATAACTAGAGTTATTGCTATAAATAGCGGACGTTGATGTTCTAAAATGCCAAAGGCAGCACCAGCATTTTGGACATAAGTGATGCTGAATATATCAGGAACAACAGGAAATGACATCCCTGGCAGCATAGAAAGCTGTATATAGTGCTTTGTGAGTTGGTCAATGATAATAACGGCGATAATAGATGCTACAAACATAATGATATCCTCAACTTTTATATGTATCTTTTTAGTAAAATTCCGGTACGTCCTTTTTTAGTCTGTCCTTTTATTTGGAAAACCTCCAGACGTCCTTTGCCGCGCATCGATATGATATCGCCTTCTTTAACAAGCTGGGAGGGATTCTTTACTGACTGCCAGTTTAGCTTTAATTTATCGGCTTCAATATCAGCAGTCATCTTGCTGCGCGATGTACCATAGCCCGAAGAAGCAACCGAATCAATACGCAGTGAAGCAACTGTTGCTGATATTTCTTTGCAGCGTTCTTCACGGGGAGGTATTGATGATAATTCATCGTAGGAGCAGGAGACTGCTGCGGCACCGATAGTGGTTAAATTGTTCATGATGAAATCAGCAATTTTTTTGGTACATATTATTTTGACATTGCCAGCACTGATGATTAAATCGCCGATATTACGGCGGTCAATACCCAGACCCATAAGGGCACCTAATATATCACGGTGCAAAAGATGGTAAAATCTTTCATTCCAACTGGCAGTGATAACTTGTAAGTCGGAATTTACAGTTCCCATAAAATCGTCGTGAATAAGGGCGGCACATTGTCGTTCAGCACCATTATAGCCACCGAAAAATTCAACGCGGATACCAGTATAGTTAGCAGCAATTGTTTCAGCTATTTCCTGTCCATAAGGATCAAGAAAGTCACTGCTGCGGAATTTTCTTGATTTGTTGACAGCCTCAGCAGCATCAACAAGGTGAATAGCTGTCTCTTCGCCTTCTGTTCCTTTATAAAATCGAAGTATTTTGTCACGGTCAGCCATGTTTATTGTTTCCCCATTAGTTTTGATTTTTCAATAGCGGCAGTTACGGTGTCGATCATGGCACCACGTACGCCTTTTTGTTCCATTATGTGCACGCCCTCGATGGTAGTACCACCTGGCGATGTTACCTGGTCACGCAGCTGGGCTGGATGAAGGCCTGATTCCAGAACCATTTTAGCTGATCCGAGAACAGTTTGGGCGGCTAATTCTATCGCCATATTACGTTTCAGTCCTGCTTTGACTCCGGCATCAGATAGAGCGTCAATTATAACAAAAATAAAAGCTGGCCCACTGCCGGATAATCCAGAAACAGCATCCATTAATTTTTCTTCAATAACAATTGCTTTACCAGCTGAAGCAAAGATTTTCTCTGCTGCAGTTACATGATTTTCACTGGCTTTGCTGCCAGCACATATTGCTGACATGCCGGCACCTACTGACATAGGAGTATTAGGCATAACACGTATAACAGCATTGTTGCTGAAATATGATTCTAAAGTATCCAAGGTAATACCGGCAATAATTGAAATTACTACTGTATTGGCAGTAATTTTGTCTTTAATTTCATTTATGGCTTTAACAGCTGTCTGTGGTTTGATGGCTAATATGACCATATCTAATTTATCAATAAAAGATTCACTGCCAATACAAGAGTTGACATTATAAGTAGTCTGCAAATATTCACAGCGTGCCTTTTTATGGTCGGATATATATATATCCTTACATGATAGCAGGTGTTGTGAAGTGATACCGCTGACAATAGCCTCAGCCATTGCTCCACCACCGATAAATCCTAATTTCATATCAATCACTCCTCAACACAATATTTATAGTTTATTTATTCCCAAGGTAGCTTATCACCATTGGCAATATTAGATTTACCTAAATCAGAAAAACTTACATTGACATTATTGGGAGCACATAAAAAGATACTGGCTCCAACTTTTTTTAAATCACCAGCCAAGGCATAGGTTGTTCCACTGACAAAATCAATAATTCTTTTGGCTGTTTCATCATCAGTGTTTTCAAAATTTAATACGACAGGCTTATGGGCTTTTATATGGTCAGCAATTTGCTGGGCATCATCAAATGAGGTTGGTTCAATAATGATAACCTTCATTTGCCTCTTTTGTGGTCCTGCATTGGAGTTTATGGCAGTTTGAAAGTTAACAACATTATCCTGCATATTTTCATCTGTATCATAATCTTCCATTTGTTCGTTTGAATAATTTTGTTCAGCAGATTGATTGTTATTATCAGTCAGGCCCATTTTGCTGCCGACCTTATTGAAAAAACTCATAATCGCTCCTCCTTAATATTGGCGCGGTCCAAATATTGCCGTACCAACACGGACAACATTTGCTCCTTCTTCAATGGCAATTTGATAATCATGGGTCATACCCATAGATAGATATTTTATTTCAGCAGCAGTAAAATGCATTTGCTGTACTTCACGAAATAACTTATACATTTTCTTAAACATAGGACGGACTTCTTCTAAATCATCGACATTAGGAGCAATAAACATTAGTCCGCATAATTTTATAGAACTTAAAGTATCAATATCCTGCAAAAGACTTGGCAGATCCTCCAGATAAATTCCATTTTTGCTTTGTTCTTTAACAAGGTTTACCTGTACTAGAATATTTTGCACTTTATTAATTTTATTAGCTTCTTTGTTTATAGCTTCAGCTACTTTTATACTATCAACAGATTCAATAAAATCGAAAATTTTTACGGCTTGCTTGACCTTATTTGTCTGCAGATGACCAATTAAATGCCATTCAACATTACGATTAAGTGCTGGATATTTTTCCATTGCCTCTTGTATGCGGTTTTCACCGATAAATTGGGCATCAGCATCGATGGCCTGCTGTATTTCTTCAACCGTATGATTTTTTGTTACGGCAATTAATTTAATCTTTTCGGTCATATCAGGTTGACGTTTTTTACAGGCAGTTTCAATATTGTTTTTTACAGCAATTAAATTATCTTTAATCAATGACAAAATCTCCTCTAAGGAAATATTTATGCTAACTTTAATATTTCCGTTTTACTAAAAAATAATCCTGCTATAATTATAACTTTTTTTTTATTTATTTTAAACATAATAATGCACAATGACGACCTGTTTTTCCTTTATCGGCTCGATAAGAATAAAATTCCTTGTTATGGCAGGCGGTACAATATGGTGTATCGGGTGAAATGTTTTCCGGCAATAGACCGTGTTCAATCAAAAGAATTTTATTGGCATTATATAAAGATAGATGATAATTACTGCCTTTTTTTATTAGTATATTATCAACAGGGTTAATAGTTTTTTTGATATTTGTGAAAACATTTATAAATTCAGCGCTTACTTCATTACCAATTTCATAACAGCATTGACCAATGCAGGGGCCAATAGCAGCAACACAATCAGCTGGATTGGTAGAATAGGATTTATGCATGGCTGCAAGTGTTTTGCCGGCAATATCACCGACAGTTCCCCGCCAGCCTGCATGGGCAGCACCAATGGCCTCATGGACTGGATCGTAAATTAAAAGTGGGGTGCAGTCTGCAAAAAACAGCATTAGGGGAATGTTTTTCTCATTAGTAATTAAGGCATCGACATCTTTTATAGTATCAGTAAGACTATAGGCACCTTTGCCTTTATCAGCAGAAGTAACCATATGGACATTGGTCTTATGGACCTGTTCACAGCAAACGGTATTAGCAAGAGAAATGCCTAATGAACTGCAAAAAATCTCTCTGTTTTTAATGACATCATTACTGTTATCACCAACATGCAGTCCAAGGTTTAATGAGTCATACTCGCCTTGGCTGACACCATTGGTCCGTCCGGAGATGCCATATGTTATTTTATCATTATATTTATCAAATAAAGGTATTTTATACACTGCTATGCTCCTTAAAAAATTGTGCTGTCTAAAAAGTTTAAATATAATGAAACCCCTCAGTCAGCTTTCGCTGACAGCTCCCCTGAATGGGAGCCGTTTAGTTTGTGCTTACCAAGTAATGATATTAAATTAAAAGTTTTAAATTTAGAAATGTTTAAAAGCCGTCCCTGTAGGGAAGGTGGCTTGGCAAAGCCGAATCGGAAGGGTTAAAATAAGCTTTGAGAATAAAAATTATTCTAACATACGCCGCAGCGTTTACAGTTATCAAAACAGGTAATTGTATTTTTTTGCTGTTTAGCCATTTCTAATTCTTGGATGAAATATTCTTTTTTTACGCCCATATCGAGGGTATCCCAAGGCATTAGTTCATCTATATCACGTTGTCGATATAGATAAAAGTCTTCGTTTAGATCATGTTTTTTCATCACACGCTGCAGTTTTTTACCGCCGCCTTCAAGATGCGCCTCATAGATCATTTGGGAAATTTTTCTGTCACCGCGGGCTAAAATGCCTTGCAGATATGATTCTTTAGGTGATTCAATAAGAATTTCCATATTTTTTTCTTTTTTTAAGGTATTTTTTATATATTTTAATACAGCTGAGATTTTTTTCATATCAGCCATTGGCAGCCATTGAAATGGCGTAAATGGTTTGGGAACAAAAGGATTTATGCTTAGTGTTAATTTGCCATGGGCTTTGTGGTCATTCATATATTTACGCAGATTATGAGCCATACTAATAATTGCTTCGATATCACTATCATCCTCTTCCGGCAGGCCAACCATTATATATAAACGAAAATTTTTAACACCGGCTTGTATCCCCATATCAATTGATGTATAGAGATTTTCATCGGAAATACCTTTATTTATGATATTGCGTAATTTTACACTGCCGGCTTCTGGTGCTAAGGTAAGGGTCTTTTGTCCACTATCGGCTAGATTGTTTACTAGTGTTTGGGTAACGGAATCAGCTCGAAATGAGGCAACTGACATTGGATGGTTGCTATCATGAATATACTGGCAGAGTTCATCAATTTGTGGATGATCAGACACCGCCGGCCCCATTAAACCAATTTTTTGCCGATCAGGAACAGCATCAACCATTTGTTTTATTTTTTCAAGACTGCGATTACGTGGTTTACGGAAGCAATAGCCTGCCATGCAAAAGCGGCAATGGCGGCCGCAGCCGCGTGCTGTTTCGATTAAATAAAAGCTAAACTCCGTTTGATTGCTTTTAATGATAGTGTGGGCAGGATATTTATCGAGATCTTTAATCCATTGTCGGCGTATTTTAGTAGGTACTTCAGCATTGGGCATAATTGCAGCTAATTTGCCGGAATCATCATAGGTATGCGTGTAAAAACATGGCACATAGATTCCAGGCAATTCAGCCAGCTTAAGAAGAACATCGCGGCGGGAAAGATTTTTGCCGCGTGCCAGCATATAAGTGTCAAGAAAATTATTGATGATTTCTTCGCCTTCACCTATTATAAATACATCAACAAATAGCGATAATGGTTCGGGATTAAAAGTAGCACAAGGCCCACCGGCTACTACTATCGGATCATTTTCATCTCTCTTACTGGCTAAAAGTTCAACTTTACCTAATGATAGCATTGATAAGATGTTAAAGTAATCTAATTCAAAGGAAACAGCAAAACCGATTAAAGGAAATTCATATAAGGGTTTTTGTGATTCTAAACTAAGCAAAGGAGTATTGCTGTTTTCATATTGTTTTTTTAAATCAGGTTCAGGCATAAAAAAACGTTCCGCAGCACTATCCATACGTGAATTTATTTGCTCATAAATAATATGGAATCCTAAATTGGACATGCCAACATTATATTGATTGGGATAACAAAGAGCAAAACGCGTACGAAAACCTGCCGGAAATACGCTGTAGCCATCTTCCTGTTCCAAGATGTTTTGCAGTTGTTGTTTAATTTTCCATGACAAATGTAATACCTCCATAAAAAAACCACTGCCAAATTAATAGCTGTTAAGATATCTTAGTTATAACAGTCATTAGTGATTTTGGCAATGGTTTTATTTGTTTATTTCTTTATTTGCGCGTAATTCTTCTAATTCCTGTGTGAAATTGTCTATATCAGTAAATTTTCGATATACTGATGCAAAACGGATATAAGCAACTTCATCAAAGCTCTTGAGTCTTTTCATAATAAGTTCACCAATTTTTTCGCTGGGAATTTCCGGAGCCATCATATTATGTAATTCTTTTTCAATATTATCAGCAAAATGCAGAACTTTTTCAGTAGGAATATCTCTTTTATAGCAGGAACGAATAATCCCCGTTAATAATTTATTACGGTCAAAAGCCACACGTCGACCATCAGTCTTTATAACTATTAAAGGGATTGTTTCAATTGTTTCATAGGTTGTAAAGCGTTTACCACAGGCACTGCATTCCCGGCGCCGTCTGATGGAATTTCCATCATCGGCAGAGCGGGAATCAATGACGCGGCTATCGATAGTATTACAAAATGGACACTTCATAGTTACACCTGCTTACTTACTAATATCTTCAATTTTATTATCAGCAAAGCGTTTTTTAATTACAGAACCATTTTGTCCTAATTCCCCAACATCTTTGCCATTAAAGGCTATTTTAGCAGCGCCGGCGTTGCCTAAGATTATTTCAACGTCTTTTTGACCATCCCAAGTGAAGTCGCTGCCTTTATCAACAGTTTTTTCTAAAATTACCTTGCCATCAGATTTTACCTGTACCCAGCATTTATTATTAAAGACTGCTTTTATATGTACACCGGAAACAGGTGCCGGTGCTGGCGGAGCAGTTTGAGTAGTTGCCGGGACTGATGTCTGGGCGGTTTCCTGCGGTGCGGGATCAATTTTATTAGTAGATGAAAACAAAGGAATAATAAAATAAGCCAGACAGGCTATAACAATTAATGTAATGATGCCGCCAAAAACAATATTGCCAACGCCCTTATTTGAAGTTTGACGTTTTTTGTATTTACGAGCAGGTGGCGCAGCTGGTTTAGTTATTGTTTTTGTCTCTAGTGGTTTGCTTTCGGGAGCCTCGGCAATAGAATCATTAGAAAGAGCCGCTATTCCTTTTTCAGCATTATATTGTTCAAATATTTCTGTAACATTTAAATTTAAAAAATTTGCATATGTTTTTATGAAGCCTTTTAAATAAACTTCACCACGGATAGTACTGTATTCGCCTTTTTCAATGGCTTCAATATAGCCAGCCCTGATATTAGTTTCGTTTTCAATATCTTTTAATGTAAGATTTCTTTTTTCTCGTTCTTGTCGAAATATATCACCGATCATATGACAAGTTCTCCCTTCAAAAATGCTTTGCCTAATATTATAACGTATAACACATTGTTTGACAAATGAGGAGAAATGTACATTATCAATGTAATATGCTATAGGATATGTGCCTTTCAAATTTACGTAAGATAAAGATGTTCTTTGCGAATGTATTGTTCAACTGGTTCTGGCAGTATATATTTTATAGAATAGCCCTTTTCTAACCGCTCCCGAATATCGGTAGAGGAGATTTCAAGCTCAGGTGTGGCCAGACGATGAATATGTTCATTGCCTAAGTCACCAAAATGTTTTTTTATTGCTGTTACATCAGGCAGACAGCCTTGACGAGTAGCTGCTATAAAATGACAGATTTCTAATAATTCATCAATCTTATGCCAGCTGGGAAGTTCCTGCATAGCATCAGCACCAGTGATAAAATAAAATTCAGTATCATCAGGATAAATTTGTATGAGTTCTTTGACAGTATCGATAGTATAAGATGGGCCTATGCGGCGCATTTCAATATCAGATACTTCAAAATAAGGATTAGAGCATGTTGCCAATAAAGTCATATTAAAGCGGTGCCGGGCAGCGGTAATATGCCAGTCTGATTTATGGGGAGGGTTAGCGGCAGGAATAAATATAACCTGATGCATATTATACTCATCCCTAACGGCTTCAGCCGTCATTAAGTGTCCGTAATGGATAGGGTCAAAGGTGCCGCCCATTATACCAACCTTTTTCATTATAACGCTCCTGCTAAATATTTTAGTAGCAAAAAAACTAGCAGCATAGTCAAGCTAATAATGATTGCTGCTTTTAAATAATCTAAAGAATCATGTCGTCCCTTGGGAGTTTTTAAATATTGCCTGATAGTTTTTATATAACCGGCAATTTTATTCATCAGCGTATTTGGCCATTGCCGTCAATAAGATATTTCATTGTGGTTAGTGCAGTAAGGCCCATTGGTCCGCGGGCATGAAGCTTTTGTGTGCTGATGCCGATTTCAGCGCCAAAACCAAATTCAAAACCGTCGGTAAAACGCGTAGAGGCATTGACATATACAGCAGCTGCATCAACTTTTTGCTGAAAAATACGGGCATTTTGATAATTCTCAGTAATAATAACTTCTGAATGTTTGGTGTTATATGTATTTATATGTGTAATTGCATCATCAAGGGTGTCGACAATTTTCAATGAAATAACTAAATCGTGGTATTCTGTAGACCAATCTGCTTCAACAGCATCTTCAATATTTGGACAAAGTGCTTTAACCTGCGGACATCCTTTAATAGTGACATTAGCTGCTTGTAATTTATCAATAATGAACGGGACAAATGTTTCAGCGATAGCTTTATTTATTAATAAAGTTTCTATTGTATTGCAAACTGCTGGACGTGAAGTTTTGGCATTGATTATTATATTACCAGCCATTTCCATGTTAGCAGAGCTGTCAACATAAGCGTGGCAGACACCAGCACCTGTTTCAATAACAGGAATTGTGCTGTTTTCGATGACATAATTTATCAAGCCTTTGCCGCCGCGGGGAATAATTACATCAATATATTGACGTAATTTAAGCATATCGGCAACAGCCTGGCGGTCTTGGGTTTCAATAAATTGAATACTTCCCGCAGGGATGCCTGCGGTATAAGCAGCCGCCGCCAACATCGAGCTGATTATTTTATTGGTATGGATAGCTTCAGAACCACCACGTAGGACAATAGCATTGCCGGATTTTATGCATAGTCCAATAACATCAGCTGTTACATTAGGACGGGCTTCATAAATCACACCAACAACACCTAGCGGAACGCGTATAGCCCGTATATCTAAACCATTAGGACGCCTGAATTCTGAAATGCCGCTGCCAATTGGATCAGGTAGTGAAACTATTTGCCTTAGTCCATCAGCTATTTGCTTAATCCGTTCCTCATTGAGCATTAAACGATCTAAGGTAGAGGCAGTAAGATTTTTTTTACGGCCATTGGTAAGGTCAATTTGGTTTTCTGCCAAGATAAGATTACAGCGATGCTCAAGTGCATCAGCCATCTCTAATAAAGCTTTGTTTTTTTCTTCAGTTGATATTGTTGATAATTGATGCGATGCAGTATAAGCTGCATGCGCCTGTTCTTTTACAGATAAAATATTTTCCATAAATAAAAATCCCCTTTCTTATAATAGTACAGCTCAATTTAGTAGAAAATAGATGATTAACATCGAGATAGAATTACAGCATTTAAAGAATCTAACTTAGACCATTAATACCATATTGTCGCGATGAATAACTTCATTATAGATCTTTCCTGATAATAATGAAGTAAAATCACGAGTATTGTGGCCAAGGATTTTAGTTAAAGAAGCAGTATCGTAATTTATGATGCCACGGGCAATTTCCCTATCATCGGCTGTCAAGACACGCACTGTATTTCCAGCAGCAAATTCACCAGCGTAATCGGTGATACCAGCAGCTAATATGCTTGAACCATTTTTAACCAGTGCATCTTCACAGCCTTTATCAACTGTAATACTGCCGCAGATACTTTTTCCAAAAGCCAGCCAGCTTTTACGCTGCTTTAAATGTGCCTCACGGGCAGGGAAGATAGTACCATAATTTTCTCCAGCAAGTATATCATTTAAGATATTATTGCTGCTGCCATTAGCAATGACCATATTTACGCCTGAACTCATGGCAATTTTAGCAGCCTGAATTTTAGTAAACATGCCGCCTGTACCCATTTTAGTTCCAGCTCCGCCAGCTATTGCTTCAATTTCTGGAGTGATTTCAGTCACACGCTCCAATAATTTGGCATCAGGACAAGTCTGCGGATTTTTATTATATAAACCGTCAATATCAGTAAGCAAAATTAAGGCATCAGCATCAACAATGCTGGCAACCATAGCAGACAATGTATCATTGTCACCAAATTTTAACTGTTCAACAGTCACTACATCATTTTCATTAATTATAGGAATTACATTCATTTGCAGCAGTGCTAAAAGGGCATTGCGGGAATTTATATATTGGGAATAATGCAGGGAATTTTCTTTAGTCAAAAGGACCTGGGCAACTGTTTGCCCATATTCACTGAATAATTTTTCATAAATATGCATTAGAATACCCTGACCGATTGCAGCCAAGGCTTGTTTTTCTGGAATAGCTTCGGGTTTTTCCTTCAGCTTCATTCGATCAAGTCCAGCACCTACAGCACCTGAAGTTACCAATAATATTTCTTTGCCTTGGTTAACAAGGTCTGATAACTGTCGTACCAATAGTTCAATCTGATGAATGTTTAAACGCCCCGTAGAATGTGTTAAAGTGCTTGTGCCTACTTTAACAACGATTCTATGGGCATTTTTTATTTCTAATCTGTCCTTCATTATAAAACCTTCATTTCTGCCGGTAAAATATAGTGATAAGATTTATTTAGGTAATTCTATTTGTGGTTTTTTGAAATTGCGGCGGAACAACAGACCATTGCGGCCGATTACTTGCACTAAATCACAGTTAGTACGTTCAGCCAGCAGTTTTAAAGCCGTTTCGGTGTCTTCCATGCAATTTTGCAGTACGCGTACTTTTATTAGTTCACGTTTAGTAATGACGTCATCAGCGCTTTTCACTAAAGCGGGCGTTACCGCATCTTTACCTATTTGTACAACTGGATCAATGTTATTTCCCATAGCGCGTAAAAAACGCTTTTGTTTACCTGTTAATGTATTACGAAGCAAATTATATCCTCCTGATTAATCCTTAAATTCAAATTCCATATCGCCGATATGAACAAGATCGCCTTCTTTAATGCCTTTATCTCTTAATTTTGCATCTATTTGCTTTAGACGCCAAATATACTGAAAACGGCGTAAGGCCTCATCGTTGGCAAAGTTTGTCATGGCAACAAGTTTTTCAATTGATTTTCCTGATACAACGAAATCACCGCTCATGTCGCGGGAAACTTTTATAATTTCATCAGCCTGTTTCTGGGCAGCATCATATACTTTCATTTTTACAGGTTCTTCTTCTGGTTCCTGATAATTAATGAGCATAGTATAAGCATGTTTTACTAAATCATCAACACCCTGCTTAGTGGCAGCAGAGATTTCAAAAAACGGCAGATTTTTTTCCTGGGCCAGCTGTCTTAACCGAACTAAATTTTCCTGAGCCTCTGGTAAGTCTATTTTATTAGCGGCTAAAATTTGTGGTAATTTTGGCAGCTTATCGGAATAAAGGGAAAGTTCATTGTTGATTTTATGAAAATCCTCTACAGGATCACGTCCTTCAATTCCTGAGGCATCAACGACATGGATAAGTATTTTTGTTCTTTCGATATGACGTAAAAAGTCGTGACCAAGGCCTACACCTTTAGCAGCACCATCAATAAGTCCAGGTAAATCAGCCATTACAAAGTTTTCTTCCGGGCCAACACGCACTACACCGAGTATCGGATTTAATGTAGTAAAGTGATATTCGGCAATTTGCGGACGAGCAGCTGATACTGAAGAAATAAGGCTGGATTTTCCAACGCTTGGATAACCAACAAGACCTACATCAGCAAGGACCTTTAATTCTAAGACAAGCTTTCTTGATGAGCCAGGTTCACCTAATTCAGCAAATGACGGGGCGCGATTGGCACTGTTACTGAAACGGGCATTACCGCGACCACCACGACCGCCTTTACAGATAATAGCAGTATCGTCTTCTTTTGTAAGATCAGCTAAAATTTCACCTGTGTCTTCATCCTTAATAATAGTGCCGGCAGGAACTTTGATAATTAAATCAGGTGCATTTCTGCCAAATTGATTTTTTATGTCGCCATTACCACCATTATTACCAATAAATTTTCGATTATAACGAAAATCAAGTAAAGTGTTTATATTAGTATCAACAACAAAAATAATATCTGCACCTTTTCCTCCATCACCGCCGCTGGGACCGCCTTTGGGGATAAATTTTTCATGTCGAAAAGCAGATTTTCCATGTCCGCCATCACCGGCTTTTACAGCTATTTTTGTTCTATCAATAAATTTCATTCATATTCTCCCGTTCTACAATCTAAAAAATACTATATAATATACATTATAATATTATATCTCTCCAACAATAGCAGAAAATACTTTATTTGTAAAGATATTATCTGCTAAACATAATTATTATCGATGATTTTGATAAATTAAAAAATACTTTTAATGAAATAAAAATAAATATAGACAAAATTTTCAGCATGGGTTATAGTAACTGCTGATGAAAAAACATCATTTGCTAGTAATTTGGCTATATGGTAAAATAACTAAATTAACTTAGTAGATAGTTGGATAAAATAATCTTATAAAGAGGAGAGATTATATGTCTTTTCCAATAGCGAATATATTAGGCGTAAAAGTTGCGGCGCTGACGATGCATCAGGCCGTTGATACGGCTAATGAATTAATTGAAGGAAAGAATAATTCACTTATTGCTACCGCTAATGCTGAGATGATTATGCGGGCAACCTATGATGATGAATTGAAAAACATATTAAATAAAGCACAATTAGTAGTCCCAGATGGTGCGGGGACAGTATGGGCAGCCAATTATCTGGGGATAAAGATGCCGGAACGGGTTGCTGGTTTTGATTTGGTACAAAATTTATTTAAACTGGCACCACAAAAAAAATGGCGGATTTTTTTCTTCGGTTCAGCACCTGGTGTTGCGGAAAAAGCAAAATTAAAAGCACAAAATGACTATCCGGGTATTGAGATAGTTGGCATACGTGATGGTTTTTTTACCAAAGATGATGAAAAGGAAATAATCGGGCAGATAAAAACTGCTAAACCGGATATACTCTTGGCAGCGCTCGGTGTGCCTAAGCAGGAAAAATGGCTTTCTGCACATTTGCAGGAATTACAGTGCCCATTATCCATTGGTGTAGGTGGAACTTTTGATGTCATGGCTGGTGTTATGAAACGGGCGCCGTTATGGATGCAAAAAGCAAAATTGGAATGGTTGTTTCGTGGGATGCTGCAGCCCAAGAGGGCAGGAAGATTGCTGGCATTGCCTCGTTTTGTCTTTGCTGTGCATGGCTGGAAAAAGAAATAGATTTAGTGGACAAAAATATATGTTTATACTATAATTATTGTGTTATAGACAATTAAAAAATCGTGATGTGTTAGTTAATAAGTAGTATAAGTTTTTAAAGCCGTCCCTTTAGGGAAGTTGGCTTGACGAAGTCAAGTCGGAAGGGTTAACCCCTCAGGCAGCCTTGCTGCCAGCTCTCCTGAATGGGAGCCTATTAGAGTCAAAAGGATTTTAACTAGGACAGATATAAAAAAATTACTTTAATTTTAAGTATAATGAGGTAGTTAGATATAGAAAACAGAATAAGAGGTAATAAAGATGAGAATCGTTAAAGAGGGATATAAATTCATTGGAACTGCTGCCGCATTGGCTGTTGCTGCATATGTTTTTGTTAGTCCTTATGTGGCGATTGTTCCAGCTGTATTGACAGGTTTTTTTACATTCTTTTTTCGTAATCCAAAAAGAAATATTCCGGAAGATACATCACTTATTGTATCGCCGGCGGATGGCAAGGTCATGAATGTAGTTCGGCTGGAAGATGACGATTTTATAAAAAAACCATGTACTAAAATAACTATTTTTTTATCAGTATTTAATGTGCATGTTAATCGCAGCCCGATGAAAGGTGAAATAAAATTTCAGCAATATACTTGCGGGCGTTTTCGTCCTGCCTATAAAAATAGTGTAGGTTTTGAAAACGAACGTCATATGATTGGTATAGATAATGGCAGAATGCGGATAACTGTTACGCAGATTGCCGGTATTTTGGCACGAAGAATCATTTCGTGGGTTACCCTGAATGATATACTCACTCGCGGTGAACTTTATGGATTGATTAAATTTGGTTCATGCACAGAAATAGTCGTACCCGATGAAAGCGTTGAAGTCCTTGTTAAAAAGGGTGATAATGTTATCGGAGGAGAATCAATTATTGGGAGGATAAAAAAGGATGAATAAAGGATGGATACCAGATACATGCACTTCGTTAAATTTGGTATTTGGTATGCTGGCTATATTTGTAATGCTTATGGGCGGCGTTAAATACGGACCGTTGATTGATGGTCCTATATGTATATTATTGGCATTAGTTGCTGATGGAATGGATGGGCGGTTAGCTCGTTTATTAGGCACAGTAGATGAAAAGGGTAAAGAAATGGATTCCTTGTGTGATGTAGTATCATTTGGTGTTGCACCGGGGATAATGTCAGTATTATTTACTTTGTCTGTTATTAGCATGGCAGCAATGAAAGCAGGATTACAGCCGCAAAATCTACGTTATTTTGTTTATTTCAGCATGGCAGCGGGAATTATTTATGCTGTATGCGGTATGATGCGTTTGGCTCGTTTTAATGTCAATGTTAATGTAGTACACGGTTATTTTATGGGATTGCCAATTCCAGCAGGCGGTTGTTTAATTGCGACAGCCACAATGCTTATTGCCAATCTGCCATTTATTCCGCCAATTATTATTGGTTATATGGCACCTATTATTGTAATAGTTATAGGTTTTTTGATGGTAAGTCATGTGCATTATCCTGATTTCAAGGGAAAAGGCGAAAAAATAAACATAGTTGCGGTTATTTTAGCATTATTATTTGCCGTTGGTATAATATTTATCTGTCGTACGGTATTCCCATTTGCCATTTTATTTGCTGTTTTTTCTACATATGCAGTATTTGGTATTTTAAATACTATTTGTAATAAAATTGCCTGAGAATGATGATGGATGTCATACTTGACGATGTACAGCTGAAAGGGATTTAATACTGATGATATATGCTCTTGATTATATTATGCTGCCAATTCAAGTAATTATTTTTTTGTTTACAGTATATTATTTGTGTATTGGTGTTTGTGGATTGTGGCGGCGTAAAGAAAATAAAATTCTTATACCCCAAAAAACATTTGCAGTTATAGTTGCAGCTCATAATGAAAAAGCCGTCATAGGGCAATTAATTGATAATCTAAAAAAACTTGATTATCCTAAGGAACTCTATGACATATTTGTTATTGCTGATAACTGCAATGATGACACTGCTCAAATAGCCAGAAGCCATGGTGCGCTGGTTCATGAACGCAGCAGTGAAGGCAAACGCGGTAAGGGGTTTGCCATGGAATGGATGTTTGCCCGCTTATTTAAAATGGAACGACAATATGATGCAGTGGCAATTTTTGATGCCGATAACCTTGTGCATAAGCGTTTCTTGCTCGAAATGAACAATCGTTTGTGTAAGGGAGATAAACTTATTCAAGGATATCTCGATGCCAAAAATCCTTGTGATACTTGGGTATCGGGGACTTTTGCCATAGCTTTCTGGGTAATTGACCATATTTGGCATCTGGCTAAAACCAATATCGGTTTATCATCTGTATTGGGTGGAACAGGTATGTGTATTACCACTGATGTTCTGCATAGATATGGCTGGGGCGCAACCTGCCTTACTGAAGATATGGAATTTACGATGAAAGCATTGACCGAAGGAATAAAGACGACTTGGGCACATGATGCTATTGTTTATGATGAAAAGCCGTTGACCTTTATGCAGTCTTGGAATCAACGCAAACGCTGGGCACAGGGACAATTCGATGTCGCACATCGTTTTATTCCAAAAATGATAAAAGCCGGCATAAAAAAACATGATATAAGAATACTTGATGGCTGTCTGCATTTATTGCAGCCGCATTTTTTGATAATATCTACTTTTTTTGTAATAATGAGTTATGTACAAATGGCATTAGGTACACCATTATTTACTAATATTTATCAGTTTTTGCCAGCAGCATTATTGACAACAATAACCTTAGGACAATATATTTTGCCAATAATTATTCTGATGAAGCTGCGGGTAAAAATGAAAATATGGTTTTACTTGATTTTATATCCGGTATTTATTTATAGCTGGATTCCAATCGTATTTTTAGGATTTTTGCATCGTCACGAACATGAATGGAGTCATACTAAACATACCCGTGCGGTGTCCTATGATGAGTTGGCACGTTAAACTTATGGTTAAAAGCTATTGCAGATAGATTGCAATAGCTTTTATTTTATATTGTGAATTGTTTTAGCTTAAAAACGGAAAACTAGAATGTATTATAGTCATTAAAGGATTTTTTATGTTATAATTTTATTTAGCGAGGTTGTGAGGAGGAAAAACATGTTTGAATTATCAATTAAAGACGATTTTGGCGCAGCCCATCGCATTGTAAACTATCCAGGCAAATGTAATAATTTGCATGGACATAATTGGATAGTCGAAGCGGTAGTATATGGAAAAGAATTAGACGAGCTGGGAATGCTTGTTGATTTTAAGAAATTAAAAAAAGCGCTGAAGGAAATACTGGCAGAGTTAGATCATCATTATCTTAATGAACTGCCAGCATTTACAGAAGAAAATCCATCGGCAGAAAATTTGGCAGCATATATATATCACAAATTAGAGCAACATGAAAACATCATAAACAAGTGTAGGGTTAAATTTGTAAAGATATGGGAAACACAAAATTCGGCAGCTCTATATTATGAGGAGGCGTAATATGCGGGCACCAATAAGTGAAATTTTTTCATCAGTACAAGGTGAAGGTAAATATGTTGGTGTTCGTCAATTATTTATCCGTTTTGTTGGGTGTAATTTAAATTGCGGTTATTGTGACACCGAAGATATGCTGGCAGCGGATAAATGTGATTTGGAAAATGACGCAATATTAACAAATCCTGTAGAATTGACGGAAATATTACCATATATAAATAAATGTCTGCAGATAAAGCATCATTCGATTAGTTTGACTGGTGGTGAGCCACTGTTACATACTGATTTTATAAATGAATTGGCAGTACATACTGATTGCCCGTTGTTTTTAGAAACTAATGGTACTTTAGTTGAAAACTTAGCTAAGGTTATTGATAATATTTCAATAATAAGCATGGATATAAAAATGCCCGATGCAATTGGTCAGGAACTTTGGCAGCAGCATCGTGAATTTTTACAGTTGGCCAAGCAGAAAGAAAAAGATATTTATGTAAAAATTGTCATTGCGCGCGAAACGTTAGTGGCAGATTTTAACAAAGCGTTAGATTTATTGCAGAACATAGATGATAATATTCTTCTCATCTTACAGCCGATGACACCAACTGGCGGCTATAATGCGCCAAGTCCTGAACAGGTTCTTCTCTGGCAGGAAAAGGCATTAAAAAAAATAAATAATGTTCGGGTGATTGCACAAACACATAGACTGATAGGACAGAGGTGAACAGTATGAAGAAAATTTTACTTGTAAATGACGATGGCATAGCAGCACCTGGCTTAAATGCTATGGCTCAGGCGCTCGTTAATGAATATGATGTGCGGGTAGTAGCACCGGCTAAGCAGCAAAGTGGTATGTCACAGGCTATATCAGCACATAATAAGATAAAAGTAAAAAAATATGATTTTGGTTTGCCCGTAGAAGCATATAGTGTTTATGGCACACCAACTGACTGTACTAAACTAGCAGTAGAAGTTTTATACGCTAATGAAAGACCAGATTTAGTAATATCAGGAATAAATGATGGTGGTAATCTTGGTACTGATATTTTATATTCTGGTACTGTTGGTGCAGCAATGGAAGGTCATTTGCATAGAATTCTTTCTATTGCAGTATCGCGGGTATATAATTCGCAGCTCAGCTTCAACGAAGTAGCACAAATTTTTGCAGCAAAACTGCCTGAACTCATGAGTGCCAATGCCCTCATGTATAATATAAATTTTCCCAAACAGATAAAAGATACAAAAGATATTTTTCGCTATACAAAGCAGGGACGACGTTCCTATCATAATGAATATGACTATGAACTAGATGAGCAGGGTAACCGTCTTTATTACATGAAGGGCATACCAAATGATACGGGAAATGTTGAAGGTAGTGATATATGGGCGATACATGATGGCTATGTATCGATTAATCCGTTAAAAGTGGGCAGAACACATAAAAAAGTATTAAGTGCGCTGCAACAAATGTAATAATAAATATAGCAGTCAAAATAGCAGTACATGATGACAGTGGAGTAGATGCTCTTACTATATTTAAATATAATATCAATTTTCAGGAGGAATTTATTTTTATGGAATCAATGATTCGTGATATTAAACTTGCACCATCAGGACATGATAAAATTGCTTGGGTAAAAAACTTTATGCCGGTATTAAATCATATTGATGAAGAATATTCAAAAACTAAACCATTTGCTGGTAAAAAAATGGTTATTACCATGCATTTAGAAGCAAAAACAGCTTATTTAGGTTTGGTGTTTATGCATGCAGGAGCTGAGCTTGCCATAACTGGCAGTAATCCATTGTCCACGCAGGATGATGTGGCAGCTGCTCTAGTGGAAGAAGGTGCTAAAGTATTTGCGTGGCATGGTTGTAGTGACGAAGAATATGATACCTTTATAAATAAAGCTCTTGATACGCAGCCAGATATTATTATTGATGACGGCGGCGATCTTGTTGCTCATCTGCATGGTGATAGAAAAGAATTGGCGAAAAATATTATTGGCGGCAGTGAAGAAACTACTACAGGTGTTATTCGGCTAAAAGCATTGGCTGAAGCCGGCAAATTAAATTTCCCGATGATTGCAGCCAACGACGCTTATTGCAAATATTTATTTGATAATCGCTATGGTACAGGTCAGTCTACTTGGGATGGTATCATGCGTACTACCAACTTAGTAATTGCTGGTAAAAATGTAGTAATATCCGGCTATGGCTGGTGCGGTAAGGGTGCGGCTATGCGTGCTAAGGGTCTTGGTGCTAAAGTTATTATTACTGAAATAGATCCAATTAAGGCAGTAGAAGCTGTATTTGATGGATTCCGTGTAATGCCGATGGATGAAGCAGCCAAAATTGGTGATATCTTCCTAACCTTGACCGGCTGCAAAGATGTAATCAGAAAAGAACATTTTGCTGTAATGAAAGATGGCGCAATGATGGCTAATTCTGGTCATTTCGATGTGGAAATAAATAAAATTGATCTTATGGCTGGTGCTGTATCGAAACGTCCGGTTCGTAAAAATATTGAAGAATATAAGCAAAAAGATGGCAGAAAACTATATTTATTGGCAGAAGGACGTCTTGTAAATCTAGCTGCTGGTGATGGACATCCTGCTGAAATCATGGACTTGTCTTTTGGGGTACAGTTCTTCTCTGCTTTGCATATTTTAAATAATCATCAGAATATGGATAACTCCGTTCATTTAATGCCTGATGAAATTAATATGGAACTTGCCAATATTAAATTAGCATCACTTGATATTGCTATTGATTAAATGGGAGCCGCACACTCGTGACTTCAGTCGTGAGTTAGGCGACCAAACTAGTCAGTATGTATAGAAATATGCATATAGAGATTGGC
>NZ_JACHFH010000038.1 GCF_014201835.1 Pectinatus brassicae | reverse complement strand
GGTCTTTTTTTAGTCATGATGTTATAACTCCTTTATTATTGATGTTATTTTACATGACCTTAAAAAAGTTGTCTAGTTAATTGTAACCTATCCAACTCACGACTAAAGTCACGAGTGTGCGGCTCCCATTTAATCAAAGTGTGGGAAAAGTTGTAGCCATACTGACATAATTAGCATGCCATCAGTTTTAAGATAATTGCCGTTTAAGTTGCCTAATAATTTTATATCAGGACGTTTTTTTAAGCAGGCATCATAAAAACCACGCCAGCGGTCACGAGCACTTTCATGTGAGGGGGGGCCGCTTAAATATAATATTTTGGCATTTTGCGGCAAATGCGTATACATGTAGTTCCCTTGTAAAAGTCCAGCTTCGTAATCTTTAGAACCTACATAAATAACTTTGTCGTTGTTGAGAGATCTGTTTATAGAAATAATTTTAATGCCGGCAGCTGCAGCCTTTTCAATTACAGGAAGAATCATTTTTTGATTGACGGGATTGATGCAAATTACATTAACCTTAGCAGCTATAAACATATTAACTTGATCTATTTGTTTAGTTATATCATTTTGGGCATCGGCGTATTTTACAGAAATATTGTTATTTTGTTTTGCTATGTCGATAAAATTGATTCTTATTAAATTGCAGAAATAATCATTATTATCACTATTGAGATAGGCAACAGTAAATATATTATTTTTTTTAACAGACAGATTAATGAATGCGAACGTTACTAATAATATTATTGTAAGACTTGAGAATAACATTAAATATTTTCTTTTCATAGTATACCTTCTTAATCAAAATAAATAATTAATTATTTATTTAATATCATTCGTTTTATATAAAAGGTCTTCCTGCTAGAAAAAATTCATATTATAGACGGATAAAACATAATAGTTTTATAAGAGGTAAGATACTATTGCATTATATGTGTTTTTTAGTTATCATGTTATAGATATAAAAATTAACACGGGAAAACTTATGAGGTGTTGGCAATGAAACTCAAAAGTGATACAAAACAGTTTGCTGTTATTGGTTTAGGTCGGTTTGGCTCCAATATGGCAATGTCACTTTATAAGATGGGCTATGATGTTTTGGCCATCGATAAAAATATGAAAAAGGTACAGGATTTCAGCAATGCTTTTACGCATGTAGTACAGGCTGATTCTACTGATGAAAATGCTTTGCGTGAATTAGGCATATTAAATTTCGATGTGGTTGTTGTGGCTATTGGTGAAGATATTGAAGCTAATATAATGACTACTTTGCAATTAAAGGAAATCGGCGTAAAATATATAGTCTCAATGGCGCGCAGCCCACTACAGATAAAAGTTTTGGAAAAAATTGGTGCCGACAGGGTAGTAGCTCCAGAGCGTGACATGGCTCAAAGGGTAGCATACAATTTAGCATCGACAAATGTAATGGATTATATTGAGCTTTCTGATGAATTTAGTATTGCTGAATTAGTAATACCGAGGGCGTTTATTAATAAAACATTGGTTGAATCAAATATCCGTGCTAAATATAATATCAATGTAGTGGCAATAAAACGAGGCGAGCACCTTATAGTATCGCCATTGCCATCAGAAGTAATGCACGAAAATGACGTAGTAGTTGTTGTGGGCGACAATGAAAATATAAATGGACTGGAAAAACTTAAATAAAAAATGAGGCTGACACACAATGATAAAATATGTGTGTCAGCCTCGTTTTTTTACCCGATGCTTATTTTGCCGCAAGGTGGATGAACACGGCTTTTTTTCTGTTTTAAAGCCAAGGCCAAAGTAAAGGTTGAGGCACCAACACGGCCTATCAGCATTATAATTATTAAAATAATTTTGCTGCTGTCGGATAGGGCCGGCGTAATTCCCATAGATAAGCCAACAGTAGCAAAAGCAGAAACTACTTCAAATAAAATTTTTATAAAAGAAAAATTTTCTGTTATGCAAAGATACATAGTAGCTGTTACAACAAAGGCTGACGAAACAAAGAAAAGTGCCAATGCTTTCATGATAAGATCGGGTTCCAAGCGGCGCTGAAAAATTATTAAATCATCTTTGCCACGCATAATACTTAAAATAGAAGAAAATATTACGGCAAAAGTGGTTGTTTTTATTCCGCCGGCGGTAGAACCAGGCGAGCCGCCGATAAACATTAAAATAATCAAGAGAAATAAAGTAGCATTGCCCAGTGAACCGATATTCAGCAAGGTAAAGCCAGCTGTACGCGGCGTGACAGCTAAATAAAATGAAGCCATGAATTTTTTCAATGGGCTTAATTGACCTATAGTAGAAGCATTATTATATTCAAGTAAAAAAATAGCAAAGGTACCAATTAACAGTAAGATTGTAGTAGTGGATACAACAACCTTGGTATGCAGTGATAAAGTCTTTATGTTTTTATACCAAAAGCGTTGTTTTAGTTCTTCGATAGTACCAAAACCAATACCGCCGATGATAATTAATGCGCATAAGGTAAGTGTGATAAGCGGTGAGTTTAGATAGTAGTATATATGTGTATCACCAAAAATATCAAAGCCGGCATTGCAAAAAGCCGATATGGCATGCCAATAGCCGTAATAAATGCCCTTAAGACCAAAATCATGGTAAAAGCGTACGGCCATTATTGAGCCACCGATAAATTCAATAATAAAAGTTTCGATAACGATACTTATAATCAGACGGACAACACCAGCAAAAGTCAGTAAGTTTAATGATTCCTGCATTAATAGACGATTTTTTAGGCGTATTTGTCGGCCGGTTATTACGACGATAATCATTGTTATGGTCATGACACCCAAGCCGCCAATTTGAATTAAAATAATAAGAATAGTTTGACCTAAATAAGAAAAATGCTGTCCAGTATCGACAACCGCAAGTCCTGTTACACAGACGGCTGAAGTAGAGGTAAAAAGGGCATTCACAAATGATAATCCCTGACCATTAGTTGAAGTAATAGGCAGCATTAGTAATATAGTGCCTATCAAAATAACTGAGGCAAAGCTTAAAACCAATATCTGGTAAGGGCTGAGCCTTGTTTTTCGTGGCAGGGATTTTTTTGTTATTATTAGCATAAACATCTCCGTTAGATTAAAATTATTGCATATGTGTTTTTAAATACTAAAAAAATTATTGGAAGAAAAATAAATAATATCCTGGAAAAACAATGAGGAAGAATACAGCTGTTGTTATCATGAAAATAGCTGTGGCCATATTAACATTTAATTTATACAGTTGGCACAGAGCAATCGAATTAATGGCAGCTGGTGCTGCTCCCATCAAAGTCATAATATTTATCAGCATTTTATTATCTGTTAGGAAGGTAAATAGTATATATGTAACTGTCGGTAAAATTATAAATTTTATTGGCAGCATATATAAACTATTACGCAAATAAATTTTGATAGCGGAAAAATTTATCAAAAAACCAATTGGCAGCATACCAATCCAGGCACCGATGTGGATAAAAGAATCAAAAATTGGTGAAAAGAAAATTGGACGAGGGACATTGTTGATAGACAGAAAAAATCCAAGCAGCATGCCCAAAAGTGCTAGTTGATTCCAGCTGACAAGAATACTGCGCCACTGGGGACGGAAATGAATAGTTTGGGATTGTGCCTGGGCGAGTTGTTGATAATAGCCAGCCATGGGGATACAGACAAGTAAAGTAAATAAATTTTGGAATATTGCAACTGACTGGACATAGGCAAAACCTATTTCCCCATAAAGAACAAAACCGCATAAGCCAATTAAGGTGCCAATATTTGATAGATAACCTGTTAGTAAAAATGCTCCTTCCGAGCGTGGTTTATTTAATTGGCGAGCTAAAGGATAAGATAAAATACCGGGAATTAAACACACTAAAATGCCATATATGGGTATGATAAAAAAATTACTGTCGATTTTCATGAGCCAGAAACTGCCACAGGCCAAAATCGTAGCGATAAAACGAATATTTAGTTTCAGTAAAAGATTGCAGGTTTCAATCTTCATCCATTTTTTTTGATGCAGTATATAACCTAAAATAAGTGGTAATATGAGATCAATAAATATATATATAATGCGCGTACTTGCTTCGTTCATCATGAACCTTCTTTTTTAAAATTTACAGCTTCTCTTACAATAATAATGAAGTTTGCTAAATTGTCAATAATTTTATTGTGGTAAAACATTACAAAGCAATTTCCCAGTTGCTTGTAAACCTTTAGTTCATCTGCGATAATATATATAAGAATATTAGCAGGTTCAAAAGGATAATTGCCAGTGTACTTGATAATTATTGAATTGTCAATAATTATGTTGAAAGATAATAAAGGCATAATAATATAGAAAATAGAAATATATACTAGGTGTTTATCAGCTTTGCTAATAAAAACATTGGAGTTTAAAACTATGAAACGTATTGAGCGTATATATGAATATTTAAAGACTTGTGATGATGAGACTACTATAAAAGATGGTGCTACGGCAGTTCAGATAGCGCAGGAACTTGATATTATGCGCAGTAATGTCAGCCGTGAACTCAATGAACTGCATCGGCAGGGTAAAATAATAAAGCTGGCGGGAAGGCCTGTACGCTATTTTTATAAAAATGATTTAGCAGCAAAACAGCAGGCAAGCAGTGCAGTGCAGAAAATTAAAAAACAAACATTGGAAAAAAATAATGGCGCCGATACAGCATTTTGTAAATTTGTCGGAGCCAGCCTAAAGGCACAGATTGATCAGGCTAAAGCGGCTATTATTTATCCGCCTGATGGGCTCCACACGCTTATATTGGGGCAGACTGGTGTTGGTAAGACCTTGTTTGCCCATATGATGTTTGAATATGGCTGTGAAGCAGGGCGCTTTAAGCGGGAAGCTCCATTTATAACTTTCAACTGCGCGGATTATTATAATAATCCACAACTATTAATCTCACATATTTTTGGACATATAAGGGGAGCCTTTACTGGCGCTGATACTAATGCTGTTGGCTTGATAGAGTCGGCTGACCAGGGAATTTTGTTTTTAGATGAAGTGCATCGTCTGCCGCCGGAAGGTCAGGAAATGATTTTTTATTTCATGGATACAGGAACATTTAACAGACTGGGCGAAACAAAACGTGAACGCAGAGCAAGAGTATTAATAGTATGTGCTACGACAGAAGATCCCGATTCGGTATTAACGAGAACTTTTAAAAGGCGTATACCTAATATTATTGAAATACCGCCATTGGCGGACAGGCCTATAGAAGAAAAACTGGAAATAACTAAATTGTTATTTCTAAAAGAAGCACATTGCATTAAACGGACAGTGCGGGTCAGTGGTGATGCTATTAAAGCCTTAATCGGCAGTATTGGGCCGGGTAATGTCGGGCAGCTGGAATCAAATATTCGTTTACTGTGTGCCAAAGGGCTGCTTAATATAAAAAATGAATATATAGATATAAATTATCAAATGCTGCCCCAGCAGATAAAATCGGGAATATTATCCATGAGTACTAAACGTAAGGATATGGCAGCTATATCGGATACCATTGGCAGTGAATTTTATGCGACACCTAATAGTAAAGAAATGATACCTAAAGAAGCCGAGGATGATAAATTTAATCTATACCAGATGGTCGAAGATAAGGTTAAAGTGTTAAAAAATGAAGGTATATCCGAAGATGTTGTGCAGCAAGTTATAATAGCTGATGTAAATGCCTATTTAAAGGATTTTTATATTAAACAAAAGCAAAATGTTACATTATCAGTACATGAGCGCCTGCTCAAAATAGTTGATGTTAATATGGTTGATTTTACGGAACAGGTTGCTGATTTAGTAGCGGAAAAAGTAAAGCTTGTATCCAAAGAAAGATTTTTATATGCATTTGCGCTGCATTTAAGTTCGCTGTTTGCCAGAATAAAAGAAAAAAAACAATTTCGTAATTCTTTATCAGGAATGGTTAATACTGATACGATAGAATTTTCTATTGCTCAGGAAATAAAAAAAATGATTGAGGAGCATTACAATATAAATATAGCGGCATCAGAAACAGAATATTTTGCTATGCTGCTGCAGTCATTAAAAGAAGAAGATATTGCCGATAAGATTGTTATTGCAGTGGCTATGCATGGTAATTATACGGCTAGTGCTGTATGCGATGTAGCGCATAAGCTGTTTAGTGCTACTAAAGTGGAACTTATTCCTTTTGATATGCCGCTGGAATGCCGTCCTAATGAAATGCTTGAGCAGATAATTATCAAGCTGCGCCAGATAAATTGCAGTCAGGGTGTTTTATTGATGGCTGATATGGGGTCGTTATGCAATTTCGGTCCTTTAATAGAAGAAAAGCTTGGTATTAAAGTTATGACGATAAATATGGTTACAACACCATTGGTGCTTGAAGCAATGCGTAAGGTTGATATGGCAGGGGTAACTTTGCCGGCAGTTTGTGATTCCCTTAGAGGTTTTGGCGGCTATGATGATAACAGCATTGATGATACTGATGCTAAAACTGATATAATAATAACCATTTGTAATTCCGGCGAAGGCACAGCGGAAAAATTAAAGCAGATGATTAGGGATATATTGATAAATGCTGGTATTACCCACATAAAAATTTTTCCGATAAGCCTATATGATATGCAAAACAGCATAAAAAAATTATCAGAAAAATATAATATAATAGCATCGGTTGGTATTGTTGACCCTCAGATAGCTGCACCGTTTATACCTTTAGAAACATTATTAGCCGGTAAAGATAATGCACTTTTGTGTCATTTGCCCGTGTCGCGAAATTTATCATATAAGCGTGATGAGAGCAATAATGTGGTATTGCGTCATTTATGTACAGATGCTCTGGAAGAAATGCTGCTGTATTTAAATCCAGATAAGGTTGTAACTTTATTATTGAATTTCACTGTTGAACTGGAGCAGATATTTATAACAGAATTTACCAATGCCCAAAAACTTAAAATAGTTGTACATACGGCTTGTGCATTAGAGCGTGAGGTGACTCATAACAGCATTCTTTATAATAGTAAGCTAAGTGGCACAGTTGATGACGACAAGCTAAAGAAGATAAAGAAGGCATCAGGTATATTTAAAAAAACATTGCAGCTGCAGCTTAATGATGATGAATTGTGTTATATTGCCTCGATGATAGAGTAAAAGATTAATTGACACAGAATATTATTTAATAAAAGTGTGTCAGTTAATAGCAGCTAAAATAAATAAGTGTGTTAAAAAATAGTGTGTCATTAAAAATATAAATAGTGTTATTAATAAAAAACTCCTTGTATAACAAGGAGTTTTTTATGACACACAAAAGTTGGCATGCAATTTGCAATATAAAATAGATAAAAGGAGGGATTGACAATGCTGGGAATTATTGTCGGAACACATGGGCATTTAGCCGAAGAATTGGTTAAGACCTGTGCAATGATTTGTGGTGCTCCAGATAATTTGGAAACTGTTACATTGGTTCCAGGTGAAGGGCCGGAAGATTTACAGGCCAAATATGAAGCAGCAATTGCCAAATTAAACACCGAAGATGGCGTTATTATTTTAAATGATTTATTTGGTGGCAGTCCATATAATGCTGCCTGCCGTATTGCTGCCGTTGATGAAAAATGTGCAGTGGTAACAGGTGTAAGCTTGCCAATGCTGGTAGAAGTTATCAGCTACCGTATGATGGCTGCTGAAGATATCAATGTACTGGAAGCAGTAGAAAAAGCACAAGATGCAGCAGCTGCTGGTGTACAAAAATTTCATAAAAGCACAATTGTTGTTGAAGCAGAGGACGAAGGAGACGATTTATAATGAATATAGTGTTAGCTCGTATTGATGACCGTCTTATCCATGGACAGGTTGCGACCGTTTGGTCTAAGGTTACTAACTGCGAACGTATTATCGTATGCGATGATGATGTAGCTGCTGATAATATTCGTGCCACCCTATTAAAACAGGTAGCTCCTCCAGGAATAAAATCAAGTGTTGTAAGCGTGGAGAAGGCTGTTCGTGTTTATAATAATCCTAAATACGAAAAAGATAAATGTTTGCTGTTATTCACCAATCCTACCAGTGTTTTAGAAATGGTAGAAGCAGGTGTTGATATTAAAAGTGTTAATATCGGTGGTATGAGCTTTAAAGAAGGCAAACGCCAGATAAGTGGTGCTATATCTGTTGATGACAAAGATGAAGCAGCGTTTAACAAGCTTCATGAAAAAGGTATTGAATTAGAATGCCGCAAAGTAGATACTGATAAAAAAGTAAATATCATGGATTTATTAAATAAGTAATTTATATTTTATAAAACAGCTAATGTGATTATTATAATATAAATTATGATTCAGGCGTTGCCCATTGGTGGCAACGGTTTGAATTGATTTATTTGTCACACAATTTTAATATTAAGAACTAATTTGTCATTTATTATATTATATAAAAACATATAGGAGGTATTATAATGGAAATTAGCAGTGTTCAACTTATTGCAATTTTTATTGTTTCAGCTATTGCAGGGATGGGGAGTGTTCTTGATGAATTTCAGACACATCGTCCTCTTATCGCTTGTACGCTTGTAGGTGCAATTCTTGGCGATATGACAACTGGTATTATTATTGGTGGTACATTGGAAATGATAGCTTTAGGCTGGATGAATATCGGGGCAGCAATGGCACCGGATGCGGCTTTAGCTTCAACTATTTCAACAATTTTGGTAATTGCAGGTCACCAAAGCATTGGTGCTGGTATTGCGATTGCGATGCCGCTGGCAGCAGCTGGTCAGGTATTGACAATTCTTTGCCGTACTATCACCGTATTTTTTCAGCATAAAGCGGATGGTTTTGCTGAAGAAGGAAATTTACGCGGGATTGATATCTGTCATTTAGGTGCTTTAGGAATTCAGGCTCTGCGTGTTGCTGTGCCAACACTTCTTGTTGCTATGTATGTAGGAACAGGCGCTGTGCAGTCAATGCTTGACGCTATCCCTCCGGTAATCACTGGTGGTTTGCAGGTAGCCGGTGGATTTATCGTTGTTGTTGGGTATGCGATGGTTATAAATATGATGCAGGCTGGCTATTTAATGCCATTCTTCTTCCTGGGATTCGTTATCGCTGCGTTCACTAATTTCAACTTAGTTGCTTTTGGTGTAATCGGTCTTGTTTTGGCTATACTTTATATTCAGCTTAATCCGAAATATCAAAAAGTGGCAGCAGCTCCTGCTGCAGCTGTAGCAGCTAGTGACGATGACTTAGATGACGATCTTGATGACTAATTCTAATTATTGAAGGAGGAAGAAATATAATGAAAAAATTAAGTAAAAGCGATATTTTTTGGACTTTTGTCCGTTCTAACTTTGCCCAGGGCTCATGGAACATGGAACGTATGCAGGCATTGGGATTTTGTTTTGGTGTTATTCCAATTATCAAAAAATTATATGAAGGCGATGAACGCAAACAAGCGCTAAAACGCCATCTTGAATTTTACAATACTCAGCCATTTGTAACAGCACCGATTATTGGTGTAGTTGCAGCTCTTGAAGAACAAAAAGCCAATGGTAAAGAAATTGCTGATGGTGTTATCAATGGTATTAAAGTAGGTATGATGGGACCTTTGGCTGGTGTCGGCGATCCTATTTTCTGGGGAACACTTCGTCCGATAACCGCTTCATTAGGGGCATCTTTTGCTATGGGCGGCAGCATCTTCGGGCCAATATTATTCTTTGTATTATTCAATTTAGTACGTTTATTTGTTCGTTGGTATGGTATTAAGTATGGCTATACTAAAGGTACCGATGTTGTATCTGATGTAGCCGGCAATACCTTACAGAAAATAACTGAAGGTGCATCTATTTTAGGGTTGTTTGTAATGGGCGCATTGGTTAATAAATGGACGTCGGTAAATGTACCGCTGGTGGTGTCGACAATTCATAAGCAAGATGGCACAGTTGCGGTAACCACAGTTCAAACCATCTTAAATCAATTAATGCCTGGACTTATTCCATTGTTATTGACTTTTATGTGCATAAAATTAATGAAAAATAAAGTTAATCCTATTTGGATAATATTTGGTTTATTTGCTGTTGGTATCTTAGGATATTGGACAGGCATCTTAGGAATGTAATTTTCCCTCTTATGTCATTTGTTGCATGATATAAGAATTTATTGTAGATTTCCATAAACTCCAAATTACTTCTCAATACGAAAATAGAGTGTCATTGATAAATTATCAATGGCACTCTATTTTTATATAAAAAAAGAACAATTTGTAAAACAAATTGTTCTTTCAATCATTAATTAAACTTCCATTATAATAGGAAGAATCATTGGACGGCGACGGGTTTGTTCGTATAAGAAACGACCAAGGTTTTCCCGTACATTTGATTTGATAGCCGACCATTCGGTAACTTTATTTTCTAAGCATTTATCAAGAGCGGCAGCTACACGCTCTTTGGATTCATTCATAAGTTCTTCGGATTCACGTACATAAACAAAACCGCGTGAAACAATATCGGGACCAGAAACAAATGAGGCTTTGCCCTTATCCATGGTCATAACAACAATAATGATACCATCCTGCGATAATTGACGGCGATCGCGTAAAACAATATTACCGACATCACCAACACCAAGTCCGTCAATAAGAACTCGGCCGGATTGTACTTTACCGACAATAGCACCTTTTTCACGGGTGAATTCTAAGATATTGCCGTTTTCACCGATAAAGATACGGCTTTTATCCATACCGATTTCCTGTGCCAGCTGTGAATGTTTCACCAGATGACGATATTCACCATGAACAGGAATAAAGAATTTAGGACGAACTAGATTATGCATAAGTTTTAATTCTTCACGACTAGCATGACCAGATACATGAATTCCCTGATCTTTACCATAGATAACATTAGCTCCAAGCTTTAATAAATTATCAATAGTACGCGATACAAGTTTTTCATTACCAGGAATAGGCGTTGCTGATATTATGATAGTATCACCAGGAACAATGTTTACTTTTCTGTGGTCAGACATAGACATTCTGGTAAGTGCAGACATTGGTTCACCTTGGCTGCCGGTAGTTATGATGACAACCTGATTAGGTGGATAATTATTTATTTCATCAATATCGATAATGGTTCCTTCAGGAGCATTTAAATAACCTAATTTCAATGAAATAGTGACGACATTTATCATGCTGCGTCCTAGTACAGCAACACGGCGCTTATATTTTACAGCCGTATCGATAACCTGTTGAATACGATGGACATTGGATGAGAATGTGGCGATGATAACACGTTCACGAGCTGTACGGAAGGATTTGTCAAAGGCAACACCAACTGTTTTTTCACTAGGTGTATGACCTTCTCTTTCAGCATTAGTACTATCAGCCATCATGACGAGTACACCCCGGTTGCCAAGACTGGAAAATGCTCTAAAATCAGTCATTTTACCATCAACTGGTGTATAGTCAAATTTGAAGTCACCAGTGTGGACTATCATGCCCAATGGAGTTCTTATCGATAAACCGCAGGCATCAGCGATGCTGTGATTGACACGGATAAAGCCAACGCTAAAACAGCCGGCATTAATAATATCACCATGCGATACTGGGCGAAGATTACTGGAATCTACGTTGTTTTCCTTCAAACGGCCTTCAAGAATACCGAGTGTTAAACGGGTTCCATATACAGGAACACTGATTTGACGAAGAATATAAGGCAATGCCCCAATGTGATCTTCGTGACCATGTGTTAAAACAATGGCTTTAATACAATCTTTATTTTCGATTAAATAAGAGATATCAGGGATAACAAGATCAATTCCCGGCATATCCTCATCTGGGAACATCAATCCGGCATCGATGAGAATTATCTCATCGCCATAACGAATAACCGTCATGTTTTTCCCGATTTCTCCCAATCCCCCTAAAGGAATAATCTGCAATTTTTGCAGTTCTTTTGCCAAAAAATAGCACCTCCAAGAAATATATATATTAAATTTTATTAGCTATTATTAAAATACGTTATACTTAATTCCCGCAGCAGATAAAATCGCCGTTTATCTGGCATTAAGGAAAAATTATTCTAGAGAATGGGTGCTATCCATCAGCTTATATATAACTGATAAATGCAGCAATTAATCATAGAATAAAAAAATATAAAAAAGTCCGCACAATAATTATCTCTTATATTATATAACTAATCGTAAGCCCTGTAAAGCAAAGTTATAGTAAGCTGGCATTTCACAGCCTATAAATTAATCTTCAAATTGCAAAATAAAAGATTTTCCGGCTGTGATATACTGCATTAAAAATAATTCGTCAGATAAAATTTGACCGATGACATTTACTTTTTCATCAGCAGTTTGAAGATTTTTTATTATTTGCAGTTCGCCCTTATAACGCAAATATTCATCGTTATCGAGTGTTATCATACCTACTCGGCGTTCGCTGGTATTTTCCGGAGTAATAGAAATATCCTTAAAAATATTACGGCTTTCCTGTGTCCGTATGGCATCACGGGCTTCATCGATGCGTGAAGTAAATTTTTGCTGCAATAACGTTTTTATTTGCTCGTTTTTAGTAAATAGTTTAGCTTTAATAATAACCGTGTTGCTTTCAAGTGTTGCTAATAATTGCAGCTGCTTTTCCGTGGGCAGGCAGTCACCAACAAAAATAGAATCAATATCCATAGCACATAGATGGCGGGCAGCCAGGCTAAAAGCCATAGTACGATGATCTTCTAAAGTTGGCAGTCCTTTTTTTAGTGGCGGACGGCAATGGGGATGACAAGGAATAAAGGCACCTACTTTTATAGAATTTTCGTGTAGTATCTGTGTTTTGTTTTGGAAAAAATCTAAAGACAGACCAGTACCGGGACGAGGATAAAAATTATGAAGAGCATCAATGCGGGAAAAATCCGCATCTTTGAAATATAAATCATTTAAAAGCTCAGGTGTAATGGTAGAAGCATTTAGCTGTAAATTTATTTTATGATGGTTATGGCTCAGTTCACTTATAATATTACTGTCGTAACCATAATCAAGTCGTAAACGTTTTATTCCTTTTATGCAAAAAAGTGAGAGATTTAATTTCTTAGCCCCTAGTAGAGTCAAAGCGGCTGGGGAAATATCACTTATTATTTCCATATTATTTTCTGAGACTATTTTCATCATTTGGTCAAACTGCTTTTGGAATTTATTGAAATCTGTTTCGGGAATGTGAAAGGAAGTAAAAATTCTTTTTATGCCATAAGAAGCTGCTGTTTCCAGCAGTACTAAATTATCTTCAAATGAATTTCCCAGTCCGGGATAAAGCGAGATACCGTTTTCCATAAAACCATCCTTTAAGAGTTATTCGGGGTCATTGAAACCAATTGTGTATGTAGCGATAAAGCCGGTAATATAAGCTATTAATAAACCGATGATATAAGCAGGTATATTATTAGTGCCGGCAGCCAGAGGAAGTCCGGAAATCCCCATAACTGATGAGCCAACATGATAAAAAGCCTGAATAGCACCGCCGCAGGCTCCGCCAAAACAGGCGGTGAAAAATGGGCGTCCCAGCGGTAAAGTTACGCCATAGATAAGCGGTTCACCAATTCCCATAATACCTACAGGTAAGGCCGAGATAATTGTTTTTTTTAGGCGGGAATTTTTGGTTTTTACATATACTGCCAGTGATGCACCAACTTGTCCGGCACCAGCCATGGCTAAGATTGGCAGTAAAATGGTAACACCATATTTTGACAGTAGTTCAGCATGGATAGGAGTAAGTCCTTGATGCAGTCCTGTTAGTACTAACGGCAAAAATGTTCCGCCGAGGACAAAGCCGGTTAGAAAACCACCGGCATCGATGGCATTAGTGACGATTTGACCAATAGCATCAGAAATAAAACCACCGATAGGCTGTAATATAAATAAAGCGGGCAAAGTAGATATTAAGATAACCAATAGAGGTGTTAAAAATAAATCAAGCATTTGCGGCACTAATTTATGCAGTTTATGTTCGAGCCAACTGGAAAAAGCAACTACCAATAAAACAGCGATTATGCCGCCGCGTCCTGGTGCAAGATTTATGCCCAGTATAGCAATGGTACTTAAAGCCGGGTGAGTTATAATAGCAGCCATGGTGCCGCCCAGCATAGTTGAAGCACCTAGTTCCTTGGCTGTGTTTATACCAACAAAAATATTCATACCCCAAAAAACACTGCTGCCAGCGATTTGTAGTATTTTTATAATAGGACTGGCAGTAACAGCCGGGTCTAGCTTTAAAATAATATTTAAAATACCAGTAATAAGACCACAGGCAATAAAGGCCGGAATTAAAGGCAGAAATATATGGGATATTCTTTTTAATAAAAGTTTAAAAAAAGTAGCATTTTTTTGACGGATAGCATTATGTAGATTATCAGCATGACCAAAACTTTGGGGATCGAAGGAAGTAGATTGATTATTGCTGTTGTTGGATAAGATTGTCTGCATGATTTTAGCAGCAGTTGCTGCTTTGCCTGGGCCGAAAATTATTTGTAATTCACTGCCGCTTAAATTTACGCCCAGCACATAATTAAGCTTTTTTATAGCATCCAACGGCAGATTTTCCGTATTTGTAAGCTGCAGCCGCATTCTTGTCATGCAATTATAAACTTTGGTAATGCCATAAATTATAAGCAGGGCATGGATTTCTTCAATTGTTTTTTGCATAATACTCCTTTTAGGGCTGAATTATTTATTGGCGGTAATGGTTCTGCGAATAAAGCCATCATTGTCTTTTAATAATTTTTGCGCGGCAGTAAAATCAATATGCATTAAATGCATAATAATGGCTGGCTTTACTTTGCCGCCTGTAATTTTTAATAATTTTGCAGCTTTTTCATGGGTAATATCAGTTGCTTCCATAACTATACGGCAGGCACGTTCGTATAGTTTGTCATTGGAGGCATTTACATCGACCATTAGATTTTGATAGACTTTGCCGAGTCTTATCATTGAAGCGGTGGAGAGCATATTTAAAATAAGTTTCTGGGCAGTTCCTGCTTTCATACGGGTACTGCCAGTGATAACTTCTGCTCCAGTGACAGCTTCCAGTGCAATATCGGAAATATTACTGATGGGAGCCTTGGCTGAACAGGCAATGCTTATGGTAGCGGCATTGTTTTTTTTGGCAAACTTTAGGCCGCCGATGACATATGGGGTTCTGCCACTGGCAGCAATACCAATAACAACGTCGTTAGCTGTAAGCTTTTTTTCTGCTAAATCGGCAGCGGCTAGATTTTCATTGTCTTCGGCGCCTTCCTGGGCTCGAAACATTGCTTCTTTGCCGCCGGCAATAAGGCCCTGAATTAATTCAGGGGGAACACTGTAGGTGGGGGGGCATTCTGCGGCATCGAGCACACCAAGTCGTCCCGATGTGCCTGCTCCAATATAAAATAGTCGTCCGCCAGTTTTCATTTTGTCCACAATATTATCAACAGCTATAGCTATCTGCGGCAGAATTTTTTCAATTGCCAGCGCCACGTTCTTATCTTCATTATTTATAAGCTTACAGATAGATAAAGTATCTTCATTGTCAATATTCATAGTAGCGGGATTACGTCGTTCTGTAGTGATTTTTTCCAAATTAACCATAATAATACCTAGTCTTTCCTATAATAAATAATTTTATTATATCAGCTTGGCAAAAAAAATGCTAAAAATATATGTTATAATAACCATAGTTTTGTAATGTAGAAAATTTTTAACCCCTCAGACGGCTTTGCCGCCAGCTCCCCTAAATGGGAGCCTAGACCATGCAATACAATGATTTAAGTAGATATCGAATGCTATATGTTTGCTATTGCTTAGAAAATCATATTAGTTATTATATGGTTTAATAGCCGTCCCTTGTACTGTGTGTACTGTATCTCTGCTCTGCCTACTACATTTCTAAGCACTGGAGTGCAAAGAACTGTGCATAAGCGCTAAAGTGTACAGGACTATAGTATATAAGAGCGTTTTTTAGGAACCTAAATTTCAACTAGCATAATATGAATAAAAAATTGTTTATAGATTTAGAATGGTTTTTCGCCTAGTGAATATTCCGGTATGCCGTTAGGCATAGAAAAAAATGTTTTGACTGCTATGTCTAGATTTTAACTGTTTGAGCAAAGTGAGTTTTAAAATCTATCGCAGGAAAAACATTTTTTGCAGGAATATGAACTTTAGCGAAATATTTCTTTTGGTTACTTTTCTTTGTGTCAAAGAAAAGTAATAATAAAAAACATTGAGGTGTTTAATTTGCTGGGACAATATTTACAAGAAGTAAGAAAAAAAGCTCCGCTTATTCATAATATTACCAATTATGTTACGGTAAATGACTGTGCCAATATTTTACTGGCCTGCGGAGCTTCCCCAATTATGGCCGATGATAAAAACGAGGCCGCAGAAATAACAGCTATCTGCAATGGTCTTAATATCAATATTGGCACATTAAATGAAAGAACTATTGATTCAATGCTGTCAGCCGGAGAAAAAGCTGCACAGCTGCAGCATCCAATACTTTTAGATCCGGTAGGTGCAGGAGCATCAGCTATGCGGACAGCAACAGCAAAAAAAATATTGGATAAACTACCTATTACTGTATTGCGCGGTAATATTTCAGAAATAAAAATATTAAGCACAGGTCAGGGAATAATACATGGTGTAGATGCCAACGCCGCTGATAGAGTAACAGAGGATAATTTATTTGAATATATGAAGATTGCCAGCCAGCTTGCCGGAAAATTGCAGACTATTGTTGCCATTAGCGGGGAAATAGATATAATTGCCGATAAAGACCAGGCGGCTGCCGTAAGCAACGGACATTCCTTAATGAGCAAAATAACCGGCAGTGGTTGTATGCTGTCAGCATTAACTACAGCTTATGCAGCGGCTAATCAGCAAGATATATTTACAGCAGTGCTGGCAGCCTTTTGCAGCATGGGCATAGCCGGTGAAATTGCCGCAAACCGCATGACAGATTTAGACGGCAATGCATCCTTTAGAAATTATCTTATTGATGCTGTTTATAATATGACAGCCGAGCAGCTTGATACTGGCGCTAAATATCAGTTAATGGTTTATAATGATTAATTAAGATATAGATTTTAAGAATAACCCCTCAGACGGCTAAGCTGCCAGCTCCGCATATAGTATGCAGGGGAGCCTAAATCATGCAATACAATGATTTAAGTAGATATCGAATGCTATAGCTATTGTTTAGAAAATCATATTAGTTATTACATGGTTTAATAGCCGTCCCTGTAGGGAAGGTGGCTTGACGAAGTCAAGTCGGAAGGGTTAACCCCTCAGGCAGCTATGCTGCCAGCTCCCCTATAGGGGAGCCTTTCAGGTAGCTAAAATTCAACTAGCACAATGCTAACAGTATAAATAGGAGTATTAAAACTATATATTAAGTAGAACAGTAATATTTGAGTGAAAAACCGTCACTTGTACTGTGTGTACTGTATCTCTGCGTTGCTTACTATATTTTTAAGCGCTAAAGCACAAAGAATTATAGTATACAGGGGAGCCTAAATCATACAATACAATGATTTAAGTAGATATCAAATGCTATAGCTATTGTTTAGAAAATCATATTAGTTATTACATGGTTTTTAATAGCCGTCCCTGCAGGGAAGGTGGCATTGCGAAGCAATGACGGAAGGGTTAATGGAGGAAAAAATGATTTTTGGTAATTGCAATCACCTGGAAAATTTTAATTTATCAGCAGATATAATGAAATGTTTTAAATATTTTCAGGAAAATGATTTAGCAAATAAAAAAGCGGGGTCTTACGAAATAGACGGTCGCCGCATATTCGTCAATATCGATGAATATACTACACAAATACAGGAAGAAAGATTTTGGGAAGCTCATCGTAAATATCTTGACGTACATGTACTGCTAAAGGGTGAAGAACAGATTGATATTACTTTCTTGCATAATATGCAGCAAAATCCCTATGATGAAGAAAAAGATTTTCTGACACTGGAAGGAAATAAACAAGGCAGTATTTATTTGCAGGAAATAGGCGATTTTCTTGTCTGCTATCCACAGGATGTTCATCGTACAGCTGTAAAAATTACAGAAAAAACAGCTGTTAAAAAATGTATTTTTAAGATAGCAATTGCATAATATTTCTAACAAATCAAAAGATAAGATACAGAGAAAAAGTTTTTTTAAAATAGCGATAAAAACATTATAAAAATTTACTAGTTTAAATGTAGAGGCACATTGGGATAAATATGATTTTTCTGAAATAAATCTGAAAGATACTTGCTTTTTATTATTATTTATGATAGTATAATCAAAGGTTTAAAACAGATGGTGGAAAGATGTTGAGGAAACATGGATACTCATACAAGATTTTCTCCTGATGTTTTGACCAAATAAAAAACATTTTATATAGGAGGAATTTTCTCATGACAAAGAAAACTCTCGTATCAATGATTACTGGCGCTTTAGTAATCGGTGCTGCTAGCACAACTTTTGCTGCAGCTAATCCTTTCAGCGATGTACCAGCTGACAGCTGGGCATATGACGCTGTATCAAAATTAGCTTCTGACGGTATCATCAATGGTTATACCGATGGCACTTACAAAGGTCAAAATACCATGACCCGTTATGAAATGGCTCAGATCGTAGCAAAAGCTATGACCAAAACCGACATGGACAAAGCTGATAAAGCTTTAGTTGACAAATTAGCTGCTGAATTCTCCGAAGAACTCGATAACCTCGGCGTTCGCGTATCCGATCTCGAAAAGAAATCCGATAACGTTAAATGGGGCGGCAGAATGTCCTATATATATTCTGGTATTAAATCTCCAGAATATAAAAGTGGTGCAACTCGTGCAACTACAAGTGATAGAGCAGATACCAACACTTACAGATTGCGTTTAGAACCAAAAATGTTCGTCGGTAATTCCGGCTGGACTGTTAACGCTCGTATCCAATATTTCAGCAATGCATCTTCTGCTAATAATGGTGGTAGCACTAATAACGGAGATAGTGATAAATCAGATACAACAGTTGATAAAATTTATGCTGAAGGCCCATTATTCGGTGCTGATGCTAAATTAGGTAAACTTGATACCTACAGTGATGATGTATTTGGTTCTGGTTTAATCATGGATGATAACATTAGCGGTGCTCAGTTCAAATGGCATGTTGGCGATAAAGAAGGCAATTCTTATGTAAAAGCTGTTGCTGGTCGTTATGACTTTGATTCTGATTCCAATATTGGCAAGACAGAGGCTTTTGATGGCACTGGCGATTACTTATCATTGGAAGCAGGAATTGCTCCTAAAAATAGTAAATTAAGCGGCTTACTTGGTTATTATACATTAAGAAATATTGATGCTAATAATGCTGGTGCATTTGCAAAAACATTTGATGGTAAATCAATGTCTAATGATGATAATACTGGTATTTGGGCAGCTGGTTTAGGTTATGCATTTGATAAAAATGTAAAATTATATGGAATTTATGCTAAATCTGATATGGATGATGTTGCTGGTTATGCAGGCGATGACCAAAGTAAGGCTTATGATATTACTTTAGCATACAAAGGTGCAGATATGACTAAACCTGGTTCTTGGGGCGCTTATACAGCATATCGCTATCTTGGTGAATATGCTACTATTGTTCCTACCTATGATGCTGCTACTCGTGGTACCAAAGGCTGGGAAATCGGTGCTAACTATACAGTAGCTGAAAACATTGTAGCAACTATTCGTTATTATGATGGTAAAAATCTTTCTGCTGATTATGCTAACAATGATGCTGACTTTAGCAAAGTTTATGGTGAAGTTGACTTCTGGTTCTGATCCTAAATTTTAGAAGTATCGAAGATAAGGATTATGCTCTGATGGAGTGTAATTTGGCAGCTCTCGCAAACGCGGGGGCTGCTTTTATTTTTGCAAAAAAATAAGTTGCTAGCGTATTTTTTTTATGATATAATATACAGCGGTGTAGAAAACGCACACGTATTGATGCTGTACTGTTCCCGTAAGGGTAAAGCGGCGAGTTAAGATGCGTGGAGGAATAAAAAAACAGGAGGTGCACCATCATGGCAGTTATATCCATGAAACAATTATTAGAAGCAGGCGTACATTTTGGTCATCAGACCAGACGCTGGAACCCGAAAATGGCTAAGTACATTTTCACTGAAAGAAATGGTATCTATATTATCGACTTACAGAAAACTGTAAGAAAAATTGATGAAGCTTATAACTTCGTTCGTTCTATTGCTGAAGAAGGCAAAACAGTTTTATTCGTAGGTACTAAAAAACAAGCTCAGGAATCCGTAAAAGAACAAGCTGAAAAAGCTGGTATGTATTACGTAAACGAAAGATGGCTTGGCGGTATGATGACCAACTTTGGTACCATCAGAAAAAGCATCAATCGTTTGAAAGAACTTGAAGCTATGGAAGAAGACGGTACATTTGAAGTTCTTACTAAAAAAGAAGTACAGATGCTTCGTCGTGAAAAAGACAAATTAGAAAAAGCTCTCGGCGGTATTAAAGAAATGGACAGATTACCAGGTGCTTTATTTGTAATCGATCCACGTAAAGAACGTATTGCTGTTGCTGAAGCTAAAAAACTTAATATTCCTATCGTTGGTATAGTTGATACCAACTGCGACCCAGACGAAATAGACTATGTTATTCCTGGTAATGACGATGCTATTCGTGCTGTAAAACTTTTAACTGGCTGTATCGCTGATGCAGTACTTGAAGGTCGTCAGGGCGGCGAAGAAGCTGAAGAAGTTCAAGCTGAAACAACTGAAGAAGCTTAATTAAAAATAAAATTAAAATATCAGAGGGGGTAAGGGGAATATTATCCCTTTACCCTCTTTTTTTGTAGGAGGATTTCTTAATGGCAAATATTACTGCAGCAATGGTAAAAGAATTGCGTGAACAAACAGGTGCAGGTATGATGGACTGTAAAAAAGCATTAGCTGAGTGTGACGGTGACAAAGACAAAGCGGTAGATTTTTTACGTGAAAAAGGGTTGGCATCCGCAGCTAAAAAAGCTGGTCGTGTTGCTGCTGAAGGTGTAGTTACATCTTATATTCATGGTAATGGTCGTATTGGTGTTTTAGTTGAAGTAAACTGTGAAACAGATTTCGTTGCTGGAACTGATGACTTTAAAGAATTTGCACGTGATATCGCTATGCAGATTGCAGCAGCTAATCCTAAATGCGTGCGTCGTGAAGAAGTTGAAGCAGCTGATCTTGACCACGAACGTAAAGTATTGCGCGAACAGGCTTTGGCTGAAGGCAAACCTGAAAAAATCGTGGAAAGAATGGTTGAAGGCCGTATCGAAAAATACTATAAAGAAGTATGCTTATTAGATCAGGCTTATATTAAAGATCCAGAACAGACTATTTCTGATTTAGTAAAAGCTAAAATTGCTAAAATCGGTGAAAACATCTCTATTCGTCGTTTTGTACGTTATGAAGTTGGCGAAGGCATTGAGAAAAAAGAAGACGATTTTGCTGCAGAAGTAATGGCTGCAGTTAAAGGTTAATAAGTAATTAAAAAATTTAAAGAGAACACAAATATTGTGTTCTCTTTTTTAAGACAAATGTATGAATTTGTAAGGGATTAATTTACAAGAATGTATGGTTTTAAAAGCCGTCCCTTTAGGGAAGGTGGCTTGACGAAGTCAAGTCGGAAGGGTTAAAACTTGAAACCCCTCAGACAGCGTTGCTGCCAGCTCCCCTAAAGGGGAGCCTTTCACTACTATAAAAATATTTAGGAATATAATTTCAATTAACACAAAATAGATATTAAATAAAAGTGCTGAATTCACAATTAAATATTAGACGGAGGATATGTCGGTGACGGTAAAGAAATATAAACGTGTGGTACTAAAATTAAGCGGCGAAGCTTTGGCAGGAGAACAGGGATTTGGTATTAATCCAGAAGTTGTAGAATCTATTGCTAAACAGATAAAAGATATTTATCATCAAGGAATAGAAGTAGCAATTGTAGTTGGCGGCGGCAATATTTGGCGTGGTTTGGCAGGCAGTGCTAAAGGCATGGATAGAACGACTGCTGATTATATGGGGATGCTGGCAACAATTATGAATTCTTTGGCTATGCAGGATGCTTTGGAAAAAATTGAGGTAGATACACGCGTGCAGACAGCCATTGAAATGCGTCAGGTGGCAGAGCCATATATTAGACGCCGTGCTGTTCGTCATTTAGAAAAAAGCCGTGTAGTTATTTTTGCTGCGGGTACTGGTAATCCATATTTTTCCACAGATACAACAGCGGCACTTCGAGCAGCTGAAATTGAGGCCGACGTTATTTTAATGGCTAAGAAAAATACTGATGGAGTATATGATTGTGATCCTAATACTAATGCCAATGCACAAAAATTTGATACTTTAGAATATCTGGAAGTATTACAGCGTGGACTGGCTGTTATGGATGCAACTGCTACCAGTTTATGTATGGATAATAAAATACCGCTTATCGTATTTAATATTGATGAACCAGGTAATATTTTAAAAGCAGCATTGGGTGAATCTATAGGCACTATTGTTGGAGGTCGTAAATAAAATGGTAAAAGAAGTATTCACTGCTAATGAAGACCGTATGAAAAAAGCTATAGAAGCTTTAAAAAGAGAATTTGCAAGTCTGCGTGCTGGTCGTGCTACACCAGCATTATTGGATAAGGTAATGGTTGATTACTATGGTAATCCTACACCAATAAACCAGGTGGCCAATATTTCCGTGCCTGAACCGCGTATGCTGGTTATAGCTCCTTGGGAAAAAACGATGCTGCATGAAATTGAAAAGGCTATTATGAAATCTGAGATAGAACTCAGTCCTAACTCAGATGGTACAGTAGTTCGCCTCGCTATTCCCCAGCTTACCAAGGAACGTCGTGCTGATTTGGTAAAAACTGTAAATAAGAAAGCTGAAGAATCAAAAGTAGCTTTGAGAAATATTCGCCGTGATGCTAATGATGGTATTAAAAAATTAGAAAAAGGCAAAGAAATTACTGAAGATGAAGCTAAAAAAGCACAGGATGATATGCAAAAACTAGTTGATAAATACGTCGAAGAAGTAAATAATATCAGAGTAATAAAAGAAAAAGAAATAATGGAAGTTTGAGTAATGAAATATGTAGGACAGCTTCTGACAGATGCTGTTATTGACTTGCAGCAAAAGAAAATTAAATTTGTTATTGATTACACAATTCCACCAGATAAAGGTTATTTTGCGGTGGATTCCAATATCCTATATGTAATACGAGAGAAATATCTTGAAACTGGAGAGCTGCAGCTTATAGCTGCTGCAAAAATGGGGAAGGAGGTGTAAATTATGGCATATAAAATTAATGATGACTGTATTTCTTGCGGTGCATGTGCTTCTACTTGTCCAGTAGGCGCAATTTCTGAAGGTGAAACCCATTATGAAATTGATGAAGCTACTTGCGTAGAATGTGGTGCATGCCAAGCAGGCTGCCCTGTTTCAGCTATCGAAGCTCCTTGATGAATACAGGCCCCTCTTCTCTTTAAGTTTTAAGAGAGGGGTCTGTTTCGTATTACAAAGCCAAAGAGGTTTATCTTATGTGGAAAAAATTTTTTTATAAAAATGAAAATAATGAGGCTAAAACGGTTGATACAAATCTCCAGCCTGAATTATTGCCGCAGCATGTGGCAATAATTATGGACGGCAATGGACGCTGGGCCAAAAAAAGAGGATTGCCGCGTACTGCTGGACACAAAAAGGGCGTTGATGTTTTGCACAAAATTGTAAAAACTGCATCAGCCATTAATATAAAGTACCTTACAGTGTATGCGTTTTCAACAGAAAATTGGAAAAGACCATCAAGTGAAGTAGAATTTTTGATTAAATGGGAGCCGCACACTCGTGACTTTAGTCGTGAGTTAGGCGACCAAACTAGTCAGTATGTATAGAAATATGCATATAGAGATTG
>NZ_JACHFH010000037.1 GCF_014201835.1 Pectinatus brassicae | reverse complement strand
ACGTAAAATTTTACCACAAAAAGAGGTCCATCAGCTCTTCTGAGCTAACAAACCTCTTTTTTAATTATCAGGGCGTTATTTCACAGCCCCTTTTTTATTCCTGACAAACCTTATGCGGATTTAAAATATCGAGCGGATCAAATACTTTTTTTATTCCCTGCATCAAAACCACAGCTTTATCACTTACAGAATTGCGCAGATATTCCTTCTTAGCATAGCCAATACCATGCTCGCCCGATACATTGCCATTAAGGCTGCGAGCCTTGCTATAAAGCTTATCCATCGTCAAATTTAATATTTTATCCCATTGTTCATCAGATAACTGGTCTTTTAATATATATGCATGCAGATTTCCATCACCGGCATGACCAAAGCATTTTATGCGTATTTGCATTTCACTTTGCAATTGATGAATATATTCAACAAAATTATGCACCAGACTGCGCGGAACAACAACATCAACTTCATCCATCATTGTGGTTGAGCTTTTTATTGCTTCCAAAAAAGCACCGCGTGCCTTCCAAATACTTTCAGCACGTTCATCGGTATCGGCAATCAATAAATCAATTGCTCCCTGTTGCAGACAAATCTGGGCTACTTTATCATAATATGACGCTATTTCTTCCATACTGTTTCCATCAAATTTCAGCAATAAATAGGCATCAGCCTGATTATCAGGGAACTTTCTGCCCAAGTATTCTTCTGCGTCCATAATTACTTCCCGTTCCATAAATTCAATGGCGGTAGGAACTGCCTTTGATTTTATTATCGGCGGCACTGCTCGAATGGCCTCAGCCAATGTGGGAAATGGTACCAATAAACTTACACTTTTTTTCGGCAGGGGCAGTAATTTTAATACAGCTTTTGTTATTATTGCCAAGGTTCCCTCTGAACCTATAATCATATCCTTTAAATCGTAGCCTGAACTATTTTTTACTACTTTGCCGCCCAAGGTCATAATAGTTCCATCAGCTAAAACCACTTCCAAACCACGAACATAATCACGCGTCACACCAAATTTTACAGCCCGCATACCACCGGCATTAGTACTTATATTACCACCAATAGTCGCTGATTTTTCGCCGGGATCTGGCGGATATAGATAACCATGTTTTTCAACATAATCAGCTAATTCCATCAGTAATACGCCAGGTTCAACCGTAAGCGTCAAATTCTGTTCATCAAGCTCAATAAAATGATTCATCAATGTTGTATCAAGCATTATTCCATGTTCAATAGCTACTGAGGCGCCTACTAAGCCCGTGCCTGCACCACGCGGAGTTACCGCTATATGATTCTCACTGGCATAATGCATCAATTTCGATATTTCCTCAGTGGAAACTGCCCGTACCACCATATCAGGATAATGCTGCTTAGCACTTAATTCATCATGACTGTATTCTTCATTTATTTCATTATCCCATAAAATTCTATCACGATTTATAAAAGCAGTTATATTTTTTAAATCATCTTGATCTAATCGTTTATAGGTATTCATAATACAGCCTCCCCTGCTTTTATTTTATTTATTAATTGCGGTACTACCTCATAGACATCACCGTTTATGGCATAATTAGCTGTTTTAAAAATTGGGGCTTTGCTGTCATTATTTATTGCTAGTATCATATCTGCATGGTTCATTCCGGCAACAAATTGTACCGAACCGGAAACACCACAAGTAATTATAAGTTTTGGTCTGACGGTACGACCGCTTAATCCCACCTGCTTTTTCGGATCAAGCCAGCCAATTTCTACCAAAGGACGGGTCGAAGCCACTTCACCGCCTAAAAGGCCAGCCAATTCTTCCAGCATTTGTAAATCCTGCTTCTTTTTTATACCGCGTCCGGCAACTACCAGAACATCGGCCATATCAATTGTAGTTTCTTTGGCTTTTTTCGTTACCGATAAAACATCGACATGACTTACTAAATCACACGCAGCAACATCTAAGTGTTCGATAGTTCCTACCGCTGAATCTAATCTCTGTGGTGCGTCCATTACTTTATACCGTACTGTTGCCATTTGCGGTCTTGTATTAGGTGTCTGTATCTGCGCCATTATATTACCACCAAAAGCCGGTCGTATCTGCACTAAATCAGTATTTTCCTTTATATCAAGTACTGTACAGTCTGCTGTAAGCCCTGTAGCAAAGCGTGCTGCCACACGCGGTGCCAATTGCCGTCCTACTGGTGTTGCTCCGACTAAAATGGCTGATGGCTGAACCTCATTAATAAATTTAGCAAATACATTAGTATAAGCTTCTATCTTAAAATATTTTAATTCACTATCTTCGCAGACATATACTTTATCCGCACCATAATGCAAAAGCTCATCAGCTTCTTTTTCAATATCATTACCAATGAATAAGGCATAAACAGGCTGTGCTATCTTAGCGGCAAGTTCCCGAGCCTTTCCCAGTAGTTCATAAGTTACCGGATGAATTTTCCCATCAACATGGTCAACATATACGGCAATTCCACGCCATTTACTTTTATCTATCTGCGGCTGCACTTCATCGGCAATATATTCTACCGCTCCCTGGCCTTTTTTTTCACATAAGCGGCACATTCTGCAGCCTGCTGTTATTATTACTTCATTGTCTTTTTCCTGCATAGCATTAAACGGACATATTTGTATAAATTCCTGCGAATTTGTAATTTTTTCCTGATGAACTATAAGCTTAGCCATAATTTTCATCCCTCTTTAGCTATAATATTAATCAACCATCTTCACATTGTGCTAATTGAGTTTTATCTTCCCAAAAGGCTCCCCGCTAGGGGAGCTGGAAGCAAAGCTGCCTGAAGGGTTACCCCTTCTGACTTGACTTCGTCAAGCCACCTTCCCTATGCTATAGCTCTTAATGCTTTAGCATTCTACGCTACAGTTCTTTGCACTTTAGTGCTTAGAACTGTAGTAGGTAAGTACACACCGTGCAGGGACGGCTTTAAAGGGCACACCAGTTTATTAACCAGCACAACACAAAACCATATATTTCCCCATGTTTTTAACGGATAAATTTTTTCTCTCTTAATAAACCATATATTTGCCCGGAAATTTCCTGGGCTGTCCCCTGCCAATGCTGCTGAATCTTATCGCTGGTTGGCGGAAAAATACGCTCTACATGGGTTGGTGAACCAGACAATCCATATTTTTTTTCATTCTGGTCTTCCATATCACTAAAAGTAAAAATATCAATATCCTTTTTTTGTGTTTGCTGCTGTTTAATATACGAGGGCAGTCGTGGCTGAAAAATATCTTTTTTTACCGTTAACAGACACGGGAATTCTACCCGAACCCGTTCAATATCTTCCGGCATATCCATATCAACTATAATAGTATTGTCCTGTACCTGTTCTATTTTTTCTATGTTGCAAATACTGGGGATGTTTAGCATTTCAGCTACTTCCGGTCCAACCTGAGCGGTATCACCGTCAGTAGTCTGTAAGCCGCAAAGAATAATATCAAATTCGCCAAATTTTTTTATCCCCTGTGATAAAGTGCGGCTGGTTGCCAATACATCAGCTCCACCAAATTTTCGATCTGTTATCAGGGCTCCTTCATCCGCCCCCATGGCAAATGCTTCATATAAAACAGCCTTGGCCTGTGGTGGTCCCATACTTATAACACTAACGCTTCCACCATATTTTTCTTTTATCCGCAAAGCTGTTTCTAGTGCATATAAATCATATGGATTCATCTTGCTGTCTGTTCCATTTCTTTTCAGAACGCCAGTTTTCTCATCTACTTCAACTTTATTCGTTCCGGGAACTTGTTTTATACATACTAATATCTTCATTATTTATTCGCCTCAATTTTAATAATATATAAAAACTTTACTTCCCCACTCATATTATTAATTTATATCTTTCTATACTGCAATTGTAGCAACGTCATAAAAAATTGTAAATATAGTGAAAAATATAACTAAAATAACTATTTATTATGGAAGGATATTAAAAAAAACCGTTGCAAAATAAGCGTTATCTCCTTATTTTACAACGGTTGCTAAAGATTATTATGTTCTATAATCAAAACAGTATAATATTTGAGCCTATATAAATATTATATATCAGCCCCAGATAAAACGGACTATAAACATGCCTGCTACAGCTGCTGAAAATCCACCGATGACATTAATACCAATATTTAATAGTGCCCCCATTAAATTTCCCAGACGTACTAATGTCAAAGTATCATAACTAAACGAAGAAAATGTCGTAAGCCCTCCCAAAAAACCTACTGTGAGCAGTAAACTCACATATGGTGACATTCCCACGCTGCGCTCATTTAAAAACGTTGATATTATGCCGATTAAAAAGCACCCCAACAAATTGACAGTTACCGTTCCGTATGGAAAAGCCGTACCATATTTCTGCGCCAGCATTGTCGATATATAAAATCTGGAACCACCTCCAACAGCACAGCCTACCATTACACACAAAATTTTTGTTAACATACGCCCCAACCTTTTCCTGTATTTTTAGTAATCTGCATATATAACAAAGACTCCTGCCATAAGTAGCAACAGCCTACTTACAACAGGAGTCATCACTGTCAAGACAGATTTAATGGCGAACTCCATCACCAAATTTAATAAAAAGTATACTATTTATGTTATAATTCGTCAAGTATTCCCGTTATTGATAATTTTTCTTATATAATAACAGCATATTATTTTTTGCATAAGTTATCAAAGTATATTATAATTAATATTTGAATATACATTTTTATTTTTGCATTATATTCATATTTTAAATTATCCGAAAGGATTAAATTAATGCTTAATAATTCTACCAGACCTCTTATTGAAGGCGCTATGCTGACTGCCCTGACTGTAATCATGGCAATAAGCGGTACAGCTTTGCCGATGTTTTTCTTTCTTTTGTACATACTTCCGCTTCCCATTGCCATAAATATATTTCGTCATGGACTACGCTGGGGATTCATATCAGTTATTGCTGCCAGCCTAATTACAGGCAGTGTATTTGGGTTTCAGTCAGCTCTATCCATCATTATAATAACAATTTTAACCGGGCCAGCACTTGGTTATGGCTTTCGGCACTTATCCCCAACCAAAAATCTTCTTTTGACTATGGGGGCATCAATTTTATCTGTAGGTTTATCTTTAGCTGCTGTTTTTTTGCTAATGGGTGTCGATGTATTTAAGGATTTGGGAACTACTTTAAACACAGCCACACAGACTACACTAAAAATGTATCAGTCGATGGGTCTTGCACCTGAACAACTGCAGACTCAAACTGCCCAAATAGAGCATATTGTTAAGCTTATTATGCTTTCATTGCCAGCAGCAATTGCCCTTTCAGCTATTTTTAGTGCTTTGATTAATTTCCTATTGACCCATCGTCTATTAAAACGTCTTGGTGAACGCAATTTAGCTGGGCTGCCTCCATTTGCTCAATGGCGCATGCCAGTCATATTTGTATTTTTATTTGGCTTTTCACTTGTGGGCCTATATTGGGGAAGTACTCGCAGCATCACTATTTTGTACAATGTTTCCTTTAATTTAAATTATTTTTCCTCAATGTTTTGCCGCCTGCAGGGTCTATCCCTGCTTTACTTTATTTTAGAACGATTAAAGCTATCTACATTACCAAAGATTCTCATCATGGTTCTAATTATCTTCACACCTTTTTTAGAAATTTTTATGTATGCCGGTCTATTTGATATGATTTTCGATTATCGTACTCGTTTAAAAATAAAAAGGGATTAGCAATTTAGTAAGGAGTGTCATTATGCCTCGCAGATTATCTTCATGGATAGACATTTGCATCACACTTATTGTTATTACAGGATTATTGCTTACACTTTTATGCTATAATATATATTTAGCGGCAGCAGGACTTTTGCTACTCATCTGTTTATTATTATTCCTGCGTGAACGTAATCATGATCGTCAAAAAGCACTATCAGACTATTACCAAAATGTTGTTAAAAACATCAATGAAATATCAAATTACGCCCTTGACCAATTGCCGCAGGTAATTCTCATTGTTGACCGTGACAGCCGCTTAGAATGGCACAACAATGAACTGATTAAATGGCTGGGCAAAGAACCAGAACTGGGCACCGTTATTCATGAATTTTGGCCGGAACTTAATTTAGATGCCCTTTGGGGACAGATTGGCGAGATTGTTTTTAGCAATAATAATAAGTTTTATCTATTAAAGCATCGGCCTGTCTCCACGGATACCGATCTAAACGGTTTGATGGCACTGTATATTTCTGATGTTACCCAATCGGAAGAATTTAAACAAGTGACCGCTGCCCGTATGCCTTTATTTGGTTATATCCAGATTGACAATTATGATGATGCCATGCAGGGATTAAGTGATGCCCAGCGCACTGCTATTCTTTTTGAAGCTAATAGCATTCTTGATAAGTGGGCACAATCATTAAAAGCTTTTTTACGTCGTCTTGATGATGATTTATATATTATTATGATTGAACATCAAATGCTTGAGTTAGCTATGAATGATAAATTTGATGTACTCGACCGCATCCGCAACATGCGTGGTCCTAATAAATTTCCTATAACCTTAAGCATCAGCCTTGTAGAATCACGTCAAAGCATGTCCATGGAAGAACTCGGTGCCCTAGCCCAATCCAACCTTGATCTTGTCCTAGGACGCGGTGGTGATCAGGTAGCTGTTAATATCGAAGGTAAAGTCAAATTTTTTGGTGGCAAGACCAAGGCCGTGGAAAAACACACTCGGGTAAAATCACGCGTTGTATCACATGCCGTCAGTGAAATAATTGAAAAATCTGATGTTATCTTTATAATGGGACATCATAACGAAGACTTTGATAGCTTAGGTGCTGCTATCGGTGTCGCTGCTATGGCCAAGTTTTTACAAAAAGAAGTTCATATCATCCTAAGTGAAATGAATGAAGGTATTGATAAATTTGCTGAGCTGGTTAAAGACAGTCCTGAATATTCAAGCTTGTTTATTACGGAGGAAGAAGCCCTTAATATCACAGCCTTAAATCCATCACTGTTTGTCGTTGATACACATATACCACATCTTGTTGCCAGCCAAAAGCTGCTTGAAACCATTAAAAATACCGTAGTAATTGATCATCATCGCCGTTCTGAGCATGTTATAAAAAATTCTCTGTTAATATATATTGAGCCGTCCTCATCATCCACTAGTGAACTGATAACAGAACTTTTGATGTATTTTAGTGATGATCCGCTAATTTCCCGCATTGATGCAACAGCATTATATGCCGGAATTATTGTTGATACAAAAAATTTCAAGGTACAGACTGGTGTACGCACCTTTGACGCCGTTGCTTATCTGCGCCGCAATGGAGCTGATCCCCAGCTTGTCAGTCATCTGTTCCGCACCGATTATAATACAAATGTTGCCAAAGCTCAGGCTATATCTAACTCCGTTTTTTACGATGGCGGCCTATTAGTTTCAACCTGTCCCGATAACGCTGCTAATATCCAAATACTGTCGGCCCAGGTTGCTGATTATCTCTTAGGTATTGATCAAGCTCGTATGAGCTTAGTATTTTTTAAGCTCAATGATAATACGGTTGGCATAAGTGCTCGTTCCTTAGGTGAACTCAACGTCCAAGTGCTTATGGAAGCCTTTGGCGGTGGTGGTCATTTAAATGTAGCTGGCGCCCAAGTAAAAGATGGAAATTTACAGGAAATACAGAAAAAAGCTATTGAACTAGCTAAAAATATAATAAAAGAGGTTGATAATAATGAAAGTAATCCTCGAACAGGATCTTAAAAAAGTCGGAAAAAAAGGGGATATTGTTGAAGTTTCTGAAGGTTATGCCCGCAACTTCCTATTCCCTAAAAATATAGCTATTGAAGCCACTGCCAGCAATGTAAATGTGGCTAAAGCTAAACAAGGCTCTCAGCAAAGAAAAAAACAACAGGCCAATGATGAAGCTATCTTGATGGCTGCCCAACTGGAAAAGGTTGAAATAACCCTTGTTGTCCGCGTGGGCGAAGCTGGTAAATTATTTGGTTCCATCACTGGTAAAGATATTTCCGCTGCCCTAAAGAAGGATTTCAATATTGATATTGATAAGCGCAAAATTGAATTGACCAACGAAATTAAAAGCATCGGTGATTATGAAGCTGTTATAAAAGTACATCCAACTATAACTGCTAAAATAACGCTGCATGTCATCGCCAATTAATAATAAGTTCCATTAAAATATTTATATGTTTCAATATCCGCTATCATCATATATCAGGCAAAATATTTGCTTGATATAATGGTGACTTATTAACAATTAGGATGTTTATATACCTTATTAATAAGTCATTCATTTGTAGTGAAAGCGGATATTTTTATCTTTACAACGAATATTGTCATAATAATATATTCTTTTTATAGAGGAAAAAAAATGTCATTTAAAAAATTTTTACAAAAATATTTCTCACAAAAAACTCAGCCAGCTCCAGCTAAACCACCACTAACGATGCCCAAACTCGATGAAAATTATCTAAACCCTTTAGCTAAGGACGTCAATGCTGTATACAGCATCTTAGTTGATGTTATGGGTTCAGAGAAGTTAGTTCTAAAAGCTGGCAAGCTTGATGCTATAAAATTGCTGCAATCCAAAGATTATAAAGAACGCGTTCTTGCCCTGCAAAAAATCGTCTTTGAGGATCCCACCTATGAAACTATTCCTGAGGACAAGGAAATACCTGTAATTCTTGCCAACGTAGCTGAAAGAATTGCTGATATAATCGCGCGCCGCAATATGGAAGAAAAAATAGAAAAACGTATTGCGGAAAAAATGGAAGAGAATCATCAAGATTATGTCTCTGATATTCGCATGCAGATTCTCAAAGAAGAACAGCCGGAGGAAGATTCCCCCCAGGCAAAGAACAATTTAAAAAAGCTTGAGGAATTGGAAAAAATAAATCTTACCCAATCGGTAATGGAGCTGCTGCGTCCGCAGTCACTCGAAGAAATAGTTGGTCAGGAAAGAGCCGTTGCTGCCCTAAAAGCCAAACTATCTTCACCTTATCCACAGCACTTAATCCTCTACGGACCTCCCGGTGTCGGCAAAACAACGGCTGCCCGTCTTGTACTGGACAGCGCCCGTCAAGAAAAATATACGCCGTTTGCTGCATCTGCTCCTTTTATCGAAACAGATGGCACTACATTACGCTGGGATCCACGCGATATGACCAATCCATTATTAGGTTCAGTCCACGACCCTATCTATCAAGGTGCCCGCCGCGATTTGGCTGACAGTGGCATTCCTGAACCAAAACCGGGTCTGGTAACCGATGCCCATGGCGGTATCCTATTTATCGACGAAATCGGTGAAATGGATGAAGTACTGCAAAATAAATTATTAAAAGTACTTGAAGATAAACGCGCTTATTTTGAATCGGCCTACTATGACCCTACCGATCCCGGCATCCCTCAATATGTTCGTAAGTTGTTTGACGAAGGAGCACCTGCTGACTTTGTTTTAATCGGTGCCACTACACGCGATTCGATGTATATCAATCCAGCCCTGCGTTCCCGCTGTGCTGAAATCTATTTTGAACCACTTACACCTAAACATATTGAAAAAATCGTCCAGAATGCTGCTGACAAATTAGAAGTCAAGCTTGCTGATAAAGTTGCCCAAGTAATAAGCGAATATACCATTGAAGGCCGTAAGGCCATAAACATTTTAGCCGATGCCTATAGTTTAGCACTGCAGGAAAATTCATCTTCCGATGAAGCTGATATAACCATAAGTCTCGATAATATTTATAAAGTGGCACAAGTCAGCCGCTTATCACCTTTTATTACAAAAAAAGCCTCTAACAAAGCTGAGCAAGGTAAAATTTTTGGTCTCGGTGTTGCTGGTTTCATTGGCTCAGTAATCGAAATAGAAGCTATTGCTTTTGAAGCCGGAAAAAAAAGTCACGGCAGTGTTCGCTTTAATGATACTGCCGGCAGCATGGCTAAGGATTCGGTATTTAATGCAGCCGCTGTTGTACGCAAACTTACCGGTAAGGATATTAATGATTACGATATCCATCTAAATGTTATTGGCGGAGGCAATATTGACGGTCCTTCCGCCGGAACGGCTATAATGACCGTACTGATCTCTGCCCTTACTAATAAAAAAATCCGGCAGGACACAGCCGTAACTGGTGAAATTTCCATTCAGGGAAATGTCCGTCCTGTAGGCGGTGTTTTTGAGAAAGCTTATGGCGCAAAACAAGCAGGTATTTCTCGTCTAATAATCCCCAAAGAAAACGAAAAAGATATTCCGGCTAATCTCCTGGGGTTAGAAATTTTCCCGGTAGAAACTGCCCAGCAAGCTTTAGACCTGTTATTTACTGCCGATGAGCAGCTATAACATACATCTGTCGTATTTATCTGTTTAAAGGAGGCCATCTTATTGCTCGACAGAGTTCCACCCCAAAATATCGAGGCTGAACAATCAGTACTCGGTGCTATGCTTATTTCCCGCGATGCTATTTCTGAAGCTGCACAAATCCTTGTTGACAAGGATTTCTATCGTGAAGCCCATCGCATCGCTTTTTCCACCATGGTAGAAATTTTTAATCGCAATGATCCTGTAGATTTAATCACAGTAACCGAACAATTACGTAAAACAAATCAGTTGGAAAAAGTCGGCGGTATCACTTTTCTTACCGCTCTGGCCAACAGCATTCCCAGTGCCGCCAATATTGTTTACCATGCCAAAATAGTAAAGGAAAAATCACAGCTGCGTGCTTTGATAAATACCGCTACGACTATTGCTGCACTTGGTTATGAAGATGACGATGATGTTGATGTTGTACTTGATAAATCAGAAAAAATGATTTTGGAAGTTGCCAACAACCGCACTGTTGGTGATTTTATGCCCATAAAAACAATTTTACTCGACACCTTCAGTAAAATCGAACAAATGCATGAAGCCAAGGGCGGCATTACCGGTCTGTCTACCGGCTTTAAAGATCTTGACAAACTCACTTCCGGTTTTCAGCCCTCAGATTTAATTCTTGTAGCAGCTCGTCCCAGTATGGGTAAAACAGCTTTTACTTTAAATATTGCTACGCATGCCGCTGTCCGAAAAAAAGAACCTGTAGCCTTTTTCTCCTTGGAAATGTCCAAGGAGCAATTAGTACAGCGTATGCTCTGTTCTGAAGGCGGCATCGATTCACAACGCATGCGAACCGGCGGACTGCTCGATGAAGATTGGCAACGCTTAATTAGTGCTGCTGATCGTTTGTCGTCCTCTCCTGTTTTCATAGATGATACCGCCGGCATAACTATAATGGAACTGCGTTCTAAAGCACGCCGCTTAAAACTTGAAAAAGGATTATCCCTGATTATTATTGACTATTTGCAGCTTATGCAGGGAAAAGGCGGCAGCAAGGGCGATAACCGACAACAGGAAATTTCCGAAATCTCACGTTCTTTAAAAGCCTTAGCACGTGAACTCAATGTACCGGTAATAGCATTATCGCAGCTTAGCCGTAGTGTTGAAGCCCGACAGGTAAAAAAACCAATGCTCAGCGATTTACGTGAATCTGGCTCACTGGAACAGGATGCTGATATTGTTATGTTTTTATATCGTGAAGATTATTATGATCCCGATACTGAAAACAAGAATATTACCGACATCATCATTGCCAAGCATCGTAATGGACCCGTTGATACTGTACAGCTCTATTTCCAAAAAGAATTTACGCGTTTTGGCAATTTGGCCCGTGAACAAATGCCTGATCAACAATAATATTATTAAGGAACTAAAAAAACTGCCGTCTTTGCGGCAGTTTTTTTAGTTTCTTAATAAGCAATCGTCAAATCAACATGATTTCGTTCTAATAATTTTTTTGTCTCATCCGAAATTTTACCATCAGTGATAACTTTATTTATTTCCGAAAATCTAAATTGCAATACGACACCCTGCTTTTGGAATTTGCTGGAGTCAGTCATAATAATAATTTGTCTGGCTGAACCTGCCATGCTATGAACAGATTCCATACGCATCATTTCACCACTGGTAAATCCTACTTTAGGAATAAAACCATCCGTTCCAATAAACAGCTTATCCACAAAAAATTCACTGGCATATTTTTTCAATAGCGGACCTACCATTGCCTGTGTTTCTTTTTGGTATTCACCACCCAGCAATATAATACGCACATTGCCTTTATCACGTATGTAATTAGCAATAAATGCCGAATTTGTAATAATGGTTACATCTTTTTTAGTTTCGGCAATCTGTTCAGCTAAAAGCGTGCAGGTCGAACCTGATTCAATCATGATCGTTTCGCCATCAGCAACTAATTCTGCTGCCTTTACCGCAACCTTCATTTTGCTTTCATATCTCACTGCCAGCTTATTATTTACATCATCGGCTTTACGGCATAGCGCATAGCCATGTTCTCTAACTAACAAGCCGCGCTCAGCTAAAACATCAAGGTCTTTTCTAATCGTAACCTGTGATACATCAAGCATTTCTGATAAACGATTTACTTCAATTCGTTTATATTCATTTACCAAGTCAAGAACTTGAGCGTGTCTCTCATTCATAATACCCCTCCTTTTACAAGTATAACATATGATTATTTCGTATACAACACAGCAATGCTATTTTTCGTTAATTTGTAATATAGTAAATTTTAAAATATTTTTATATATTATATGCTGTAAAAGAAGTTTATTAGCAAAACCATCATATATCGCTTAATTTTCATCTATGATCCAAAATAATTGCATAAGCATTTTAGTTTCAAATATAAGCTATTGCTGCCAATCATTATTATCTAATATTTGATATGGGTTATTTATAATATCAGTGGTTATCACCCTTAATACAAAATTGTTATCAAAACGTTCGATGTTATTTATGGGTGAATCACTCGTTAATATAATGATGTCACTGGCCGCAATTTCCGCCTCGGTAAGACCATTATATATATTAGCCTCTTCTTGTATCTCTATCCTTAAGTCTATATTCTTGTGCTCTGCTGCCTGAGACAGTGCCTTAACTGCCTGATATATTTTGTGTCCGTTTTGAGGATTAGCTATAACTGCTGCCACTTTTTTCATTATTGCGCCGCCTTTCTTCGTACGAAATTTATATTTTTTACGAACGGTTACAATATAAATATATATCACAATTTTTTCTTTGTCAATAAAATAATATTTATTTATTAAAATAATCTAAATATTGTAATTCATTATATTTTTAATAGTTATATATATTTACATAAAAAAAGCTGCCACTTGGCAGCCTCTTTTATGTAAATTATCAGCCAAAATTAAATACTATCAATTTTTCTTCTGTTAATTCACGTACAGCATATTCAGGGCCTTCCCGTCCAATACCACTGTCCTTAACGCCACCATAGGGCATATTATCCATGCGGAAAGTAGAACCATCATTGATAATAACTCCGCCTGCTTCAATTTTTTCGGCACAAATATGAGCAATTGGCAGCGATTTGGTAAAGACTCCGGCCTGCAGCCCATAATTAGAATTATTTACGGCAGCAATAGCTTCTGCAATATCATCATAAGGCATTATTGAAAATACCGGCGCAAATGTTTCTTTACTAATAACCTTCATATCAGGCTTAGTATTAACAAGAATTGTTGGTTCAAAGAAAGAACCACTGCGATTACCGCCGATAAGAACTTCCGCGCCTGCCTCAGCCGCTTCCTTAACCCATTCTTCAATACGTATGGCTTCTTTTTCTGCAATCATTGGTCCAATATCAGTTGCTTTATCCAATGGCTTACCTAAATGAAGTGTTTTAGCAAATTCAACTGCTGCTTCACAAAATTGTTTATAAATATTTTTATGTACATATACTCTCTGGCATGATATACAAACCTGTCCGGCATTAACGAATGCATATTTTGCACATAACTTGGCAATTTTAGCAACATCTTCAACATCTTCATGCACGATATTAGCCGAATTAGACCCTAATTCCAAAGCAACCCGCCTAAAGCCAGCAGCCTGCTGCAATGCTTTACCCACTGGCACACTGCCTGTAAAGGAAAACATTTTTATGCGGCTGTCTTTTGCTAATAAATCGCCAATAAAAGAACCTTTCCCCATAATTAAATTCAAAAAACCCGCTGGCAGTCCTGCATCAGCAAATGCATCACATAGCAATGATGCTGTAAGCGGTGTTGCTGAAGCCGGCTTATAAACAACTGTATTTCCGGCAGCCAAAGCTGGACCTATTTTATGACAGGCCAGATTAACGGGGAAATTAAACGGTGTTATTGCCGCAACAACACCTAATGGCATCCTTTTGGTATAAGCCATGCGTTTTTCACAGCCAGGTGCCCCTTGTATCGGCACCATTTCACCAGTACGGCGTTTAGCTTCTTCGGCTGATAAAATAAGTGTCTGGTAAGAACGCGCTATTTCTCCCATGGCATCATTTATTGCCTTACCGGCTTCCATCGCTAAGGTTTCAGCAAATTCTTGCTGCCGTGCCATCATATTATTAGCTGCCTGCATCAAAATTTCATAACGTTTATATGGCGCAAGTGTTATATTTTCAAATGCTGTTTGTGCCGCGTCAACAGCCATTGTCACTTCTTTTTCACCAGCTGTGCAAATCTGGGCAAAAGGTTCGCCTGTTACCTTATCACTAACAGCTTCCTTACTTGCTGTTGTGATTTTTTTACCATTAATAAATAGTTCGTATAACTTCATCTTAATCCCCCTAAACATTATTACAGTAACTATATAATTTATTATTATTATCTGTATTTATTATAAACATTATATTCCATAAAGTAAATTATATAAAATTGTCATTTTTCCCACGCCACGCAACTCTATCTTGTATATTTTTATTTTATATGGTACTATTCATTTGTTTAATAAATGCCTTATTATAAACAGCAGATGATATTTACGCAAAATCATACTGCGCCAGGCAGCTTATTATCAATAATTCCATATGGTATCTCCCCAGTATTCTGCTTGGATCTTCTTTGACTAAGACAGAAAGGAGCTTTAATTTTATACGACTATAAGCAAACCTTTCGTTTTTCGAAGGGCTTTTTTATTTTTAAAAAGGAGCATTCTATGAAAAAACTTTCCTATAAAGAAAAATTTATACAAATGAATCGTGAAGCACGAATAATTTGTATCATAACTGCCATTATTATAATATTTTGGTGGCTTATGGCCTTTGGTATAAACCAAGATATAACATTTTTCAGCTTACCCGTATGGTTTATCGGTGCCTGCATCGGCACCTATCTGTTGACCGTTATTCTTATAATATTTGCCGTAAAGAAATTTTTTGTTGATTTTGACCTTGATGATGAAATTACTAAAAGGACTGATGATTAAATGACTGATTTTACCAGACTATTACCCTCAGCACTCTTTTTTTTATGCCTATTATTACTGGGCTTTTATCTAAAAAAACAGGATGCCCAAAAACGTCAAAGCAATTTTTCCAAGGAATATTTTATCGGCGGGCGCAGCCTCAATGGCTTTGTCTTAGCTATGACCTTAGTTGCCACTTATGGCTCAGTCAGTTCCTTTGTTGGTGGCCCTGGTGTCGCTTGGCAAAAAGGCTTTGCCTGGGTGTTATTCGCTTCTGTACAAATAATTGCCGCTTACCTCATCTTAGGCATCTTTGGCAAAAAAATGGCTGTAATTGCCCGCAAAATCGACGCTATCACTATTATTGACCTTATACGCTTTCGCTATAAATCAAATATTTTAGCCAATTTATGTGCCTTGGTATTGCTAGTATTCTTCACCACCCAGATGATCGCCCAGTTTATTGGCGGTGCGCAAATTTTTGCGGCGGTAACGGGCATGAGTTATACCACAGGTCTGCTTTTTTTTGCTATAGTTGTTATCATCTATACAACTATTGGCGGCTTTCGAACCGTAGCCATCACCGATACAGTTTGTGCCATCATGATGCTTCTGGGCATGTTCTTTCTGGCTTTTGCTATTTTACAGCAAGGCGGCGGCCTGCAAAATATTATGCATAGCCTGCAAGCAGTTTCCCATGTACCAAATAACATTGATTTACTATCGCCTACCGCCAGCGGTTCCGTGCCAATCCCTTTATTGATGAGCCAATGGATATTATGCGGTATTGGCACTATTGCCCTGCCTCAGTCGGCAGTGCGTTGCATAAGTTATAAAGATACACAATCGGTGCATCGAGCCATGATTATCGGCACTATTGTCTGTGGCGCAATGATGGTCGGCATGCCGCTTTTAGGGGTACTGGCCCGCGGTGTTATAACGGTTCCCTTAGCTCAGCTTGGCGGCAATACCGATAAAATAATGCCTATGCTCATTGCCAATTATATGAATCCCTGGTTGGCTGGAATAACTATTATCGGGCCGTTAGCCGCTACCATGTCCACTATTTCCTCCCTGCTTATTGCCGGTTCATCGGCTATCGTCAAAGATATCTATCTATTTTATAATAAAAATGCCAATAATGTTGAAAATCAAAAAACACTCAGCTATATCAGCACTACTATAACTGCCTTGATGGGAATCATCACCGTAATAATGGCACTGCATCCACCAGATATTATCGTCTGGATAAATCTGTTTGCCTTCGGTGGACTTGAAACAGCTTTTTTCTGGATATTACTGTTGGGCTTCTTTTGGCATCGTGCCAATTCCCATGGTGCCGTTTTATCTTTAGTTGGCGGTCTTGCTGCCTACTGTCTATGTACCGCCTATGGCCTAAAAATTTCTTCTTTTCATAATATAGTAATCGGTATTGGCAGCGGTGCTGTATTTTTCATTATTGGCAGCATTTGGGGCAAAGCTCCCGACGAAAAAATAAAAAGAATATTTTTCCCTGAACGCTATTGATTATTTACAATAATACATTTATTTAAATCCTTATTGACACAATATGAATTAAATTTTATAATAATATGCATGACACAATCGTCTATAATCATTATTTGAGTAAGGAAAAGAGGTTTTTTATTATGAATGAACACCAATATAAATTTGAAACACTCCAGCTGCATGTTGGTCAGGAAGAAGCCGATTCAGCAACTGCCTCACGTGCTGTCCCAATCTACCAGACAACTTCTTATGTTTTTAAGGACTGTCAGGAAGCCAGTGATTTATTTGGCCTAAAAAAGTCTGGTAATATTTATGGCCGTCTAACCAACACCACCCAGGATATCTTTGAACGCCGTATTGCTGCTTTAGAAGGCGGTGTAGCAGCTTTAGCAACTGCTTCCGGCGCAGCTGCTATTAATTATATCTTTCAAGCATTGGCTCATACCGGTGACCATATTGTTGCTGCTACAACTATTTACGGCGGTACATATAATGTCTTAGAACATACTCTGCCAGATCAAGGCGTTACTACCACTTTTGTTGACCCTACCAAAGGAACCGATGGCTTTGCTGCTGCTCTGCAGGACAACACCAAATGCATTTTTATAGAAACTGTCGGCAATCCTAATGCTAATTTAATCGATATTGAAAAAGTAGCTGCTATCGCCCACGCCCATAAAATCCCGTTAGTAATTGATAGTACTTTTGCCACACCATATCAGCTCAAACCATTTGAATATGGCGCTGATATCGTTGTCCATTCTGCTACTAAATTCATTGGCGGACACGGAACTACCTTGGGCGGTGTTATTGTTGACAGCGGAAGATTTGACTGGATTGCTTCGGGAAAATTCCCGCATTTAGTTGAACCAAACCCCAGCTATCATGGTGTAAGCTTTGCTAAAGATATCGGAGCTGCTGCCTTTGCCTTTTTTGTAAGAGCTCTGTTATTGCGTGATACCGGTGGCTGCATTTCTCCTTTTAATGCCTTCTTACTATTACAGGGAACCGAAACCTTATCCTTGCGCGTAGAACGCCATGTAGAAAACGCCTTAAAAGTCGTTAACTTCTTAAACAAACATCCAAAAGTAGCTAAAGTAAATCATCCTTCATTAGCTGACCATCCTGACCATGAATTATATAAAAAATATTTCCCTAACGGTGGTATTTCCATATTCACCTTTGAAATTGCCGGTGATGCTGATAATGCCCGCAAATTTATTGATAATTTAAAAGTATTTTCTTTATTAGCCAATGTTGCTGACGTTAAATCACTTGTTATCCATCCTGCCAGCACCACTCATTCCCAAATGAATGAACAGGAATTGGCAAATAGCGGCATAACAAAATCAACTATTCGTCTTTCTATCGGAACCGAACATATTGATGATATTCTTTGGGATATGCAGCAGGCTTTTGATTCTATCTGAGCCAAAAAAAACTGGACCTGAATCTTTCGATTCAGGTCCAGTTTTTATTGGATATCTGGGACAAATAACGCCGGCATCTTATTTACTATATCTGATACTTTTTGCTCTAAAACCAGTGCTTCCTGGTAATTTTTTTCTGCAACTGACAATTTCTTTTTATCCTTATCCTTCATTCCTGCAGCAAAATCCTGCCAGGCGATTATGGTTTTAGCATTACTCTGTAAGCGTAAAATATGCAGATGCTGCGCACCTGCTGGAACATTTACCTGCTGCAGATAATTTTCATGAGATAAATACGCCGGAATTATACTATTTTTAATAAAGGCGTATAATTGGCTGCGATTACTGCCGGGCATATTATAACTAAAATCTTTGGTCATATTTTTAAACTGCTGCTGCAAACCGTTAAATTGTTTATTATAAGCAGTAGTTTTACTTTTAGTATTTTCTAAATAAGTTCGTATATCATTTTGACATGCATTACGCACGTATGTTAAATAATCATGATAATTAATAATTTTTACTACCTGCCAAGTGCCCTGATCATTAGGCTGCATTAATAACTGCAGTTCAAATTCTGTTCCCGTATAGCGGTCTATTACGGTTAATGGCAGTAATTTTTCGCCATTTGTGCCGGTATTAATACTGCCAATGGCTTTTATTTTTGTACTGCGCAACAAAGAACGTGTCAATAATTCCTCATAATCGATTCCCATATCGCGCCCTTTTAATATTGATGTTCTGCTCGGCTGCGGCCATCTATGCTCCTGCAAATAATCAGCAATCATCTGCAATGTTCCACGGCAAAGATCAGGTTTTATTAATTTATAGAACAAATCAAATCTTTTCTTTGTTTCCGGTTTCATCGGAATTGCTGTAAATAAGTCGCCGGTAACATCATCATAGGCACTATTCACTATTGTTGGCATAGCTATATAACGATTAAGTATCTCATTGTTATTATTCTTATAGGCAAATTTAAGCTGCGCTGCTGCATACCCTGCTGTCTGCATATATAAAACAAACAGCATATATACTATTAAAAAACCAGCCGCAAATACTACCACTATTTTATTGCCTGACATAACAGCATCTATTTTTGTTTTTATTCCATCTTTGTTCATCAATCAAACTCCTGTGCTTATTATCTAGAGCCTTTTTATTATACTATATTTCATGAAAATTTTATATCTTTACCTAAATTATATTACTATTATGCAAAAATTCTTTTAAGACATCATAATATTCTTTGTTATTCTTAGTAATAGATAAAGCATGCGGCGCATTAGCAAAAATATGCGACTGTTTATATGATTTACAACCAGCATATAATTTCTGCATAGAAGTTGTTGGTACTAGTTCATCAGCTCCACCATGCAAAAACAAAATAGGACTTTTAGCTTTTTGCACGGCATTTAAAGGCGACAGTTCAGCCATTGTACTGCCGGTATGCCAATACATCGATACCTGACAATAAAACCATAATAAATTTATAATCATATCATTTTTTTGTACTTGCAAAAACGACCGAAACTTTTCATGGTAGATACTCGATAAATCATCATAAGCACTGTCTTCCACATAAAAATCGGCCGGTGTAACTCCACTAGCCCCACTATATAACAATGCATAAGACGCACCTAATGATATTCCATGCACACCTATAATTTTATTCTTTTTTTGGTTCTTCAAATATGTTATCCACGCATCAATGTCGCCAACTTCCTTTTTCCCCCAGGTCATCTGACCTTTACTTTGACCATGTCCGCGCAAATCTACCAATAATACATTAAATCCCAAATGTAAATATATTGGTACATAATCAATCGACATCGACCTGTTTTGATATAAGCCATGCATAATAAGCACCGCTTTATCGGTCTGCATTGGATTTTTAATATATGTCCCCGTCATTACATAACCATCATTAGTCGTTATTGTGACCTGTTCCCATTTTTTTTCCTGCTCATATTCCTTTATCCGGGTAACATTTTCCGAATAGTCAGCTAGGACTGGGACCAAATGGTCCACCTGCTGCTTATTGAGCATTAAATACATTGTATTGCCAACTATTGCCCCAATAACATTAATCGTTATAAAAATGCCAATAATTATCCCTGACAATATATATAAATATTTGTAGTATTTTTTTATCATTCATGATCTCCTTATATTGCATATTTTGTTACCTACCTCCTTGTAATATCGAATAAATGATAGTTCCCTTTCTTCTTTATGTCAACTCAATTTTTTTATTTATTAATTTTTTCTTGCATTTGCTGCAATATCGTTTTATAATATTGTTTGTGTTAAGAGGTTTCACCTTTATGGGGATGTAGCTCAGCTGGGAGAGCGTACGGTTCGCATCCGTGAGGTCGAGAGTTCAATCCTCTTCATCTCCACCAGAATCAAATTTAATATGGGGGCATAGCTCAGCTGGGAGAGCGCTTGCATGGCATGCAAGAGGTCAGGAGTTCGATCCTCCTTGTCTCCACCATTATAAAATAATGATTTATGAAGTTTGGGAGCAAACTTTATAAATTGATAAAAACCGGTAGGAATTTTCCTATCGGTTTTTTAGTATAAATACTGTTTCATAAATTGTATAATAAATAAAAAAAGAAAGGTGCAAGTAATATGTGTAAAATGGAAAAAGCAAGAATAGCATATAATGGTCCATCTTTGGAATATGGGCAAATAGATGTTCGTAAATTAGCACCTGCTTTATTAGATTTTACTGATTTGATTGAAAATGCAAATTTAGCTATTGGTGGCGAATATCAAATATAAATATTATTAAATCAAGACAGTATAAAAAAGGGGCATTTGATATCACTCTGTTGTTAAATTGTTCCTTATTGGAGCAGGCAAATTTTTTTATTACTGCATCACAAAATAATGGGCTTGCTCAACTAATGAAAATATTAGGATGGGTTGGAACATGCATTGCGACAATAACTGGCATTTTTCCCTTAATAAAAGAAGTTAAAGGAAGAAGGCTTAAGAACATACAACACTTGGATAAAAACATAACTGTAATATATTTAGAAGATGGTAAAGATATTTTTATCTGCTAAATGCCGTCAAAATATAGAAAAAATAATTCCCCCTTTAAATACAGAAAGAATTGATAGTTTCGAACTTCGCAATCCAAATGAACCAGAAAATAAATTGCCAATTGAGCAAATTAATAAGGATGACATAGACAATTTTATCCTACTACCTATTGAAACAATAAATGAAGAAGAAATCGAAGAAAGCGAAATGACGGTAAAAATTATTTCCATTAACTTTGAAAAGGGTAAATGGTGATATGTTAAGAATCAAATATCGTATTAAAAAAATACTCTATCAAGTGATTATATAGTGACTAAAGTTTTAGAAGTAAAAAAGCGGCCAGAACAAATAAAATTAGACTTTGATTATAAAAAAGGGAATCGAGGTCGCTAAATAATTAGTTTATTTAGCGACCTCTCTCACCACCGTACGTTCCGTTTGGTATACAGCGGTTCAATAATTTAACGTAAATGCATACCTCGTATTTCTTCGCTATGTTTATATAGCCTAGAGATTTGAGGTATTTGTCTGTTAGCCATCTGTTGCAGGATTAGATTTCACTGGTTTTCTACTCTCTTAACATGACTTCACCTTCCTCTGTTCAAGCACTCGATTATTGTTCGGCCCTTCCTGAAAAAAAAACTTCCAGTACTATGACCTCGGCTGACTTCTCATGATAAATCTTGTTTCAACCATGCTTCAAAAGAAAATCTCCGCATGTCCATGAGGTCTCTCCGGTAAGAACACAGTCTTTCTATCTATCTGCCACATTTACAGGATTGGCCTCGAGTAGTTTTGGGTTTTGGGCTTCAGTTTGTTATGCAGCCTTACCCGGCTTCTTCCTGCCTTATATGTGGTTTCTGTTCGTCAAACCAGAGATTTGCCGCCGGCTTCCTTCAGATTCCACCTCGCGGTGGACACCCTTGCCTTGAGCTATGTGCTTGGCACTACTAACCCGCACTCGGGACTTTCACCCGTTAGACTGCGCCCATACCGGGCGCACATGCAAAAAGCCACTAACCTTTTTTAGGTAGCGGCTTTTTATATAAAAAGAACTTTTTTGTATTGTTTAATTAAGCTTTGGAAGCAAATATTTTTTTAATATTTAATAGCTTAGTTGTTCCACATTTTCTACATGTAAGTTTAAGATTTTTATTAACTTTAGTGGCTAATATATAGCTATCAGTGCAACCAGTGCAAAGATTTCCTTTAAATCCCTTTTTATATAGTTCTTCTAGTATTTCACTAGTTTCTCTATTATTTTCTTGATACATATGGCATGATTCCTTTCTGTACTACTTTATAATCATACCATAGATTAAATGAAAAGTATATAAAAATATTTATTTATAGAAAATAATTATTATTTAAGAAAAGAATACCAACCTGTAAAGAAGCCTTGGGGTTATTCCCTTGCGGTTTTACTTCGTATAATAAAAATTATTTTTAACTTTCCTATAGTATAACATATAAAATATATGAAAAATTCCTGGAAATTTATAAACATATTAATTCTTAGTAATATAATGAAAAAATACTTATATTTCTGTCAATAATAATAACTTTTTACATTCAAACCATACTTTTCACAAAAAGATTTTACTGTAAGATTGCTGTCGGCTCGCTCTTTCAAATACTTCCGCCATTGTTGCAAACGATATTGTCTGGTTAATTCTTTAGTGCTTATGAGAAAATCCTCCTTTAGATTTTTTCGAGTTTTTCAGCCTGCTCTGAAAACTCTAAAGAAATCATCCCATGTTTGGGGAGTATTTTACATCCACTGTTTTATTATTCGCTTACGATTATTTGAAGGCGACGAATAAAAGATAGGATAAAAACTATTATTGTAAGAAAGGCATTTGGATATTGAGATGAAAAAATGCGTCACTTAAATAGTGATGCACTTTTAGCAGTAATTGGATAGCGGATTTTCACATTTAAGTAAAATTTGAAGAACTCTCATTTTTTTACTAGGTCTATTTTTTCGGTATCCTCATATGCTCTAATTAAAAAAATTATACTAGTTATAGTTGATTGTAATGCAAATGCAGTAAAATACTCGGGAATATCATCGGAGGTTTTATAATGATCTTTATGTCTTAATGATAAAGGATCAATTCTTAAAATATTAACTAACGAGGTATACTGATTTTGTAAATATCCTGGAATCAATTTACTATTGCAAATAATATTAATAAGTTTTGATCTTGAACCTACAGTATTAATCCATTTTTTATTCATACAAATTGATTGCATTGTATTATCAATAGCTAGCAAAGCGTTCGTAAGTGATTTTTGGTAATCTTCTATAGAATAGAAGTCTTGCGCTTTTATAAGCGTATTTAATGCAATACTAAATTTATGCTTATCTAATAACCTAACAGCAACAGCCAAAAAAGTAAATTGAAAATCATTTTTCATAATAAATCCACCTATAATACAACTTTATATGATTAGCTTATATTGGACATCTAATTCGTAAGCATTATAAAACGCAAAAAAAGAGCCCCTTACAAAAAAGGACTCTCACACGTTCTTGTTATAATAAGATTACTTCTAATGTTTTAATAAGTTTATCATTATGGCAGCAAATTGTCAATTTTTTTACTATATATGTTAACAATTTATTATTTAATCTTTTTGTATAAAAAGCTATGCTTTTTTTATTTTGTACCTGAATTTTGGATTCTTCTATAAAAGACTGTGTATTTTGTTTCTGAAAACATATAACAAATGGCACACAGCTGTAACAAAGACGTTCACAAGATATATTCAATTTTATTTTTTTATCAGCAAACCACACATAACATTCTTCCCAATCAATTTGCATAGCCTCTTGTATGGCATTCAAGAGGTCGAGGATTCGATCACCTTCGTCTCCACCATTATAAAGAATAACAGACTTGCTATTAGTGAGTCTTTTTTGTTATATTATCATTAATAATATTGTCTTATCCTTTTTAATTATCTTAACCTACAACTGTATTTCGACCGGCATTTTTTGCTTTATATAAATTTTTATCGGCATTATTCACGGCCTGTTCCAAAACAAGATGGATATCATTTACCTCCTGTGGTTCTATGATATCCAGTCCAAAACTGCCGCCAACTTTTATTTCTACACCCTCACGTGTTTTAATTTTCATTTCATTTACTGCCCTCTGGATACGCTCTGCAATTTGGCGCAGTTCTTTATAGCCTACTTCCGGCAAACATATTATAAACTCATCGCCGCCATACCGCCCCAAAAGGTCATACTGGTGGCAATTGGTCCGCAGTAAATCCGCTAATTTTTTTAAGACCAGATCCCCTGTAACATGTCCGTATCTATCATTTATATCCTTAAACTTATCGATATCAGCTAAAATTATTCCAATGGTATAGTTTTTTCGTCTTGCTTTTTCGTACTCTTCACAAAAACGATCCACAAAAATTTTACGATTATAAGCCTGCGTTAAATCATCATAATAAGCCAATATTTCCAATTTTTTTCTATTTATTTCTGCTTTTATCAGCCTTTGTGCCCGATGTTTTAAAATAGTAGTATTAATCGGTTTTGTAATAAAATCATCCGCTCCGGCATCAAAGACTTTTTCTGCATATTCATCATCATCAAATGCCGTAATCATTATTATCGGCGTAAACTCACCAGCATTAGAATGCCTTATTTCATGGCATAATTCTATTCCGCTTTTATTTGGCATTAGAATATCCAATAAAATCAAATCAGGTTTCTGCTGATTAATTATTTCCATAACCTGATTGCCATTATCTACTTCAATAACCGTATATTCCTCCGCTTTTAAAAAATCACTGGTTATTGTCCGTACTAATTTATCATCATCCGCTATTACTATCAGTGGTTTTTTTACATCAGTAGTATTCTCCATATTTTTCTCCTCTCCAACCAGCCAATCATATCTATAAATGTATTTAAAAGCATTTTTACGCAAATTGCAATAGCAAATTGAACACTTTTTTATCCATAATTATTTTTGGTTAGAATATATTTTATCTAAATTTTCATCAAAAAGCTCTTCTGGTGTTTTGTAATTTAATAATTTACGAGGCAATCCATTGAGTTTATCAGCAAAAGAAAGAATCTGTTCAGAACGAAAACATTTAATGGAAACTCCTTTGGGCACAAATTTTCTTAGCATGCCATTATGCCGTTCGTTTTTGGCCCGCTCGTAAGAATTGTAAGGATGCGTGAAGTAAACTTTTGTACCCCACTTTTCAATCGCTGCCAACTTCTCAAATTCTGAGCCATTATCCGCTGTTATTGTTTTAAATACTTTATTAAATTTACTACCATATGTTTCACGAAGTTTTTCCATAGCCTTATTTACTGCATCGCTTGTTTTGCCACTGATTTTAAACGCAAGATAGTTATTGGTTATACGTTCGATAAGCGACAGGATAACTTCTTCATGACCTTTGCGTTTACCAACTACTGTATCTATTTCCCAATGTCCAAATTGACTATTTTCATCAACTATTTTGGGACGTTGTTCGATACTTCTTCCTTTTAGTCGTTTGTTTTTTCGATAGTAGTTCTTTTTGCGTCTGCGTGTCAAAACATAAGGAACGTCAAACATTGTAATTGGCAATTTGCCTTTTCTTAATTCGTTGTACATGGTTTTTGTTGATAACATTTTGGATTTACTAAATAGCTGATTAACCCGTGCATATCCGACACAGGCATC
>NZ_JACHFH010000036.1 GCF_014201835.1 Pectinatus brassicae | reverse complement strand
ACGGGGATAGCCTGTGGAGATAATGTAAGACGTGTTTTTTGCGCAACTATCTATGAAGCAGGAACCCCGCGACTTTAGTCGTGGGAGGTTCAGGAAATTGTTTTCCCGTTATCTGCAATCAGAAATAGAAGAAATGCATGCCAATAATGTTTGCTTAAATTTTATAGGTGATATAAAGGCATTATCTATTAGTTTACAAAAACAGATAGACAGTGCAAGAAATAAAACGATGAATAATACTGGTCTGCATTTAAATATTGCTGTAAATTATGGCGGCCGTGCCGAAATAACAGCCGCTGTGCAAAATATAGCGCAGGAGATTGTTGATAATAAAATTACAGTGCAGGATATCGATGAACAATTTATTGATGATAATTTATATACAGGGCAGCAGCCGGCAGTGGATTTACTGCTGAGAACTGGCGGGGACATGCGCATAAGTAATTTTCTTTTATGGCAGTGTGCTTATGCTGAGTTATTTTTTACTAATTATAACTGGCCGGAGTTTACCCCAGAAAATTTTGTTGATATAATTAGGGAATATCAAAAGCGTGATCGCAGATTTGGTGGATTAAACGCAGAATAATATGAGGTGTCGATTTTGCTGACTAGAATAGTATCGGGTATCGTGGGGATTGCGATTACTTTCTTTTTAATAATGACAGGAGGCGTGTTATTTACGCTTTGCCTGGCGGTTTTGGCAGCACTGGGCTGGCTGGAATATGTTCGTGCTTTTAAGAATAAACAGCTGAATATTTCTTTATATTTGGGAATGCTGGCAGTAATCTGTCTTACTTTAAGCGGCAGTATAATTATAGATAATATGCCAGTAAGTTTTTTTATGCCAGTGATGACAATTATAGTAATAGTATTTTTGATAAAAATGGTTCTATATCATGAAAAATTTTCACCTGTGCAGGCAGCTGTTACACTTATGGGGATTTTTTATATAGGCAACGGCTTTTATTATTTATTGCAGATGCGGCTGGGCTTAATATCTGATTATGCAACACCGCAGGGACTGTCATTAGGCTGTGCCTTATTATGGCTGACGCTTATTGGTACATGGGCCAGTGATACGTTCGCTTATTTCAGTGGGTATTTATTAGGCCGGCATAAATTATGTCCACAGGTAAGTCCGAAAAAAACAGTAGAAGGACTTATTGGTGGAATAATCGGCACTGTTTGTGCCGTTGGCGTTGCCGGTGCATATTTTGGTTTTGCAGTATGGCCCATGTTTATTTTGGGAGCAATGATAGCGATTATAGCGACTATTGGTGATTTAGCAGAATCAATAATTAAGCGTTATACGGGCATAAAAGACTCAGGCAATCTTATTCCTGGCCATGGCGGTGTGCTGGATAGGTTTGACAGTTTGTTATTTACAGCACCATTTGTCTATTATTTTTATGTTTTTTTACATAAATATTTTATACAATAAATAATTTATAAATTACAAGGCATAATATCTTGGAAGGATTATATATGAAGAAAATTTCTATACTGGGGTCAACTGGCTCAATTGGCACGCAGACTTTATCAGTAGTCCGTCAGCATCCTGATTTATTTAGAGTTGAAGCAATAGCAGCTAATTGTAATGACGAATTACTCGAAGCACAGATAAATGAATTTAAACCACAATTAGCTGTTTTATATGATGAGGCTGCTGCCAAAAGACTGCAAAAGCGTTATAGTGGCAAAACAAAAATTATGGCAGCTGATGCAGGTCTTATTATAGCGGCTACTTTACCCGAGATTGATACAGTAGTTACCTCGCTTATGGGCTTTGCCGGATTAAGACCAACATTAGCAGCAATTGAGGCCGGGAAGAATATAGCTCTGGCCAATAAAGAAACCTTGGTGGTAGCCGGTGAACTAGTAATGGCAAAAGCTCAGGAAAAAAACGTGGCAATATTACCGGTTGACAGTGAGCATTGTGCTATTTTTCAATGTTTGCAGGGGAATGAACGCGAAAAGATAGAAAAATTACTGCTCACAGCATCAGGCGGTCCTTTTCGCGGCCAAAAAACTGCTGATTTATTAAATGCTGGTGTCGCGGACTGTCTAGCTCATCCTACATGGTCGATGGGACAGAAAATTACTATTGATAGTGCATCTTTAGTCAATAAAGGACTGGAAATTATTGAAGCGCATTGGCTGTATAATATGCCTTATGAAAAAATTCAGGTAGTGGTGCATCCGCAGAGTATTCTCCATTCGATGGTGGAATATATTGATGGAACTGTTATGGCTCAGCTGGGTTCTACAGATATGCGACTGCCAATTCAATACGCTCTGACTTATCCGGAACGTATAAATTTACAGGCGAAAAAGCTTGATTTTTGGAATATGCCAAATCTTACATTTGAAAAACCAGATACGCAGACTTTCCGGGGCATAGACTTAGCTTATAATGCCGGAAAAATAGGCGGAACTATGCCGTGTGTTTTAAATGCAGCTAATGAAATAGCTGTTGATGCCTTTTTACATAATAAGATAAAATTTCTCGATATATATAATATTATTGAAGAAGCCATGCAAAGTCATCAGGTTGACTACGCCCCTACAGCAGAAACTTTCTTTGCTGTTGACGAAGAGACTCGTTTTTTTGCCAAAAATCTGATAAAATAGCACTAAGACATTACAAAAACTAAGGTGGAGGCTGAGAAAATGACGCAACCTGATAATGCTGTTAAAATAAAAAAAGATTCAATCAATGTAGTATATTGTACGGACAATAAATATATATTATATATGGCAGTATCATTGACGTCGTTAATCTTAAACAATCTTAGTGAGAAAATAGCTGTTCATATTATTTACGGCAGTGATACTTCTTTAGCTGAACTTAAAAAAATACAGCAGCTTGAACAAAAATATGCGAACATAAAAATTTGTTTATATCCATTTGCTCCATATGAAAAAGAGTGTCAGCAATTGCTGGGCGGCAGCAAAAATTGGGTGCAGTATATGCGTTTATATATAGATGAAATACTGCCGGAAGATTTGTTGCGTATAATTTATATTGATGCCGATAGTCTCTGTGTTGGCAATATAAACGCAGTAGCGTTTATCAATTTAAGAGATAGAGCTATTGGGGCTGTATCAGTCAGCGATGATGAACTGATGAAAATTTACAAGGTTGATAATGAGAAAAATGTTGTTCCGTTTAAGTTCAGCAATATTTTTCTAAATGCCGGATTTTTATTGGTAGATATGGATAAATATAAAAGACGGCAGCTGCGAAAAAAAATAATGACATTTGCTCAGCAAAATGATATAAATAATATTGAAGAAGCTGTTAGTTGTGCTTTAAATGGTGAATTTTATCATTTGGATGGTCGTTATAACAGATTGTTGTCTCCCGCATATCCTTGGTATAAAGGCTATGAACAGGATATCATATGGCATTTTTGTGGTGATGTTAAGCCTTGGCAGCTATGGTACAGGGCAGCAGATGATGGATATAATAATAATCTATATCGAGCATTACAGGATGTCTATTTTGTTTATGCCGATGAGGCGCCTTGTAGTGTAAAAGCAATAGAACCGGTAACAATAAATGAAATAATTTTTACTATGATGGCAATGAAAAGAGATAAAAAATATAAAAAATATGTAGAATATTTTCTGCAGATTAGTAAATTTTTAGCTAAATCAAGTAAACTTAATACTGCGCAAAAAATACGCCGCTATGATGAGCTGCTGCTTGAAATCAAGCAGGGACATAATAATGGTCATAATGGAGAAATGCTGCGTCAGGTGCTGCAGGCGGTAAAATTAGCATGGCCCAGTGCAGCTGAGTTTTTAGAAAAAGTATATTGATGTTTTATTTATGATGGAGGAAATATATGGGTGTTAGTATAACAATGCTGGTAGCAGTAGTAGTAGTGTTTGGAATTCTCGTGCTGGTGCATGAATTGGGCCATTTTATTACAGCTAAGCTTACTGGGATGCGGGTTGATGAATTTGCTATTGGTTTTGGTCCCAAACTTGTAAGTTTTCGTTATGGCGAAACTGAATATTCAATACGTGGGATACCGCTTGGCGGATTTAATAAAATCTCTGGTATGGAACAGGATGACAAGGATGCCGGCGATAGAGCTTATTGGGCAAAACCTGTATGGCAGCGAATGATAGTTATCGTGGCAGGCGCATTGATGAACATAGTTTTGGCTTATGTGCTAATTGTTGGACTATTATTTAGTTCTGGTATACAGGCTCCAGTCAAAGAGGCTGTCTTAGGTGGTGTTGTTGATCAAAAACCAGCAGCACAGGCGGGGTTACAGGCTGGTGATAAAATAGTGGCTATTGATGGTAAAAAAATAGCTACCTGGCAGGATTTTGCTTCTGTAATAAAAGTATCTGATGGCAAGGTGTTAGAGATAAAATATATACGTGCTGATAAAGAACACGAAGCTAATCTTATACCGGAATATGATAGCAGTTCTAAGCAGGCTATGGTAGGCGTTATTGCTGCAACTAGTACAACTCCGGTAGGTTTAGGTGAATCATTTGTTTTAGCCGGTAAGCAGCTTTTTTATATAATCTATACAATGATCAGTTCACTTGTGGGAATGATAACAGGAAGTGTTCATGCTGATTTGGCAGGACCAATAGGTGTGGCCACCATTATTGGACAGGCGGCTGAGATGGGCTTTAAATCAGTACTTAATATAATGATTTTATTGAGTATAAATTTAGGTATAATAAATCTTTTGCCGGTACCGGCACTTGATGGCGGACATTTCTTTACTTTATTGATTGAAGCATTGCGTGGTAAACCGCTTAGTCCTGAGCTTATGAGAAAATCGCAGTTTGTGGGATTAGCCTTATTATTGATGCTGATGTTCTTTGCTACAGCACAGGATTTCTCTCGTTTATTTGGATAAATAGAAGATGATTTAAAACTAACCGCTCTTTACACTGCCCCATTATTTGTGTAAAGAGCGGCTTAGTCATAAGATAAAATTTTAATAAAAGGTTAGATGGTTTATGATAAAAAGAAAAAACACTCGGTCAATTTCTATCGGTAAGATAAAAATTGGCGGTGGAGCACCTATTTCAGTCCAATCTATGACCAATACCAAAACAGACGATACCACTGCTACAGTTGAACAAATTAAACAATTACTGGCAGCGGGCTGTGATATTGTACGAGTCGCAGTCCCTGATATGGTTGCTGCTGAAAATATCTTTAACATAAAAAATGCTGTAGATGTTCCGCTTATAGCGGATATTCATTTTGATTACCGCTTGGCATTAAAGGCTATTGAGCAGGGAATAGACGCACTTCGAATAAATCCCGGTAATATCGGTGATGAAGACAGGGTCAAAAAAGTTGTTCAGGCAGCCAAAGCTAAAAATATTCCAATTCGCATTGGGGTAAATGCCGGTTCCCTTGATAAGCAATTGCTGGAAAAATATAATGGAATTACGGCGGAAGCTTTAGTGGAAAGTGCTATGCAGCATGTACATATTTTAGAAAGACAGGATTTCAATGATATTAAAATTTCACTAAAAGCCCATGATGTGCCGCTTACTATTGATGCTTACCGCTTGATGAGCCAGACAGTGGATTATCCGCTGCACTTAGGCATAACTGAAGCAGGTACGGTAAACACCGGCATAATAAAATCAGCCGTGGGAATTGGCGCATTATTAGCAGAAGGTATTGGTGATACTTTTAGAATTTCGCTTACAGGAAATCCTGTAAATGAAGTCAAGGTTGCTAATGAGATCTTAAAATCACTGGGATTAAGAGAATATGGCCCGACGCTGGTATCGTGTCCAACCTGCGGCCGCTGCAATATTGATCTGCCGCAGATAGCCGGGCAGGTTGAAGAAAAACTGCAGGCGATTAAAAAGCCGATAAAGGTTGCTGTTATGGGCTGCATTGTAAATGGTCCCGGCGAAGCTCGCGATGCGGATTTAGGTATTGCTGGTGGTAAGGGTGAAGGACTATTGTTCAGCAAGGGACAAATTATAAGAAAAGTACCGGAAAATGAATTGGTACAGGCATTATTTGCAGAAATCGATAAATTGATATAAAAGAGGGGTTTTTTAATTGTACGCATCAAATCTTTATGCACCAACATTACGTGAAGTACCGGCAGAAGCTGAAATTCCAAGTCATCAGCTGATGCTTAGAGCCGGCTTTATCAGAAAAGCCGCTGGTGGTGTTTATACATATTTACCATTGGCTTGGCGCACCTTGCGCAAAATTGAACAGATTATCCGCGAAGAAATGGATGCTGCCGGTGGACAGGAAATTGCTATGCCAATTATGCAGCCATCAGAACTCTGGAAAGAATCAGGCCGCTGGGAAGTTTTCGGTGATGAAATGTTTAAAGTAAATGACCGTCATGGTCGTGAATTTTGCCTTGGGCCGACACATGAAGAAATAATTACCGATTTGGTACGCAATGAAATTCGTTCTTATAAACAGCTGCCGGTATTGCTTTACCAAATCCAAAATAAATATCGCGATGAAATTAGACCACGTTTTGGTTTAATGCGTGGCCGTGAATTTATTATGAAGGATTTATATTCTTTTGATAAAGATGAATCTGGCTTAGATATTTCTTACCAGAAAATGTATGATGCCTATACTAATATCTTTAATCGCTGCGGCTTGGTGTTCCGTCCGGTTGAAGCTGATGGCGGAGCTATTGGCGGTAGTAATACCCATGAATTTACGGCATTGGCTCAAACTGGTGAATCAGAAATTGCTGTCTGCACCAAATGCGATTATGCCGCTAATAATGAAAAAGCAGAGCTGGCATTAATTGAAGCTCCAGCTGAAACTGAATTAGCTTTAGAAAAAGTTGCTACACCTGATACTAAAACTATTGAAGCTGTTATTGAATATTTGAATTTACCGATTGAAAAAAGCATTAAAGCCGTGGCTTTTGAAGATGAGCATGATAGACTTATCTGTGCTTTTGTCAGAGGTGACCATGAAGTAAATGAAGTTAAACTGCAAAATGCGGTTGAAGCTGTAAGTTTGCGTATGGCCGATGAAAATGTTATTACAGCTGCTGGCGGTGTAGCTGGGTTTATGAGTCCGATTGGTTTGGATAGAAAAAAAGCAGTCGTTGTTGTTGACCAAAGCGTAATGGCAATGAAAAATGCTTGCTGTGGTGCTAATGAAGCTGATAAACATTATATAAATGCCAACCCTCAGCGTGATTTTGGTGAAGCTATTGTTAAAGATATTCGTCTTATCGCAGCTGGGGACCCATGCCCACATTGCGGTGCGCCGGTAGAAATTACCCGCGGTATTGAAATAGGTCAGGTATTTAAGCTGGGAACAAAATATTCCAATGCTATGCATGCTGGATTCTTAGATGAAAATGGCCGCGAAAAACCATTTGTTATGGGATGCTATGGTATTGGTGTAAGTCGTACGATGTCGGCTGCCATTGAACAACTGCATGATGAAAACGGTATAATCTGGCCAAAAGCAATTGCTCCGTATGAAGTAGCAATTGTGCCGATTAATGCGAAAGATGAAGCACAGATGGAATTAGCTGAAACAATATATCAGGCTTTGAAAAATGCTCATGTTGATGTATTATTAGATGACCGTAAAGAACGTGCTGGCGTTAAATTTAAAGATGCTGACCTTATTGGTTATCCGGTTCGAATAACAATTGGGCCTAAAGCTATTAATGAAGATAATATTGAAACCAAAGTACGTAAAACTGGTGAAATATTTAATTTTACTAAAGAAAATTATTTAGTAAAAGTTCAGGAATTATTGCAGGATCTTTGATATTAATTTTGCAATGTTACAGATAATAACGTATAATAATATTCGATTAATAATATATGATGTACAATAGTAATTGCTTATGGAATATAAAGGAGAAAAATAAATGCTTATTATGGGAATTGAAGCGGAAGAAAAGGCGATACTGCAGGCAGCAGAAAAAATGTGTGCAGCAGCGCGTACGGCACCCAAAACACGTGGTATCGATCATTTATTGACAGGCATTGTTACTGATGAGGAAAAAAATAAATTAGCCGAAGAAATGGAAAATATTGGTAAAGAATATGAAATGCCATTTTTTGAACGTGATGCTAAATGTATCAGGGCTGCAGGAGCTGTAGTATTACTTGGTACAAGACTAAGTGTACGTGGATTAAATGAAGTATGCGGTTACTGTAACTTCAAAAACTGTCAGGAAGTTTTATCCAATGGCGCACTTTGTGCTTACGATCCTATGGATTTAGGGATTGCTGCTGGTTCTGCTGCTTCCTTGGCAGCAGACAGTAGAATAGATAATCGCATTATGTTTTCGGTGGGCAAGGCAGCAATGAATTTAAGATTTTTAGGCGGAACTGCTAGGCAGGTAATCGGTATAGCATTAGCTGTAAAAGGCAAGTCACCATTTTTTGATAGAAAATGAAAGATATAGGAAAGTTTACTGTCATATATAGCAGTAAACTTTTTTTGATGTAATTATTATTTATTTTTCTGATAAATAACATATTCTTAATAAAACGATAATAATTTTTTGTTAGAATTATTATGAGATTACTAGAGGAGTTGTTTTTTTGAAGGAACGTAAAGAGTTGAAATTAATTTTGAAAAATAAACTAATTACACCGGTATATCAACCGATAGTTGATTTAAAAGATGGTTCTGTTTTCGCCTATGAAGCTTTAAGCCGCGGACCTAAAAACAGCTGTCTGGAGAGACCCGATAAGCTGTTTGCTATTGCTGACAAAGAAAATGTATCATGGGAACTTGACTATTTATGCCGCAGCATGGCTATCGAATATGCGAAAGATAAGCTAGGCAGCTGCAAATTATTTTTAAATGTCGATGCCAAAATTATGTATGATGAAAAATTCCATCAGGGTTCTACTGCTGAATTCCTCAAAAAATGCGATTTAAGCCCTAATAGTATTGTCTTTGAAATAAGTGAAAAGACAACGATAAATGATTATAAATCTTTTTGCTCAGTGCTTAATAATTATCAGTGTCAAAATTATAAAATAGCCATAGATGATGTAGGATCAGGCTACAGTGGACTCAATTTGCTGGCTCAGATATCACCGCAGTTTATTAAAATTGATATTGGACTGGTAAAGGATATTGATAAAAATTATATAGGCAAGTCTATTGTAAAAGCATTAGCATCTTTTGCCCATGCCGCAAATATAAAAATTATTGCTGAAGGCATTGAACGGCCTGAAGAAATTGATATCTTGATAGAGCTGGGCATAGATTATGGACAGGGGTTTTATTTGGGAAAACCTAAGCCGGAAATAGAACTTATTGCTGAAAACATAAAATATCATATTGTAAAATTACATAAAGAAAAAGAAAATTTTCGTACTAATACATTACTTAATATGACTATTGGGGAAATAGCTTCATGCCAGACGACTTTTTCAGCTGAAACGCAGGGACAGGTAATCATTGATTATTTGAATTCAATGCAGGAACCACTGGATGTGATTATTGTCGAAAATGAGATTCCCATAGGACTGCTCAATCATAATATTTTTTTTCAGCAATTGGCGACTAAATATGGCATAGCTCTTTACAGCAATCGACCGATAAAATTACTGATGAAAAAAAATCCTTTAATAATAGATTATAAGACTTCAATTGAAGAAACGGCGGCCCAAGCCCTAAATCGTGATACCAAACATACATATGATTCAATAATAATAGTAAAACATAATAAATATTATGGAACAGTAACAATAAAAAAACTATTGGAAGTTACAACTAAGCTTGAACTTAATCGAGCTCGTCATGCCAATCCATTGACTGGTCTGCCCGGCAACAATGTCATTGAGTGGACTCTGGCACATCATTTAAAAACACCAGCGCCTTTTGCGATAATTTACGTCGATATCGATAATTTTAAGGTATATAATGATATCTATGGGTTTGAGGCGGGCGATAATATACTTATTGCAACGGCAAAATTGCTGCATCAGGCAGCAATAAAGAATAATAATAAATTTTTTCTTGGACATATTGGCGGCGATGATTTTATAATTTTTATACCAGTTGAAAAAATTGAAGATGTATGTAACTGGATTATAGAAGAATTTGATAAAGAGGTACCTAATTTTTATTCTTCCACCCATAGGCAAAGAAAGTATATTATTGCTAAAAATCGCAGTGGTGAGGTAGAAAAATTTCCGTTAATGACGATATCATTGGCGGTATTAAAGGTAGAAAACAAAATCGGACTGACTTCTACAATTTTGGCATCGAAAGCGGCCGCAATAAAAAAAGAATGCAAGACAATACATGAAAGTGCTTTTGTAGTTAGAGAATGCTGTGATAAAGTATTGGAAACTGATTCGCGGGAAAACTAATAGTATAAAAAACAGTAATTAATTACTCACAGGTAAATTAATTACTGTTTTTTGCATTTATGATTCGGTTTTTATCCGTTCGATGATAACTTCGTCTTTTTGATCAGCAAGTTCATTATATTTGTAGCCGGGAACAGAGATGTCAAAGCGGCACAAAGCGATATAAGGGCAGAACATGCAGGCGGTTTTTTGCTTCATTTTATAAGGTGTAATAGCACTGTCCCCTGTCAGGATACGATTGCCGGTGTTGATAAGCATTTTATCCATATATTTAAGCAGGGCATAAAATTCTTCTTCCGTTTTAACATGGGGAAGACTGGCTTTGCTTAAAGAACCATTTTTATTGAAATTGACTTTTATAAATGTAGCTGAATCATCAATTTTTTTTATGACATCAGTATCAAGTAAAATCCAGCCGGGCATACGCATTTGCTTAATTATTTGCTGCTGTATTTCAGATTGATTCATTTCCTTATTAAAGGTCAGCATGGTCGTTTTTAAAAAACAGTATAAAATACCGGCTGGTATAGCTGAAGCAGCCAGCTGTAAATATTCAGCAGCGTTTTGTACAACCAGCATATAAGTTAACAGCTGTAATTTTAGTCCGTAATACACTTCACTAAGATTAATATAGGCATTGCCGGATTTATAATCAATAATAAGAAAATAACGGCCGCTTTGTTCACTATCGATTCTATCAATTTGACCGGAGATACTTATTTTTTGATTATTATCCAAGTCATAAATTAATGGCGGCAGGGCATTGGTACCACTGCCAAAAGTTTTTTCCATAGCGATAGGAGAAAATTCACTGTGGCGGGAAAAATTACATAGTCGTTCGATGGCTTGTTCAGCTGTTTGGGCAATACGCTGGGTTAAATGCTCATACTGGCGATTGCTTAGGAGAATTTGGTTTTGCAGCTGCGGGGATAAGTCGTTTACTATTTGCTGGCATAAATCGTGACGTTCTTCAGCGCTGATTTCACTCCAGTGAAGGTTTTTTTCTAATAAAGTTTCACCAAAACGGCGCATGGTTTCATGTAGCAGCATACCGCGGTCGGGCGCCGCAAAATTAAATTCAGCTCGTTCAGTAAGTTTTAAGGCATAACGGGCAAAATGTTTAAATGGGCAGCTATGAAATTGCTCAAAGCGTGTAACACTGCCTTTTAATGTTCCTTGTGAACTATAAATGGCAGTAGCTATTTCAGGTGGCAAAAAAGCTTTAGGTGCCTGAGCAAAAAGTCCGGCTAAGGCAGTTTTTAGGAAATGATGATATTCCTGATGTTCAAGCAGCCAGTTATAAACATCAAACCAAAATGAGGCTAAAGTATTTTTTTCACGATATTGACGCAGGGCGGCTGTAAGATAAGAAATACTGCGGCGCGGTGTAACGACACGACGTTTTTCACTATCATCGGAATAATTTTCCAATAGTATAGAAATTTTTTGTGCTTTGGATAGTGGCAGCAGCGTATAGAGTCTGTCAATGAGCATTGATTTATTTAGGGCACTGCCTTCGGCATCAGCTAAGGCATAAGATATCCAAGTATATTTGCGTGATAAAGTAAAGGCTTTATATAATAAGAAATTTTCAAAGAAATTATCATCGTTGACAGTGATGGAAAGTGATAAACCTTTATCAGATAAATATAAACGGTCAGAATCACTTAAAAGACCTTCCGGTTTAGAACGTTTAGGCATAATGCCTTCATTGGTACCTAATATATATACAGCATTTTTATTTTCCAGACTGTTTTGTTCAAAAGAAGCAATGGTAATATAATCAAGACCGGGAGGAATAAGTGATATCTGCAGGGCATCTAAGCCGTCATTTAATAAATGCAGATATTCCTTTAGGGATAGTTCTTCGCTGCCACATGTATCTACAAGCTGGTCCAGTAAATCAATAGTATCCTGCCAAATCTGTTCGTGTTCCTTGGCAATTGCCAGTTCACCATTATCTTCTGCCGTTTTTTGCCATAAGGCTAATTTTTCCGGAACATTTAAAGCCATAAGAAAGTTATACAGGCTATAAGTGTAGTCCTGAATATTTTGTGCATTTGCAAGATTATCAGTAAGCTCAGCTAATGGTGGAAGCAGTTGACGGCGAATGTTATTTATTTTTTCGAGATATTCATCGTCCTGTACGGATAATGCTTCATTAAAACTTTGCTGGCAAAATATCCAGTCACTTTCACTAAGCCATATTTTTTTGCCTTTAATGCCAAATTCAAGTACATAGTTTTCTAGAATATCAATGTCATCACGGGTGACATCGAAAAAATCAGTTTTGAAACAGCGTAATAGTGGTTCATATTGCCAGGTGCGGATGGCTTCCAAGCATGAACGCAGTAATTCAGCTAAGGGATGATGCACAAACAGACGTTTATTGTCACTAAAAAAAGGAATCTTATAATCCTGCAGTATTGCTTGCAGAATGCCATTATAAGCTGGTTCACGAATTATAATGCCAATATCGTTATACTGGTAATTTTCTTCACGGCATAAACGGACTATATCAATTACGGCGGCTTCAGCTTCTAAGCGGCGATTGGCAGCTTCGGCAATTTTAATGCCGGCAGCATCAGCAGCAGGCTCTTGTAATGGCAGTACAAACATTTTTTCTTCTATTGTCTTTTGGGCGGGACTTAAAAAGCGCATGGCTTGCTTTAAATAAACTTGATTGGTAGGAATATTAAGCTTGTTGCATAGATCAGTAATATCCTCAAAACTGCGGTATTGGCGATGAAAAAGTGCAGCTTCGGAACTGTTGGCCTTTAAATCATCAATACATAATGTGATATGGATATTGTCGGCTTTACTAAATAATTGTTGCAATAAGGCAAGTTCCTGCGGATTAAAAAATACAAAGCCATCAATCCAGATTTCACAATTTTGCAGCCAGTCAGCCGCAAGAATTTTTTTTGTGGTAAGTGCTAAAATATCCTCATTATCATTATAGCGGTCTGCAGTCGTCTGGTTGAAGGCATTATACAATAAAGCCAGATCAGTGAGTTTTTGCTGCAGGGATTCATCATTTGTAGTTAGTGCAGCCTCCTGCAAATCAGCAGAACTGATTCCATAGGTTTTTAGTTCTTCAATAATTGCCGACAGGGAAGCTGTAAAGTTTCTTTGCTGGGCAGCCTTAGCTAATGCAGTAAGACTTTGTTTATTTTCTAAAATAATACGTGATAATAATAGGTTTTTGCCAATCTCATTTATACGGGGAATATTAGCACCGCCGCTTTTAGTCAATATATATTGGCAGAGACGACGAAAGCCAAAGACAAAGGCACGCGAAAAACCGCCATTATCATTTAGCAGCATGGCTAAGCGGCGTTCCATTTTAAAAGTCATATGTTCAGGTAGAATCAAGAAAAGCGGTGGTCCTTCCGGTGATTTTTCGAGAATATTTTTTATATCATTAAGACAGCGGCTGGTTTTTCCAGTGCCGCTGCGGCCAAGAATAAACTCCAACAAATTTGTCACCTCAATTATTCATGAATTTCCGGACACTGCGGATGATTAAAAAGACAATAGCAATAACTATGATGGTGGCAGTAATTATACCGCAGTAATCAGCATAAGTTGTTATTTTTGTAAATAGTGAAGCGCTTACTGCGTAAATAGTAATCCAGGAAAAAGCAATAAATGCCAGGATGCATAGGGCACAGATTAGTTTTATAAAACGAAATATATTAACAGCCATGATAAAATCTCCTAATAAAAATAAATATATGTTATTTATTATTATACTTTACTTGCAGAGAAAATGTAAAATTTATAAATAATACTCATAACAAAAAAAGTATCGTCCCCAAAGGAAACGATACTTTTTAGCGACTGCTTATCAGGCAGTTTTTTTAGCGGCAAAATAATATAAAATGCCGGTTATTAGCATGACAGGATAAGTAGCACCAGTATAACTGCTGATAAATGATGTATTTCTAAGCAGTAAAAATAAAGCAACACCGACTGCCCAAACAATAACAGCCTTAAGATTAAAGCCATTGGAGAAGCAATAACGGCCGTTTTTCTTATTGAGCTCGCTGGTATTTTGCTGTTTGTTTTTCAATAAATAGTAATCAGTTATGACGATGGCAAATATCGGGCCAAAAACCATACCAATATAATCAAGAAAAACTATAAATAATTCAAGGAATGAGCCTATATATAATGGAACTACGGTAACAATAGCGGCAATAAAGGTAACGAGCCATAATGCCGGCAGTGCTTTTAATTTAGGAATTATATTTGTTAGGGAGATACCTGATGCCATGAGATTTATAGCATTGGCAGTTGTGCTGGTTATGATTATTACAAGAAAAGCCAGTACACCAAGACCGAGTTTACTTACGATAGCACTAGGATCAGAATTATTGGGATCATAAGTACCGGTAGAAATAGCAACACCGATAGTTACGATACTGCCGATTAAGGTGAACCAAAACAAACCAACGTTGGCACCAAGCATTGGCATCCAGGTAGCAGCGGTTTTGCTTTTACAATAACGCGTAAATTCCGCAATAGCTGGAGTCCAAGCTAAACTGAAGGCAGCCATTATGTCAATAGCTGAACCAAAAGGCAGTGCTTTATCAGGTGGTGGGCGCCAAGCTAAAATTTGTTCAAAGGAAACCTGCTGGAAAATAACAATAGTTTCCCAGATGACTAATAAAATAATAAGGCCTACACCAATCCGTTCCACAATTTTTACGGAACGATGACCGGTAGCAATGGAAATAAGATGAAGTATGCTCATTATGCCGATACCGATAAGCATGGTAGTATTACCGCCCGGCTGTCCGAATACAGGTAGATTGAATATATCATGCAAGAGGAAGCTTACGGATATAGCGGCAATAAAAGTATTTACAGCGGTCCAGCCAATAAATTGAATAGTATTTAATATGGAAGGAATTATACTGCCTTTAACACCAAACGTGATACGAGTCAGAGCCATGGTAGAAATCCCAACTTTATAGCCAATATAGCCAACTAAAGCCATTATAATATAGGCAATAGGATTAGCTATTATTGTGACATAAAGTGATGGGATAAAACATAAAGCGGCAATGACACCGCCTACATACCATGTACCGTTATTGGCATTGGCACCAACCCAGGTAGCAAACATATCAAGGCCGGTAATGGTGCGTTTATTCATAGGCACGGGTTCAACGGCACTGTATTCTTTATGTGCGGGATCATCTTGGCGGGAAATAGTATCTGTCGAGATATTTTGTTTACAATAAGTGTCGCTCATGTTTTGTCCTCCTAAAAAAGGTCATGAAAAATATTCATGACCTCATTGTCAAAATTAAATAGATTGCATCTTTAGCTTTTCGGGAATACGTTCGACAATAATTTTTCCCTGTCGAATTGAATAAAGAACCGGGGAGAGATTGCGAATAGCTTCAAACTCATTGTCGGCATTGACAATAATAAGATTTGCCGTATTGCCTTCTTTAATGCCATAATCATCTAAATGCAGAGCTCGGGCAGCATTGGCAGTGACTAAATCGAAAGAATTAATAATGTCATGATAACCCATCATCTGGCAGGCATGTATGCACATGTCAACTTCACGTAAAGGATTATCGGTACCAAGTGGATACCAAGGATCCATAATAGAGTCCTGGGCAACAGCGGTATTGATGCCTGCTTCTAATAATTCCTTTACACGGGTTATGCCGCGTCGTTTCGGAAAAGTATCAAAACGTCCCTGCAAATGAATATTCTCGGTAGGACAGGAGATGATGTTGATGCCCGCTAATTTTAACAGGCGAAATAATTTACAGGCATAAGGATTATTATAAGAATGCATAGCAGTAGTATGACTGGCGGAAACCTTACTGCCCATACCTGATTCATAAGCATAAGTGGCAACTGTTTCTAGAAAGTGAGATTCAGGGTCATCAATCTCATCACAGTGGATATCTATGAGTCGATTATACTTTTCAGCTAGTGAAAAAGCTGTTTTAAGTGATTCAATACCATATTCGCGTGTGAATTCATAATGCGGAATAGCACCGATCACATCGGCACCAAGTTTTACGGCTTCTTCCATTAATTCACGGCCATTAGGATAAGAACAGATACCTTCCTGAGGAAATGCCACTAATTGTAAGTCAATAAGATCTTTTACTTCTTCTTTTACTTCTAGTAGAGCCTTTAGTGCAGTAAGCTCAGAATCAGTTGTATCTACATGGCTGCGTACAAACTGTATACCTTGTGATATTTGTAAATTGATTGCTTTTTTAGCGCGTTCCTTAACATCAGCTATAGAGATTTGTTCTTTTCGCTCTGACCAAAGTTCAATTCCTTCAAATAAGGTACCGCTTTCATTCCAACGTGGTTGCCCGGCAGTAAAAACTGCATCTAAATGAATATGCGGTTCAACATAGGGAGCACTTGTTAAGTGTCCGGCGGCATCAATTGTTTCTGCTTCATCTGGTAAAATATCTGTAGTTATTTGCTTGATTTTATCATCTTTTATGCTAATATTCCAAAGCCCATCTTTATTGCGTAGTTTGCAATTTTTTATTAACATAAATTCACCATCCTTCTTATAGTGTATTTATCTTTTTTTAGTATAAATATATTTATTATTTATAGCATCGTATAAATAATACAAGAAAATTCATGCTTAATTGTACTAAATGACCAAATTATGTCATTAAAGCTGTATGGGGTTGAGATAGCTTTGTGATATACTAGGCGTAATAGTTAAAATTATGGAGGATAAATTTTAATGGCAGTCAGATGTTTTGATCTATTGGAGCTTGATGTTTTTCATAATTTAAAGTTATTGGGCGGGGCTGATGGTCTTGATAAGATAGTACGCTGTCCATATGTTACTCTTACCAATACGATAGATAAGTGGGTTCGTGGCGGCGAACTTGTATTTGTCTCTATTAAGGACTTGGGCTGCAATGAAGAACAGCTGCTTAATTTGTTACAGGAAGGCTATAAAAAAAATCTAGCGGGCATTGTTTTATTAATAGAAGCAGATAAAAAAATAAAATTAAAAAAAATGATAGATAAGGCTGATCGATATTATTTACCATTATTTGAAATGCCGTATGAATTGCCATTGCTGGAAGTTACTGAGGAAATTAGCAGTTTTATCATAAAAGATAAGCTTAGGATGCAGTTTGCCAATGAGCTTATGCTGGAACTTCTCTCAGCTAAGATCGGTAATGAGCAGGCCTTGCAGACAAAGGCAAAACTATATCATTATGACATCAGTGGCGTACAGCGTATAGCAATTATTTCCTTGGAAAATTTACAGGAAGCTTTTGGTGAAAATGATGAATTATTATTAAAACAATCGTTAACCTATATGGAATATTTGCAGGGGGTGGTCGATACTATCTGCCGAAAAAACAAGTGGCATTTGCCAGGACTTATAAATGGCAATAGGCTTATCTTGTTATTGCCGGCAAAAGAATATACTCAGCTAAACGAGATGCTGCATAAAATATACGAATATATTAAGTATAATTTAGATAATCCGCATGTTTTTATCAGCGTTGGAAGGGCACATTCTGTTTTAACAAAAATGCAGTGTAGTCAGTTGGAAGCAATGCGGGCTAATGCATTTGCCATTAACCAAAATAAAAATATTGTACTTTATGATGATTTGGGATTTTATCAAATTTTATATGAAGTTAATGATAGAAGTATCATGGAAGAATTTTGTGAAAAAACATTTTTGCCACTATTAACTTATGATGAAGAAAATCATAGTGATTTATTAAAGACTTTACAAATTTATCTGGAAGAAAATGGGAATTTGGTAAAAACAGCTAAACAATTATATATACATAGAAATTCCTTGATTTACCGCATAAAAAAGATTGAGGAAATAATGCAGGAGTCACTGGCTGATAAAGAAGTTTGTGAAAAATATCGGCAGGCTTTGTGGATAAAATATTTTTTGTCATTTGTAAATAAAAAATAGGATTTATTGTTAAACTATCAGCAGGATAATCACATAGCAATGAGAAATTATAAACAGAATGATATTGTTTACAATTTAATAATAAGGATGTGATTGTATGGAAAAATTATTATATAATAATTTGCTTAGGCTGCGAAACCATTATTTGCTGCTTAACAGTATAGAAATTGTTATAGCAATTATTATATTTGAAGCTATAAAAATAACAGAAATATCACTACATTATCGGCAGATTGGGAAATTTATAGGTAATATAGCGGTAATTTTAGGGGTAGGATGTTTAATATACTATGTAGCCCGAGAACTATATATATACATCAAGAAAAAAAATATAAAAATACCAATGAACAATGAAATATTTCCTAAAAAATTAATATTATATAGTGGTTTGTTGCATCCGGTTTTAGGCATTAGTATGTTTTATGTAGTTTTATTACATGCTGGTTTTATGATAACGGGTGGGATAAAACATTATAATTTTTCAATAATAGCAGGAATAATGGCTGGAATATCATTATTAATAATGCTGATTTTAGGGATGAATATAAATAAATACAAATGGATGCGCAAATACCATAGAAGATTTGCTTATATATTGATTTTCTTTTACATAGTGCATATGTTGTAAAAGAATAAAAAACGCCGGCATTGCTGGCGTTTTTTATTCTTCAATATTAATTAGTTTTTGGTTGTTTTTTTAGTATGACTTTTTTAAAGAACCGTTCATTTATTTCCATTATCTGCTGACTGTCCTGACCATAAAAGGTAACGCGGCCAGCGCTCATGGATTCACCTAATTGCTCAGGTTTTTTTATTTCCTTCCAAATATAAGCCCGCTCATTTTCCTGGTCTTTATTATCATAATATATAGTTTGTGATTTACGTGGTTTTTCTGTACCTTTGCACATCGGGAAATTAAGTTTTATTTGTTCAATAAACATATTGCAGATATTTTCCGGCATATCGATAGTGCCTTCTTTATCTTCGATTTCTCCATTATAGGCAGCAATAAATATAGCTTTGCCGAAGATTATCTGTTTTTCGTCGGGGGCAGGAAAACGGCGGTTAGGTTTATGCCCAAGGACAATGCTTAAATCATTTATTAAGATAAATAGGGAAATGCCATCTTGTATTTTAAAGAATTCAACTGCACCGTAATTGCCTCCAAGCACATCACGGATCCCCTCTTCATGTTGAAGTCCTTCTGTTGGCAAAAGTATGATTTCAGGGTCTTTGCCGGGCTCAGCCAAAATAGCATGCATCATTTGTTGTTCCATCAAAATCTCCTTAAATAGATACTGTTTAATTTATTGTTTAACAGTAACAAAGCAGAAGTTTTTTGTCAACTTTTGCAATTAGTCTTTTAATAGTAGCTTATAAGCAGCCAAAGCATGCCCAACAAAATAATTGCAGATTGTCTTATTTTCGCCCAGTCCATGCATATAGGCAGTAACATTAAAACCAGCTTGTTCTAGTTTTGCTTTATGAGAATCAGCTGAGCCGGTCATATCTTCATATACGTGGAGTCCGGCAACAATGAGAAATGGCAGCAATAAAATATTTTTATAATTATTTTTTTGCAATAGTGGTATTATATCAGTAAGCTCAGGATGTCCCTCACCCGTATATAAAAATATATTGTTTTTACCCATTGTTTTAAGACGCTGCTGCATTACCGAGTAATAGGCATTGGCTGGATGTAATGTTCCATGGGTAAATAGCAGTATGGCATCAAAGTTATTATTAGTAATTATCGGATGCTTAGTGAAAAAGTGTTCTAAAACATTTTTAATATCGTCAGGCTTATCCTGTTGTCCCATCCAATATAAAAGTGGTGTTCCCAAAGTTATTTTTTTGCAGCGATGTTTATAATGCTGGAAAATATCCTGTTTATAGCAGTATTCAATGCCAGGAATGATATCAAGGCTGATAAGGGCAATGCGGGTATAGCCAGCAGCCAGCAGCTTTTCCATAGCTTCTGGGGGAGTATCATAGTTGATGCCGTCTTTTTTTAATTTTTTTATTATCATATTTGAAGTAAAGGCTAATGCTACTTTAGTATTTGGCTGAGCTTTTTGTATCATGTTAACAATATTTTCAATTGAGTTTTCACGAGCTTCTTTTTGGGCAGTACCAAAACTTAGAACTAGGATAGCATCTTTATTAGGCAGATGCTGCAGGGTTTCTTCTGAATGCACCAGGATACCGACTTGAGTAAATTTTTTTATAGAGTGAGATGTTTTATTATCAGGCAATTTAATGCTCCTTTGTATTATAAAAATATAGTTTAATTTTAGCATAAGGCGTATAAAAAGATAAGAAAAAAATAGAGCAGTAAATAAACTAGCTAGAAGTTTATTTACTGCTCTATTTATATATGAAAAAACATTAACTAACTTTATCAGCCGGTAATACCAGGATGAGTCATTTTTTCCGGTGTAAGGATTTGCTGGATACGTTCATCTGTGAGCCAGCCTTTTTCTTTTAATAATTCCTTTACCGGGCGGTTACTTTGATAGGCTTCTTTAGCCAGTTGAGAAGAGTTTTCATAACCAATATGTGGCAAGAGAGCAGTAACAATCCCCACGCTTTTATCAAGCCAGTCTTCACATTGAACTTTATTAGCTTTTACATGCAGCAATAATTTTTCATAGAAGGTATTAACTGCATTAGTCATATAGCGCATGGAATTTAAGATATTAAAGGCCATTACCGGTTCCATGACATTAAGCTCAAACTGGCCGTTTTCAGCAGCAAGGCTTACTGCCAAATCATTACCGATTATTTGGTAGCAGGTTTGGTCAAGAACCTCGGCAATGACTGGATTTACTTTACCAGGCATTGCCGAGGAACCTGGCTGGCGTGCCGGCAGCTGTATTTCATTAAAACCGCAGCGAGGGCCTGATGCCATCAGGCGAAAATCGTTGGCAATTTTTATTAATACTAAAGCGGTTACTTTCATGGCACCAGATACATCAGCAAGCACATCAACATTGTTGGTCGCATCTATCAGATTATCAGCTGTAAAATATTTTTCACCGGTAATTTCACTTAGGTATTTTACGACTTTGCTTATATACAGCGGCTGTGCATTTAATCCAGTACCAACCGCGGTGGCACCCATATTTACAGCGGCGGTGTTTTCAGCAGCAAGTTCAATTCTTTTAATACCGCGGCGTACCGCACTGGCATAAGCTCCCATTTCCTGTCCTAAAGTTATAGGAACAGCATCCTGTAAATGAGTGCGTCCCATTTTTAATACATCTTTGAATTCTATTGCTTTGTGATCAAGTTCTGAGGCCATTTGTCCCAGGGCAGTCATAAGACGTCTTGTCTTTAAACGAATACATATTTTTATACTAGTAGGAAATACATCATTTGTTGATTGAGCCATATTGACATGGTTATTAGGAGAAATAATATCATAGGCACCTTTTGGTTCACCAATAAGTTCTAGCGCTCTGTTAGCAAGTACTTCATTCATATTCATATTAATCGAAGTTCCAGCCCCGCCTTGAATTGGGTCTACGGGAAATTCTGCTAAGTGTTTGCCAGCGATGATTTCATCGGCAGCCTGTGTAATAGCTGTACCAATTTTTTTATCAAGTCGGCCGGTAGACATATTAGCTAAAGCGGCAGCTTTTTTTACTTTAGCCATTGAGGTGATAAAATCAGTATCGAGTTTTTGCTCAGTAATTTGAAAATTGTCTACAGCACGCATTGTTTGTACACCATAAAGCACATTATCAGGAACTGTCATTTCACCTAAAAAATCATGTTCAGATCTCATTGTTATCCTCCTGTTTTGTATAAAGAATACATAGTTAAAAATAAATAAAAAACGGCACATGTAAAAATTACATGCACCGTTGCAGTTGTTATAAATTAAGTTTTTAGTTAATGTCAGTGACGCTTAACATACGTATATAATAATTTAAAATGAACTTTAATGCAACACTTTTTAAGACTAATTTTTTTGTATTTTTTTGTATTTTGTGCACAAAATAATCCAAAGTTTTAGTAGAAGGTAAATTATTTTATTATATTAATATATTGAGAGTAGCCGGATGCAGCCATTTCATCTAAGGGAATAAATTTTAGAGATGCACTGTTTATGCAATAACGCATACCACCGTACTCTTTAGGACCATCAGGAAAGACATGTCCAAGATGGCTTTGACCATAGCGGCTTTTTACTTCAACACGTTCCATACTAAGACTGTTATCAACTGCTGTAGTTATGGCATCTGTATTTATCGGTTTTGTAAAGCTTGGCCAGCCGCTGCCAGAATCAAATTTATTGGTTGAAGCAAAAAGTGGTTCGCCAGTGACAATGTCAACATAAATTCCCTTTTGTTTATTGTCCCAATATTCATTATGAAAGGGGGGCTCGGTACCGCAGGATTGTGTTACATAATACTGATCTTTAGTGAGCTTGTTTTTTATTTCATTTGAGGATGGTTTATGATAACTATTGTCTGCTGATTGAAATTTACCTGTGGAAAGTTTGTCTAATATAGCAAGATCAATATGACAATAACCCTGCGGATTTTTTTCTAAATATTTTTGATGGTATTCTTCAGCCGTATAATAACAGTTAAGTGGCAGTATTTCAGTAACTATTGGCACAGCATGTTTTTTTTGCTGCTGAGTTATAATTGTATCAATAATTTTTTTATCGGCAGGATTTTTATAAAAAATACCGCTACGGTATTGGGTGCCATGGTCGGGACCTTGATAATTAAGAGTAGTAGGATTAATAGCAGCAAAAAAACATGTTAATATAGTATTAAGAGAAATAATATTAGTATCATACATTACCATTACTGTTTCAGCATGACCGGTTAAATCAGTACAAACCTCATCATAGCTAGGATTTTCTAATTTTCCATTGGCATAACCAACGCTTGTATTTACTACACCGGGAAGTCTATCGACAAAAGCCTGTATTCCCCAGAAACAACCGCCGGCAAGGTAAATTTCCTGTATATTTTTATTATTAATCATTGTTTGCTCCCGTAATAAATATAAAATATTTTCAATTAATGATTATTATATTCGCGCAATGTAATAATCATCCTGCCTATATAAAATAATAGTTAAAATTGACTTTAGCTGGTACATTGTGCTAGGATGACGATAATATAGAGAATTAATGTGAGGCTATTATGAATAAAATTAATGAAACTGATGAAAAGTTGCTCTGTCCAATAAAATATACGCTTGGTATTGTCGGTGGTAAATGGAAATTGCCGATTATTTGTATTTTGTCCAGCGGCGAGCCCTATCGTTTTAATTATATAAAAAAACGTCTGCCAGAGATAACTAATATGATGCTTACGCAATCATTAAAAGAAATGGAAGCGTCAGGCATGGTTGGCCGTAAACAATTTAATGAGGTGCCACCGCATGTGGAATATACACTAACAGAAAAAGGAAAAAGTCTATTAAAACCACTAGAAAGTCTTGCTGAATGGGGAATAGAGAATATGCATCAAGAAGCAGATAACTTATCATTATGTGAAAACTGTCAGGCAGAAAAGTAAGATATAATTAATGGTATGGTGTACAATACTTTGTCAGTAAAAACTGCGTACTTGTATAAATTTTAGAAAGTATTAAAATTATATTGTACAATATTGATTAAAAGGGAGTCGGTAAATATGAGTGAAGTGTTGAAATTTTTGCAGGACAATAAAGTGTTTTATTTGGCTACAGTTGGCGATGATAATCAGGCTCATGTCCGTCCATTAGGATTTGTAATGGAATATAAAGGCAAATTAGCCTTTTGTACATCTAATCAAAAAGATATGTATAAACAAATGGAAAAAAATCCTAAAGTAGAAATTACTTGTATTGATGATAAGTATAATACATTGCGTTTATCTGGTAAGTTTATTTCCTGCACTAATAAAGAATCACAGCAAAAAGCACTTGATATAATGCCAATGCTTAGTAATATGTATTCTGTTGATGACGGTAAATTTGAAATTTTTGCATTAGATAATGCTAAAGCTTATTGCATGGACATGACAGGTCATAAAAAAGAATTAACAGTTTAAGAGGTATAAGTAATATTAACAGTTATTGTGAAAAGCAATAGCTGTTTTTTTCATAGAGAAAACCGCTAATCATAGTGATTAGCGGCTGGTAGTGAATCATACAATACATATTATTGGAGAGTTAAAAGAGGAATGATAATCATTATCATTAAATACATATTAACATGGAAAATTTCATTTGTCAAATAATATTTTGCGAATATAATAAAAAAACTTCTCGATAATGAGAAGTTTTTTTATTTGGGATATTATTATAGGAAAAGTTTTTAAGCTTAAATGATATTTATTATCAACTAAATTATAGTATAGATGATAAAATTTGTCAAATTGTTTTATTACTTGAAGTAATTATTAGTTTATTGTATTATTAGAGATGCTTTTAATATAAGAATACAATGGAGATAAAATGGAAGAAAAAGTAAAACCACTAAATTTAGTTGATGCATGGCACAGATTGAAAACAAAATTATTTAAATTTTCCGGGCGTTCATCACGCAGTGAATATTGGCTGGGGATATTAATTTTGTATATTATTGGCATGGCATTGGAATTTATTTACATAATAGCCTGTGCTGCATTAGCAGAACTGGAAATGATGACATTAGTAATAATAGTAACGGTTCTTCTTGTGATAATCGCATTGATAATTACTGTTGTAGGCTTTGCCCTTAATGTTCGGCGCTTACATGACATGGGCAAAAGCGGCTGGTGGCAGCTTATAAGCTGTATTCCGCTCATTGGCAGCATAGTTTTATTATATTACCTTGTGCAGCCCTCTCAAGATGATAACAAATATGGTTTACAGCCTGCTGAAACGAAATAAAAATAATCCCTCTTGCTATCGATATTAAAAATCGGTGTAAGAGGGATTTATTTATGCCATTTTTTTATAAACGTAATTTGCTATAAATATTTCTATAATTAATAATACGACAAGCATTGTAAATGCACTTATAAGACTGGTGAGATGAGCAATGAAACCAATTACTGCAGGTCCCATAAGTATACCAAGATAACCGAATGTACTTACGGCTGAGATTGCTGTAGTCAAAGGCATGGCTTTTTGTTTTGCCAGTAGTGAATAAAATACAGGCACAACATTAGCAAAACCACCGCCAATTAAGAAAAAGCCCAAATATAGCAAAATTTGCCAAGAGGAAGCAATAATAAGCAGAAAACCAACAATAGTTAAAAGCATACCACCAAAAATGATAAGTGTAGTAGAAAGTTTTCTTAAAAGCCAATCACCAGTTAAACGCATTATCAGCATAGCACCAGAATAAAGCGCAAAACCTGTTCCAGCTAGTGATATATCAAGCCCGTGGATAGTTGTTAAATAAATACCACCCCAATCCATAATGGAACCTTCAACCAAAAATGAGATGCAGATTATAACAGCAATAAGTGCTACAATTCCTCGCGGAAAGGCGAAATGAGCCCGGGAAGATGAATCACCGCCATTATTTAATAAATAGCGAATAAAAGGGATTAACGTAATTATCATGATTATTGCGGCACAAAGAGTGGCTTGAAATGGGGAAAGCCCAATATCAATCCATAGACCAAAAATACTGGCGCCTAAAAATCCACCGACACTCCAAAAACCGTGCATACTTGACATCAATCTATGTCCAATAGCTCTTTCAATGCTTAAAGCTTGAATGTTGGCAGTTACATCAATCATGCCCATAGCAGCACCAAATAATATTAAGATTACCACTGTAGCAGGCAACGTAGTTACTTCGCTTAAGAGTATTAGTAAAAAAGCGTATAAAAGCGAAGCTGTTACAATTACTTTGCGGCAACCAAATTTGGCTGCGATAATGCCAGAAATTGGCATTGTGATAAGAGATCCCATACCAATGCATAATAATAGTAATCCCATGATATTTTCATTAATCATTAGACGATTCTTGAGTAATGGAACTAGTGGAGCCCAAGCGGCTGCTCCGAAGCCACCGATAAAAAAAGCAGCTCGTGCTGCATTTTGATGCCAATTACTCGTATATGAATGCACTGAATTGTGCATTACGATTGAGGACATTAAAATTCCCTCCCAATATAGCTAATATCATTTAAGGATTGGGATAGGTAAGTGATACTATTTTTGTTTGACTTAGTATCATCAGCGGAATAAATGAATAATTCCAGTAGTTCGTTCATAACATCCTCACTTCATAGTATTAAATTTTATTTTCTAATAGATATTATAGTCAAAAAAATATTTATTGCAATATATATATAATAAAAAATTTAACATATTGTGGCGAGAATTCCCCCACTTCTAAAGTGGTGGGATGAATCGCCACGGTTTTAATATTGTAAGTATAATTTTCTCATGCTATAATATTATCAGTCGAAATGATTGGAGTATCTTTATAATGAGAGAATTACAGCATAATGCACATTCAGTTTTCTTGATGTATTATCACCTCGTTTTGGTTGTGAAATATCGTCGCAAGGTAATTAATGATGATATTTCTGAGAGACTTAGAAGAATATTTGACTACATTAGTCCAAAATATGGAATTACCATAGATGAATGGAATCATGATAAAGATCATGTTCATATCATGTTTACAGCACAACCCAAAAGCGAACTTAGTAAATTTATTAATGCTTATAAA
>NZ_JACHFH010000035.1 GCF_014201835.1 Pectinatus brassicae | reverse complement strand
CTACGGGGATAGCCTGTGGAGATAATATAAGACGTGAATTTTGCGCAACTATCTGTGAAGCAGGAACCCCGCGACTTTAGTCGTGGGAGGTTCAGGAAACAGCAACGGTAAAAAAGATGCAGGAAGATTATGCTCTTTATGCAGATAATTTTCCAATCTGGGCACAACAGTCCAATGGAATGCTGCAGTTTGCTATTTGGACAGCACTTACTAATATGGGATTAGGTGCAAATTTACAGCATTATAATCCACTTATTGATGAAAAAATAAAAGCTTTATTTGCGGTACCTGCCAGTTGGAAACTTATTGCACAAATGCCATTTGGACAACCGTTAAAAGCACCAGAACCAATTGAAAAGATGGCAATAAATGAACGAGTAAAAATATTTAAATAAATAATTTAACAAAAGGGAGGACTCAAAATGTCTATTTATGATTTTACAGTAGTAACAAATCATGGTGAAGAAAAATCATTGGCTGAATATAAGGGGAAAGTGCTGATTATCGTCAATACAGCCAGCAAATGCGGCTTTACTCCCCAATATGAAGAATTAGAAGCATTATATAAAAAATATAAGGATAAGGGGCTCGAAATACTGGCGTTCCCCAGCAATCAATTTGCTGAACAGGAACCGGGTGATGCTGGAGAAATCGCAGAGTTTTGTAAAATAAATTATGGCGTAACTTTTCCTTTATTTGCTAAAAATGATGTTAGAGGTGAGACAGCACAGCCACTATTTAAATATCTTGTAGAAGAAAAGGGCTTTGAAGGCTTTGATAATGAACATCCTAAAGCTGAAGTACTGCAAAATGCCATAAATACTAATTTTCCAGAATTTATGCTGGGGGATTCCATTAAATGGAATTTTACTAAGTTTTTAATTGATAGAGAAGGTCAGGTCGTTGGACGCTATGAACCAACAACGACACCATCGCAAATGTCAGATGCTATTGAAAAATTATTAGGTTAAAAGGGCGTTGAGTCGTTGCTGATATTATTTGAATATCAGCAACGACTTTTCTATTGGAGATAGTATTGACTAAATTAATAGAGGTAAAAATGATGTAATGAAGAAATATATATATGTATCAATTTAAGAGATGGGGTGTTTTATATGGATAGGCTATATTCAATTAAAATGAGAATGATTATTACTATTATCTTAGTCTAAATAATCACAATCTTCTGTGTTAGCGGATTTTTTATTTATAATATGGTAAATAATAGCCGACAGCAGATTAAAGATTACCGCAGTGCTTTTGAGCAAAGTGTTGATCATGAATTAAAGATGGAAGCGGAAATGGCTCTTAGTTTAATAAAAACGGTATATGATAAACAACAGGCAGGAGTGTTGACGGAGCAAGAAGCGAAGGCTCAAGCAGCAGCACTTATAAGAAATTTACGCTATGATAATAATAAGGGATATTTTTGGATTGATACATATGATGGAATAAATGTAGCTTTGCTGGGACGCGATATCGAGGGAAAATCTCGTATAAATGCCGTTGATCCCAAAGGTAAATATTACATACAGGAAATAATAAAAAATGGCCGTCAACAGGGCGGGGGCTATACTGATTTAATGTTTGCTAAGCCGAATGAAACGACACCATTGCCAAAACGAAATTATTCAATCGCCTTTGAGCCATATAAATGGGTGCTTGGTACTGGGAGATGGGTCGATTATATTGATGCCAAGGTAATGGAAAAAGAGAAAAATGAGCAAATAATATTGAGAAATAATATTATTCGAATTATATTTTATATGGTGCTTTTACAGATACTGCTTGTTGCTGTTGCTATTTACATTGGCAAAAAAATAGCTGATCCAATTGAAAACGTAACGAAAAAAATGAATATATTGGCAACGGGAAATTTTTCTGAACCGATTGAAAAAGAAATATTAGAACGAAAAGATGAAATCGGTTCTATGGGGCTGGCTTTACAAAAAATGAATGATAATATAAAGGAATTGCTGCAAAAAATTATGGAGTCAGCTAAATATTTAACTAATTCCTCAGAAGCGCTTACCTCTAATGCTAAGCAATCAGCAGAGGCTAGTAATCATATAGCAGAGGCGATGGTAAATGTAGCCGACTTATGCGGTGAACAGTTTCATGCAGTAGAGAATGCAGGCAAGTATACCAATAATTTATCAAACAATATGAAAAATTTTATTAGCAGCATTGAGGAATCATCAGAAAAAATACGCTTGACTAATGAAAAAGCATCTAAAGGAGATAAAGAAGTTTCTTTAGCACTGGATAAAATGCAGGAAATGAAGCATTCTGTAGGAGAATCAGCGACAGTTATCAGCGGCTTGGGCGAGCAATCAAAGAAAATTGGCGGCATAATAGATACTATAGCTAATATTGCTGGACAGACTAATCTATTGGCACTTAATGCTGCAATAGAAGCGGCAAGAGCTGGCGAACAGGGAAAAGGTTTTGCTGTAGTGGCTGAAGAGGTAAGAAAATTAGCTGAGCAATCGCAGCAGGCAGCGGGTGAAATAGCGGAATTAATCGGTACAATACAAACAGCAGCGCAAAAAGCAGTTGATGTAATGCAGCAAGGCGTTGGACATGTAGAAACCGGCGTAGAAGCCGTTGATGGTGCGGGCAAAACATTTAGCAATATTGTGGAAATGGTAACCCAAATAGCGAAAAATTCTATGGATATGGAAAATATTGTAGTTAATTTATCGCAGGAAACGCAAGAAATAGCCGGATCGGTAACTAAAATTGATTCGATGAGCAAGAGCGTATCATCGGAAGCAGAAACAGTTGCAGCATCTACTGAAGAACAGACCGCATCGATGAATGAAATTGCTGATTCCAGTAAGATTCTGGCGGAAATGGCAGAGAACTTACAAAAGGCAATAAATAAATTTAAGATATAAATAAAATATTGAAATTAAGCCCTTACTGCAGATAAAGATAATATTTGCGGTAGGGGCTTAGGTGTTATAGGGCAAAAAATTTATTTGCTAAATATATTTTATAGTGAATGAGATACAATATGTTTAAATTTATCATCAGCTTTTTTATAAATAAATTCACGAACGCCAATCACATTTATAAATAATAAGAGACTTGTTGATAAAAATAATGCTCGTATACCCAAATATGCAGCTATTTGTCCACCGCATACCGCACCGCAAAACATTCCCAGAAATTGAGCTGTTTGGTTATAGCTGAAAATACGGCCGGCAATATCATCAGGAATGGTTTGCTTTAATATAGTGTTTATTGATGGCAGTAAGGCACCAGTAGCAATGCCTACTAAAAAACGCAGTCCCATAAGCTGCCATTCGTTTTGGACAAAAGCTTGGGGAATAAATGAAATAGCGGCAAATATAAGAGCCATAAATATTACTTTATGGGCACCTATGGAGTCGGATAATTTACCAAGCCATGGTGCAGCCGATATACTTGATAGACCGGAAGATGCAAATACTAATCCGGAAATAAAGGCTAAATGATTAGTGCCTGGTGATAATGTTCCAATGTATATTGTAATAACAGGTTCAATGGAAAACAGAGCAAATTGTAAAATAAAAGTTGTTATAAACATAGCACAAATTAACTTTTTATCGGTTAATCCCTGCCAAATTTGTTTAAAGGGCAGTAAGGCCTGTGCGGTTGGCTGAAAATCTTCTTTGACAAAACAAAGGGTCAGTGAAAAAGCAACAAGCAATAGTGCACCCATAACAATAAAAATACTGCGGATACCGATTATCTCTACCATATAGCCGCCAATTAACGGTCCCAGCAGCATGCCGCTAATAGCACCTGTTGATAAAGTACCTAGAGCCCAGCCGGCTTTGTCTTTAGGTGTTTGTGTAGCTATAAGGGTTATGGCGCCGGAATTAAAGCCGGAGATAGTACCCATCAATATACGCAAGCCCACTAATTGATATACAGAACTAACAATGCTGATACTGCTTACAACAATGGACATACCAAAACTGGCACGCAACAGCATAGGTTTCCGCCCGTACTTATCGGCTAATTTTCCCCAAAAAGGAGAAACAATGGCCATGATTAAAGTGGTACTGCCAAAAGCCAGACCTGACCAAATTTCAATATCTGATAAATTGTGGATACCTAATTTTTGTACAAAAATCGGCAGAATGGGGGCAATTTGGCTTAAGGCACAGCTGGTAGCAAATGAGCCCAGCCAGCAGATAAATAAATTTCGTTTCCAAATTTCCAAATTAATTACCACCTTCATTGGATTTTTTGGCATTAGCAAGACCGTTAATAAATGTTTGTATTAACAATAAATAACTCTCTTGCTTAGCTAGCGGTTTATGAAACCAATTAGCAGACTCTAGCGAAACAAAACCGTGCATAATGCTGCGAAAGCCGCGTACGGCATGAATCAGAGCTTCATCGTGTAAATCATACGGGGCTAAAACTTTAAAAAGTACATCCATTAAAGATTTAGTAGCCTGCTGGAATTCATCATTATCGCGATATTCCCAGGATAAAGAAATAATAGCCTGATATTGACCAGGAAAATTATGGGCAAATTGACGATAAGCATTGGCAACATCGATAACAGCAATATCTTTGCTTTTACCGATAGCTGTTTCAGCAAGATGTTCACGCAGGTGCATATTGGCATAGATGATTAACAGGCATTTTAGATGAGCAATATTACGGATGTGATTATATAGTGATTGTTTTTTAATATTGAGGGATTTAGCGATATTGGTTAAGGTAAGATTAGATAATCCTTCCTTATCGGCAATATCAGCAGCCATTTTTACAATAATATCAGAGTTTAGATTACAGCGCATAAAATACTTCCTTTTAAATAATTTAGCTTACACTATACATAATAAAACTGACGATGTCAGTTGTCAAACAAAATTAATGTATGTTTTTATAATAAAATTAAGGAAAGTTACTGTTTACTGGAATTGCAGTTAAAAAAATATATTGTTTTATGGTAAAATAATAATATTCCCTAAAATAAAATTAAAGAGGTGGTTGCCTCCTTTAGGAGTGTATATTATGAGCAAAAGTAGGCTGATGAAGGCTGTAAGTGACTTGGAGGATCCACGTCATTTTCGTTTACGGCTTTGTTTGGAAGGTATTTTAATTGGAATTGTTACAGGAATAGTAGTAGCTGCTTATAGGTGGATATTAGAAGGTTCCGATGAATTGCGACCGGTATTATATAAACATTTTACTTGGGAAAATTGGCCGATGGTTATTGTATATTGCGGTCTGATGCTGGTATTTTCCTATATTTTATATCGTATTGTAAAAAAAGAACCACTGTCATCAGGCAGTGGGATTCCGCAAATAAAAGGAATTTTATTGGGAAAAATGCATATGGATTGGCTTAGTGTCCTATTAGCTAAATTTTTTGGTGGAGTTATAGCTATTGGTTCGGGGCTTTCCTTAGGCCGAGAAGGCCCCAGTGTGCAGCTCGGAGCTGCTTTAGCCCAAGGGGTCAGTCGTGGCCGCCGTCGTTCGCGTGTAGAAGAGCGGTTTTTATTGACCAGTGGAGCTTGTGCAGGACTGGCAGCAGCTTTTAACGCGCCATTAGCTGGTATTATATTTGGTTTTGAGGAATTATATAGAAATTTTTCGCCGCTGGTATTAGTAGGAACAGCAGCAGCTTCAGTCACGGCAACTGCTGTAACTGATATTTTCCTTGGCGGTGACACGGTTTTTAATATTGGTCATTTATATGTATTGCCGGTAAAAATGTATGGTTTGCTGATGCTATTGGGGGTTTTTATCGGCTTTTTAGGTTATGGTTTTAATGCATTATTATTTGCTATGATGAATTGGTATGACAGCCAAAAAGTGTTGAAAAAAATGTGGAAACCGGCATTGCCGTTATTGTTGGCAGTGGTATTGGGATTTGTTCTGCCGCAGGTTTTAGGCGGCGGTAACCATTTAGTAGATATATTGGTAAAAGAACATTTTGGCATTTTATTTTTAATAGTACTGTATCTGGGAAAATTTATTTTTACTACACTATCTTTTGGTTCAGGTGTTCCTGGTGGTATTTTCCTGCCAATGCTGGTATTGGGAGCTGTTGGCGGCAGTATTTTCAGTCATGCTGCAATGGCTTTGGGCATTATTGATTCTACCTATGCTGCTAATTTTGTTGTATTTGCTATGGCGGCTTATTTTGCCGCAGTAGTAAAGGCACCGATAACAGGCAGTATTCTTATTATGGAAATGACGGGCTCTTTCCAACACATGCTGGCACTTATTGTTGTATCAATGACCGCATATATAGTAATGGATATGCTAAACGGACAAGCGGTATATGATGCTTTGTTAGGACGTTCTTTGCGCAAGCAAAATAAAATAGCCGATGCATTGAGTTATAAACGTTTGGTTTTGGAACGAGTCGTCGGTAATGGCAGCATGGCTGATTCAAAGTGCATAAAATCTATTCAGTGGCCTAAGGGCAGCTTGATTATTAATATAAAACGCGGCGAAGAAGAATTCGTTCCTAATGGAGAGACAAGACTGCAGTCGGGTGATTATGTCTATGTTTTGGCTTATAATAATCAGATTGAAACACTGCAGAATATATTAGTTGAAAAAGAAAGTAGATAATTTATTATCAGGTGTTTTGGATTAAAAATGAAATTAGACTATATAAAAATCCATCGATTTTTATATAGTCTAATTTCGTCTTATAAAGGAAAGCTAAATATTTGTATCCAATAATTTTTCATAATCTGGAATAGATAAAGGCTTGGAATAATAATATCCTTGTATCCAAATACAGCCAATGGAGCGTAAAAAATCAGCTTGTTCTTGTGTTTCTACGCCTTCAATAATAACAGGAAGTTTAAGCGCTTCGGCCATTTGTATAATTGAGCGGATGATTATTTTACTGCGATGGGGGTGGTTCTTGTTCTGTAAAAATTTTAAATCCATCTTTAAAATATCCACAGATATATCTTTAAGCATATTTAGAGAAGAAAATCCACTGCCAAAATCATCCATAATGATAACGAAACCACAATTTTGTAATTTTTGGGTTATTTCTATTATTTGGGTAGTATCATTTATATAAGCGCTTTCTGTAATTTCTAATTCCAATAGATGGGTAGGCAATTGATATTTTTCCAGTAATTTTTGGAGAAATTCCACTAGAGTATCATCATACAAGTCTATGCGGGAAACATTTATTGAGATAGGATAAAGCGGTTTGTTTTCACTGAGCCATTTTTTTAATGTTTTACATACTTCTTCCCAAATATATTTGTCTAGTTCCAAGATAAAACCATTGGTTTCAAGCGAAGGAATAAATTTATCAGGAGCGATATGACCATGTTGTGGGTGATACCAGCGAATGAGTGCTTCAGCACCAATGATTTTTTTACGGTGCAGATCATATTTAGGTTGAAGATAAAACATAAATTCCTTGTGGATAAGGCTGGTGGAAATATTATTTATAATTAATTGTTCATTCATAAGATTTTCGTAAATAATATTATCATATTCACCATAGGGAACTAAATAATGTCCCTTGCTTTTTTTTAATGCCAAAATAGCTTTATCACACATTATGCTTATTGGTAAATTATTATTACAAATGGAATATACACCAAAAGATAAAATAACCTTGTAGTTATTTCGAAAGTTATTAGCAATGGTATTTAAAGAATTAATAAAAAAGTGACGGTTATTATTTTGTGCAGGATAACATAAAACAAATTTATCAGCGTAAAGTCGGCCATAAGTAAAACAAACTATATTGGCAAATTTAAAAAAATTGCCAATGGACAACAATAATTCATCGGCAATATCAATTCCAAAAACTTCATTTATTATTTTGAAACGTTCAATATCAAGGCACATTATTTCAAAAGATAAGGAAGGATGTGTTTGAATGAGATTTTGTGTTTTTTCATAGAAACTATCTTTATTATAAATACCAGTCAATTTATCAAGATATAATAAAGAAGGACTTTCCAGTAAAAAATTATTATTAAGGGAGGAACAGCTGCAGGACGGAATTTTAAAAAAATGAATGCCGGTTATGCAAAACTTATTTTTAGTTTCTTCATACATAACTATAATATTATAATTATGTAGTTTTTTTATATTTTTGTGATATAAAGTAAAATTAGATTTTAAAATATTGCTAAAATTGTCACTTTTATAAAACTCATTATTAATTATTTGGTAAGGGGAAAGAGTCATAAGTTCCTGCTCTAATAGAATGTCTAGTTGTTTTTTTCCTGAAAAATACTTAGGAAAATGTGAGCTAAAACCGATAGCATTATCAGCTAATAAATCAATAATAGGATTAATTTCGCCCTTACTATAAAAATTATTTATAAGGTTTTCTATTAAAGTGTATGAATTAAATTGTGTCACGAGAAACCTCCATTTTATAGATTATAGCAAGAATGGTAATTAAGAAAATAAATAACTAAAAATGGTATGGTATGATACCTTATGCAGAATAAAAGTACAGGTGGCAGCAATTATTTAAAATAATATAAATATTATTATCATAATAGCATCTAATTATGATAAAATTATGGCAAAATATAATCTTTATTATAACACAAAATAATATATAAATTTTTAGAAATAAAAATATGCAGCAGGAATTTGACATTATTATATTGAAAACCTATAATAAATGATATCGATTCTCAATGATCATAGAATTTAAATATAATAAGTAGGAGGTTTTTATATGCAATATCGTATGGAAAGGGATTCTATCGGAGAAATAAAAGTTCCAAATGATAAATTATGGGGTGCACAAACACAAAGAAGTTTTGAAAATTTTAAGATAGGTACAGAAAAAATACCAGCAGAAATGGTGCAGGTTTTTTCTCGCTTAAAACGAGCAGCAGCTCAGGTTAATATGGATTTATCATTGCTTGATAAAGAACGTGGTATGGCAATAATACAGGCTTGTGATGAAATAAATGAGGGCAAATTTGCTGATAATTTTCCCTTAGCTGTATGGCAGACTGGCAGCGGCACGCAGTTTAATATGAATATGAATGAAGTAATTGCCCATAGAGCTGGGCAGATCCTGCAGAATGAAGGTAAAGCTATCAAAGTTCATCCGAATGATCATGTAAATCATTCGCAAAGCTCTAATGACATATTTCCAACAGCATTGCATGTAATGACCTTAACTTTGCTAAAAAAACAATTGTTCCCGGCAATGGATGAATTTATTGTTGTTTTAGATAAAAAGGCAGCAGCTTTTAATAATATAATAAAAATAGGGCGTACCCATCTTATGGATGCAACGCCGTTAACACTGGGGCAGGAAATAAGCGGCTGGAGCGCAATAATAAAACGCAACAGAGAGATTATTGAACAGGGAATGGAATATGTTCATTATATGGCAATGGGAGGGACAGCTGTTGGTACAGGGATTAATACACATCGTGAATTTGCTGTACGTGTGGCTGATGAAGTAAGTAAAGTTACTGGAGAAAATTTTGTAACGGCTCCCAATAAATTCCAAGCCTTGTCGAGTAAATCGGAATTGGCAGCAGTACATGGACTGCTTAAAGCTTTAGCGGCGGATCTTATGAAAATTGCCAATGATGTTCGCTGGCTGGCCAGTGGGCCACGTTGTGGTATTGGGGAAATAACTATTCCGGCTAATGAGCCAGGAAGCTCAATAATGCCGTCAAAAGTAAATCCTACACAGGCTGAAGCCCTTACAATGGTTGCGGCACAGGTAATGGGGAATGATACGACGATTGGTATGGCAGCCAGTCAGGGGAATTTCCAGCTTAATGTGTTTATGCCGGTTATTGCCTATAATATGGTACAGAGTATACGCCTATTAAGTGATAGTATTATATCATTTAATCATAATTGTGTTGTGGGGATAGAACCTAACTTACCGCGAATCAAAGAACATTTGGAACAGTCCTTAATATTGGTAACAGGGCTGGTGCCGCTTATTGGTTATGATAAGGCAGCTGAAATTGGCAAGAAAGCCGCTAAGGAAAATATCACATTAAAAGCAGCGGCATTATCATTAGGTTATGTTTCAGAAAAAGATTTTGATTTTTATATGAATCCAGAACGTTTAATTAAACCAGAGTGATAAGAATTAATAAAAATACAGCTGACGTGGAGTCAGCTGTATTTTTATGTTATGGAATTAATTGCAGACGCAATTTTATTGGCCGCAATTGATAAATCGTTGTGGCTGTGTGAAGCCATGATTGCAGCACGCAGACGGGCTTCCCCCGTTTTTACGGTGGGGTAACGAATAGCTGATAAATAAATATTGTCGGCAAAAAGATTATCGGCAATTAGGCTGCATTTTTTTTCATCGCCAATAACAATAGGGACAATGGCAGAAGGGGATGCAGCGGTAATATTATTTTGCTGCAGACAGTTACAAAAATAAGCAGTGTTCGACTGCAGCTGTTTTACAAGTGATGGATTGTTTTCTAATATATTTAAAGCTTCCATGCTGCTGGCAATGACAGCAGGTGATAAGCTGGTAGAGAAAATAAAGCTGCGAGCCTTATTTTTCAGGTAGTCAATAATAAGGGTATCAGCACAGATAAAACCGCCTTCGCTGGCTAAAGCTTTACTCATTGTACCAACGATGATATCAGGTTTTAGGGAACTATTATAGTATTCTACGATTCCTCGACCAGCTGCGCCAATAACACCGGTGGAATGAGCTTCATCAAATATTGTTAACAAGCCATAACGTTTGGCTAAAGATAAAATTTGGGGGAGATTGGCAACATCGCCATCCATGCTAAATACGGCATCACTGACAATGATTCCATTGGCAGTATCAGCCAGCTTTATTTTATTTTCTAAATCAGCCATATTATTATGCTGATAGATGATGGTTTTTGCTTTACTGAGACGACAACCATCAATAATACTGGCATGGTTTAATTCATCACTGAAGATAATAGTGTTTTTATCAGCAAGGGCTGAGATAACTCCAACATTAGCCATATAACCAGTGTTAAAAAGGAGTGCTGCCGGAAAATGCTTAAATTGAGCCAGTTTTTTTTCCAAGGAAATATGAAGTGGATTTGTTCCTGTAGTAAGGCGTGAACCACCAGATCCTGTGCCAAATTCTTTAAGGGCGGCAATTGCTGCATTTTTAATATTGGGGTGGTTGATAAGTCCCAGATAGTTGTTGGAGGCCAATAAAATCATATCTTTATTATGACAGGTTATATGCGGGGCTTGAACGGTATCTATTTTTGTTATTTTGCGATAAAGGTTTTTTTTATGGATTTCTTGTAGGTCAGCTGTTATTTTTGTCAGCACATTATTTTGTGATAACAGAGATGGCGTACTTTCTAGAGGCGGAATGTTTTTAACAATAACACGTTGCTTTTCCAGGTAATTAATGCATTCATGAACATTTTTATTTATGCCGCGATAAAGAAAAATTCTGCCGCCGTCTGGTGAGCCCATTGATTTTAATTGGCTGATTCGGACATAACCAATATCTTTGGCAGCCACATAGCCGGTTATATAATCAGGATCATCAGATACACATATTTCTCCAATGATATGGGGCGTATTGGCAACCTTGGTGGCTAATACAAGAGCTTCAGCAAAATGGTTTTTATCACAGGGACAGGCAGAATCCTCAGCATCCATATATGTGGCACGGATACCGCGTTGTTTGTCAGGCTCTAATCGTTCCAGCGTATCAACATTTAACAACATGGCACCTCGCATATTGTAGGTGTGTTTAAATAGGGACATTATTTGTTTGCCGTTAGTTATATTTAATTGTTCTAATATTTCCAGAATTTTTTTTTGTCCAGTAGTGGCAGAGTCTACAGAGATTGATTTTACAGGCAGGGCAGGCAAATATTCTATATTATGTTCGTCGATTGATTCGATTTTTAGATTTATATAATCAGGTGAGCCTTTGCTATGATGTAATGCTCGTTGGAGGAGCAAGGTGGAATCAGTACATATTTTTTCCTCAGTGATAATTTTTTCAGCACCGGATATATGGCAGTTTTGTTTGCTTGCGCGCATTTTAAGGCTGTATAAAGCCATAATATTATCTCCCTATAAATAAATTTCATTAATCTGACATAATAATACAAATTATATAGATATTTGTCAACCTTCCGTGATAAATGGTTAACAATATGGAATATATTATCAACATACTAATAATTATTGATTATTGATAAAACTTATGTTAAAGTATATTAAATAGAAATATTATTTATTTAATAATGATTGAGAACTGGAAGGATAGATATGGTTTTATTTAATTTGTTAACAGTTTTAATATTATTTGTATTGTTGTTTTATTTACAGCGCCGCGGCGTGTCTTTTGGTAAAAGAGTATTACTAGCACTTATACTAGGTCTTGTTGTGGGTTGTGTTTATCATTTGATTTATGGAATTCACTCACCCATAGTTAAAGATACCCTGAGCTGGGTAAATATTGTTGGTTCAGGTTATATAAGAATGCTGAAACTTATTGTAATTCCATTGGTTTTAGTATCAATTACGTCCTCTATTTTACAGATAAAAGATATGAAGACATTTCGTACTAAGGGACTTACAATAATAGCGGTACTGTTGTTTACTACTGTTATTGCTGCCGGTATTGGCGCAGCATCGGCACTTGGCTATAATTTATCGGCTGTAGGAATGTCCGCAGGCAATGCCGAAATAGCAGCTGGACAAAAATTTGAAACAAAGCTTGATAGTTTTTCGGCTAAACCTATACAGCAGCAATTGATAGAAATAATTCCTACCAATGTGTTTTATGCTTTTACGGGACAAAACAGTGCCGATACTTTATCAGTTGTTTTTATCGCTGTACTTATCGGACTTAGTATTTTAAAAATCAGGCAATATAAGCCGCAGACAGCAGAATTTTTGCAGACAGTAATATTGGCGGTGCAGGATATTGTTATGGAAGTCGTAGAATTTATTTTAAAGATTACACCATATAGTATTTTGGCCTTGATTATTAAATTTATTGCAACAAGTGATCTAAATAGTATTTTAAAACTAGTATCGTTTGTGGCAGCCTCATATACAGCAATTATTGCCATGTTTATTGTTCACTTATTATTATTAACGCTGGTGAAATATAATCCCATCAGCTATATTAAAGAAGCTTTTCCGGTGTTATCATTTGCCTTTATGTCCCGTACCAGCGCAGGAACACTGCCGCTCACAGTAAATGCATTGGAAAACAAGATGGGCGTATCACAGGGAACAGCTAATCTGGCTGCATCTTTTGGTATCAGTATTGGACAAAATGGCTGTGCGGGGGTATATCCGGCAATGCTCGCTGTTATGATTGCACCGACAGTGGGGATTGATCCATTTACGGCAGCATTTTTATTAAAACTAGTGTTTGTTACAGCATTGGGGTCGTTAGGTATTGCCGGAGTTGGCGGCGGGGCAACATTTGCCGCACTTGTTGTATTATCAACAATGGGACTGCCGGTTGGACTGGTCGGACTATTAATTGCTATTGAACCGCTTATCGATATGGGCAGGACAGCTCTTAATGTCAGTGATGCCATGACTACGGCGATTATTACTGAAAAAATAACAGCAAAATAGTATTAAGAGACAAAAAAACTCCTATTGGCAGTGCCAATAGGAGTTTTTGCCGCAGTAAAGGGAAATTGCGCATTCATTGCTTCAATATTATTTTATTGATTCCATATATTCAAGATATGTTTCTTTAGTCATTACTGGTTTATAATTTTTTACGATTTTTTCAGCCTCAGCCGCATTATCATATAATAAATCAATAATGGTCATAGCTATTGCCTTGGGCGTTTTGCCGTAAGCGGTAGCAGCATCAGTTAGTTTGTACTGGGCACTGTGCAGTGCACCTTCCGTGCAGCCAACCCAGGTATGCAGTACCGGCATAATGTGGGCAACATCACCCATATCAGTACTGCCGGCGGAATGCACACCATCGAAAATATCATTTGTGGCGAAGAAATGACGGCTGTTACTGCGCAGTAATTCACTTAATGTTTTGTCATTGAATAAAGGAAGATAGCCGGGCAGATCATGGATGATACATTCAGCACCAATAGCATCAGCACCGGCTTTTAGGGCGCGGTTAACACGGATATTGGTTTCTTTTAAGGCTTTGACATTAGAGGCACGTACATAGCTTTCCATTTGGACATAATCAGGCACGACATTGACAAGATCGCCGCCATTGTTGATTATTGGATGAAAACGGATGCAGTCTGATTCCTTAAAGGTTTCCCGCAGAGCATTTACACCCATGATACCGAGCATTGCAGCATTTAAGGCATTGATGCCCTGATCAGGAGAAAAAGCGGCGTGAGCGGCTTTTCCTTTATATTCGATGATTTTGGCAATAAAACCATTGCAGCTGCCAGCTACCTGGATTTCACCATTAGGTTTTTCCGTGGGATGGACATGCATTTGCAGGGAGATATCAATGTCATCAAAACCACCTTGGGCAATGATTTCTTCCTTGCCGCCGAGATATTTAATTTTTCCCTTATTGCGTAAAGTATTACGATAGTCGATTTCAATGCATTCCTCTGCTGGTACAGCAAATGGTACAATATCACCATCTAAGTACTGCATGGCATTGGTATCTTTAAAGGCCATGGCAATTGCAGCCATATTGGCAATCTGGATATTATGGCCGCAGCAGTGCATCGCACCTGTTGCTTCGTCCGCGTCAGGATGGTTGCGGCAGACAAGTGCATCAAGCTCAGCTAGTAAAGCTACCGTTTTTTTACTTGATTTACCTTTAAGACGACCTTTTACGCCGGTTATACCCCAGTCAGTGCTATATTCAATATTAAGTGCATCAAATAGCTTTTTTACTTTTTCTGAGGTTTTATGTTCTTTATAGCCAAGTTCAGGTTCTTTATAAATGGAATCAGCTATGTCGATAATATCGCTTTGGCGTTTATCAATAGCACTGCAAATTAATTCCTTTAGTTCATCTTTAGTCATTATCAGCATCTCCAGTAGTAAATTAGAATATTCCTTCTACGTGCAGCATTAATTCTGCCATTAAGGTAGCACAGATAAATGAGCCGGCAGCAACGGCCAGGCAGACAGGAATAATGCGCCAGGATAATTTTTTGAAGCCGTCAATTTCTTTGCCTAATGCCAGACCAGCATAGGCTAAAATAGGTGTAGTTATTGGCAGAAAATTGATATGCTTGGTTTGTTCAACAATCCATTCAGAACCGGGAACGCCAGGGATAGATAAAATAACAGCGGTTAGGGACACCCAAAAAACAACGGGCAGTTTGTTTAGTAAAGGCAGGCGGGCAATAAATAAGCCCAGCAGGGTTATTGCACCAATAATAGCAGAACCAAGCAGATTATCACTAAGTTTACCGCCATAACTCAGTAAATTAGCAACAATCACTAAAACACAAGTAATTACAATTATAAATATAATATCGGACCAATTATCTTTCATGATTTAGAACCTCCGTAGCAGCCGATGTTTTACTGGATTTATTGCCTGTAATAAATTCATAGACTTTTATTGTTACCGGTAATGATATGAATAAGGCAAAATATACACCGACAACGGTAGTCATAAGATTGGCGGCACCAGCATAGGCTTGTATTTTTTGCGCTTCTTCAGGATGGGCGGCAATAATGGAACCCATGGAGGCAGCCATCATGCTGGCACTGCCGATTCCAGCACCCATAGCCAGGGCATAAGGATGAAAGATTCCCAATTTGGCAATGATACCAGCTAAGATAGAAACCCACAAAGCGCCAAATAAGGTGCCGCAGATATACATCCCCATAACACCGCGTCCTTCCGGTGAAAATATACCAAATTTTTCCGCGATAATGGCAACGTTGGGTTCGCGGTCGATGGAGTAGCAGGCACCGATAGCCTCGCGTTTCATTTTAACTAGTAAGGCTACAGGCAGACCGAATAACAGGGTGCCGAAAAAATGTCCGAATTCCTGCATGATAAGTGCAAGTCCTGAATGCATAAGCATATGAAGATTAGGGCCGATGCCCAGACCAATTTTTACCATTAATACCAGCATGGCAATGGGCATAAATTGTCCAGCCCGCGCCATATTACTGTCAGATAAAAGCTTGAATTTAGGAAAACTTATAATACCACCGAATAGTAAGGCGTAAAATAAAGGTAGAAACACAATAAGACCAAATTTTTGAATGCCAATTTTTTCAGCGACAATGACCAATAACAAGGCAAAAAAATGAATACGCCAATTTTTGATTAAGTCCATGATAAACTCTTTTTAAATGTATGATGAAATTATTCAGGCATCGATAAAAATAGCTTTATTTTCCTATATAAACAAAAATAGCGCTTACCGTAAGGAGATAAGCGTCGATGCTTGATGCCATCTATTATAAAAGCAAGCTAATATGGTTGTCAAGTATACACTTTTTGCTAATGTTTTTTTAGACAAGACAGATGGAAAGTTTTGTAGCGAAAAATAAATATCTATTATAATTGCAGCTGCATCTGTAAATTTAGCAGGGTGGTAATTTAGGCAATAAAAATTAAGCAGCGATACCGAAGTATGCTGCTTATGGAGGAGTATTATTTTACAACAAAAAGTATGTTGAGAGAGTTATCGAAGCGACTATTAAAGGAAAAACAAGTTTTTAGGTCAGCCGCAGAAATCATTGCAGTATTTTTATTGATTTTTATGGGCTGGGCGAGACTTACCTTGGTGCCATTGTGAGATGCTGTTGCAGTGTCGGCAGTAAAAGAGAATTTGTCCTTGCCTAGGGTGATATTTGTTGTTTTGTTCTGTTGTTCAATGTCACCGCCAATAAAATCAATAAAGCTGTCTAATGGAATATACCAGTTATTGTCAATTTTCTTAGGTGGAGTAGAAAGCAACGGCGTTTGTAATAAATTTCCCCAGATTGATAGGCGGGTATAATTGGAACGACTTGGTAAAATAGTCCGCGGCGAATCAGTTTTACGAGCTTTATCAATAGTATAGCTGTCAATAAGATGACCGCTTTGCGTATAGCCATCAATAGTAAGCTTCATGCCATCGGCAGTGATTACGGCGTAATTTGGTTCAGCCTGCGGGTCATGGAAGAAGGCGTCCCAAACTTTTTGTGATAAATCGGTATAGAATTTATTGCCGCTGCGCCCAGTTACAAGATAGATAGTACCATTGGCAGGGGAATCAACAAATTTATCCTGATAAATAGGATAGGTACGGGAATAGCCATGATCATGGCCGTTGATAACCAGGTCAGCATGATGTTTATCAATAACAGGCAAAAGCACCTGCTTAAGATCTTCATTAGAACGGGTAGCCTTATTGTAGTAAGGTGTTTTGTGGAAAAAGATTAATTTCCAAGGCTGATTGCTAGTGGCAAGATCTTTATCAAGCCAGGCAGCCTGTTTTTCCAGAAAATCACTGATATAAGGACCTTCTTCATGTTTTTGGCTGTCCATTATACAAAAATGCACATTGCCATAATCAAATGAATATACATGACCTTTGAGTTCAGCGGGACCATTCATAGGCAGCTTCATCTGGCTGAGAAAATAAACTGGCAGGGAAGATTTGGATTCTTCATGATTGGTATAGGTTTCATGGTTGCCAGCAACAGCCATTGCTGGTATTTTTTCCAAAACATTTTTGGCAGCGGCATACCAATTCTTCCAATGATTGTAATCCTGTCCTATTTCCACTAAATCACCGATATTCATAAAAAAAGCAGCGTCAGAGTGGGCGGCATAGGCATTTTCAATCGTTTTTTTCCAAGGACCATATTCAGGATTAGCAGGGATACCACTTTGTGAATCACCGAAAACGAGAAATTTAAATGAAGAAATTTTTGCAGGTTCAGTCGAAAAGGATGCTATTTGACTCCAATTATTATCAGTGCCAACGCGATAGGTGTAACTGGTACCAGGAGTTAACTGTTCAGCAGTAGCATGGTGCAGCTTAACATAATCACTGTTGGTTTTGAAATCTTCGGAGACAGCAGATACAGTAAGTGCATTTTTCCAGCCATTTTTCTTATAATCGGAAGTATTTGTATATTCAAGTACACCATTGGCAGCAGTCAGGGAAGTGGTCCAGGCCAATGTCTGGGTTTTATGTGGATCTAAAGACCAGGTCATTGTAGTATGTACGGGCTGTTTAGTGAAGATATCTGCGGCAAATACTTTGGTTAAATTGATTGGCATGCTGGCAATAGCCAGTGCAGTACCACAGGTTTTGAGAAAAAATCGACGGCTTATACCATGATTTTTTTCGGTAAACAGATTAAGGACACTTTTTTCTTCTTCCATTAAAATTCCTCCAGATAATATAATGTTTAAATATATCTTTTAGCTAGAATCTTTTGTCTTGAGCTAGAACTATCTCCATGCTGAATATGAATTTTTAATTGATATTATAAAGAAGAACCATATTTATTCTAGCTCTTTAAAATAATAAAAGTATTATTATTTTGTTAATATTATGTTATTTATTGTTTAAGACATCCAGTACAAAAAAAGAAGCTATACACATTTTAGTAAGGTGTCAGCTCCTTTTTAGTGGTAACTTAGATTTTAAATTTATGGACAGCAGCTTCTAAATCTTCGGCCATTTTAGCTAAATGTTCGCTGGCACTGGCGATTTCTTCGCTGGAAGAGGCTTGTTCTTCAGCAGAAGAAGAGATGGTGCGAGTCTGGGCAGAGTTGTTTTTGGCTTCATCATCTATTTTTTCGACAGCCATAACAGCAGCATGAGAGCCACTGGTTATTTGTTGTACAGCCGCAGAAATTTCATGGATTTGATTAGACATATTATTTACCATGGATAATATAATTTCGAAACTGCTGCCAGCATCTTCAACAACTTTAGCACCAGCATCGACTTCTTTTTTGCCGTCATTCATGTAGATAACGGCATTATCGGTTTTACTTTGGACTTCATTAATGAGATCAGTTATTTGCTTGGCGGCAGCTTGCGATTGTTCGGCCAGTTTTCTAACTTCTTCGGCAACTATCGCAAAACCTTTGCCGGCTTCACCTGCACTAGCAGCTTCAATAGCAGCATTTAGTGCCAAAAGGTTGGTTTGCCCGGAAATATTGGCAATAACATCAACAATTTGTCCAATTTGTTTGGATTTTTCTTCTAAATCACTTATAACATTTACTGTGGCATTGGTTTTTGTTTCAATTGTCTTCATTTGAGTTACAGCCTGTTTGATAGCAGATTCACCACTGCTGGCGGCAGAGGCAGTGTTTTTGGCTGAGGTGGCAACTGTTTCAGCATGACTGGCTACCTGATTTATAGCATTGGCGATTTGCTGTACAGTTTGGCTCGTGTTGTTGGCCGCTTGCAGTTGATTATCAGAGCTGCTGGAAACTTCAGAAACCGCACGGGCAATTTTATCAGAGGCTTGGGCGGAGTGTTCAGCTGTAGCTGTTAATTCTTCGGAAGAAGCAGCTAGCTGCTCAATCGTATGAATTAAATCACGCAGCAATGTAATAATATTATTTTTCATTTTATCAACAGTGCGTGAGACTTTGCCAAATTCAGTTTTGTCATTAAGGCTTTTTTCGTCAATAGGATGGGAAAAATCACTATCAGCTAAGATTTCAAAATAACTGATAAAATTATTTAGGCGCAGGGTAATTTGTTTTATGATAAGAATACTTAAACCAATGATTACAATAAGTGATATTACAATGAGGACCATAAAAAATAAATTGGTATTTTTAGCTGTTTGTTTATTTTTATCGTTTAATTGAGCTGCGGATTCTTTTACCTGCTCAGACAGAATAGTTAAATCATTGTTGAATTTATCGGAAAGAGGTTTGCCTTTAGTGATAAAAAGTGTCAGGGCTTCCTCATTTTTATTGGCTAAACCAAGCTCGATAATACTACTTCTGGTATCGCGATAAGCAGTTAACTCCTCAATTATTTGTTTATAAAGAGTCCTTTGTTCACTGGTAAGGTCTAGTTTCTCGAAATTAGCAGAATTGTTATTAAAGGCAGCGGCCTGGGTTTTTATATCATTAGAAAATTCATTTTTAGCGCAGGATCTTTAGCAGCGATAATAGCATAGATGTCTGCTTCTATTTTACGGCTCTGGGCGCGGCTGTCATTTACAAACTGTACGGCGGTTAATTGCTGTGAATACATTTTTTCCAAAGCATTAGAGGAATTATTTAACGATATGTAGCCGGTAATACCAACGATTAATAATGCGGCAATTGCCCCTAAACCCAATAAGCTGATTTTTGCTCCTACTTTTAGATTGTAAAACCATTGCACAACAATCATCTCCTTTAATATAAAAATAACTTGTTATTATATTTGCATAATTTTCATAAAATTAATAATAAATGAGAAACTTAATATTTAATTTACTCTTTTCGATATTATCAATATAAGATATAATGCTATATATCTTTAAAATAACAGGGAGTGGCAATCGGTTATCATAAACAGGTTGCAGTATGACCGCAAGGATCGCGGAGAGAATCTGGTTGATATAATCAGGTTCAATCCACCTCTAAGGTGAAGAGTAATGTGTATTCTATAAGCACGATGGCTTATGGAAGGGTAAGCTTAGGCTATATGTATTAAGCTTACAAGGATTATCTTACAAAGGAGGAAAACTTGTATGACTCTAGTATCAGCGCCATTAGCAGTTTGTCAGCACTTCTTGATTCTAATACCACACAACATACATCGACAAGTGCTGCTACATCCTCGGCAAAAGCCAGTTCCGCAACACCCAGCTCTGGCCAGGAAGAAAAATTGGTGACGCTCAAGGAAACATTACCTGATGGTTCAATCTTACTAATAGTAAAAAAGGGTAATACCACTGTTTCCGAAACAAAGGTAGCTGAGCCAACGTCAAATCAAAATGCCAATAATATTGCAGCGGCAGCATCAGCGGCAAAAACGCAGCTTGATAAGTTTAATGATACATCATCAAGCAGCAGTGCATTGACAGGCGCCTTGTTTAAGGCCGAAATTTAAAATTCATAATTGACTAAACTTGCCCCTTGTGTATATTGCAAGGGGCATTATATATGTATAATTTGCCAGAGCTGAAGAAAATCCTTTTTAAAAAGAATAAATATTTATATTATAATAGCTTTTATTTATTATAATATGTATTTACGATAAATAATTTTAAAATACAAAAAAAAGAAAATATTTGGTCTGTTATAGACAATTAGATTATATTGTGCTAAATTATTCTAATAATAAAAAAAGGAGGTCCTTTTAATGAATGGCGTGTATATTGTCATCATTACAGCCTGTTTTCTTATTTTAGCTTATCGGTTTTATGGCGCATTTATTGCAGCAAAGGTACTAACACTTAATGAGTTTAAAACACCGCCATCAATACGGATGAGGGATGGCCATGATTATGTGCCAACCAATAAATGGGTTGTATTTGGCCATCATTTCGCGGCTATTGCTGGTGCCGGCCCATTGGTAGGACCGGTAATTGCAGCACAATTTGGTTATTTGCCGGGAATGCTGTGGATTTTATTCGGCTCAGTATTAGCCGGAGCAGTGCACGATATGGTAATACTTTTAGCATCGATTCGTCATGATGGTAAATCAATTGCCGAAATAGCTAAAACGGAAATAAGTAAATTAGCTGGAACCAGTGCTTTGTGGGCAACTCTGGCGCTGTTAATAATTACAGAAGCCGGTATGGCTGTAGTTGTAGCTAATTCGTTGTTTAACAGTCCTTGGGGAACTTTCACGGTTGGATCGACAATTCCTATTGCAATTTTTATTGGTATTTATTTAAGATTTATTCGTCCGGGAAAAATTAAGGAAGCAACTATTATCGGTGTTGGTCTTATATTATTAGCAGTTGGCTTTGGCCCGGCTATAAGGGATTCAGCAGTGCTTGCACCTTATTTTACGTATAATGTAAAGCAGATTGAAATAGCTATAGCTGTATATGGATTTTTGGCATCAGTATTGCCAGTATGGCTGTTACTGGCACCACGTGATTATCTAAGTACATATATGAAAATCGGAACGATTGCAGTATTAGCATTAGGCATACTTATTGTTGCGCCTGAAATTCGTATGCCGGCTACTTCCCAGTTTCTTTGGGGCGGCGGCCCAGTTATAAAAGGCTCGGTTATCCCTTTTGTATTTATAACTATTGCCTGTGGAGCTTTATCCGGCTTTCACAGCTTGATTTCTACTGGTACCACACCGAAGATGCTTACCAATGAACGCCAGGTGCTGCCTATTGGCTATGGGGCGATGCTTACAGAAGCGTTTATCTCAATGATGGCACTTATTGCGGCTACCAGTCTGCATCCATCGGATTATTTTGCGATAAATTCTACGCAGCAGGCATTTGCGGCATTGGGGATAAATGTTCATGATTTGCCAATGCTGTCACAGATGGTTGGGGAAAACCTTATGCATAGACCAGGCGGAGCAGTTTCACTGGCTGTCGGGATGGCTGATGTTTTTTCTAAAATTCCGTTTATGGATCAATTTATGGGATTTTGGTATCATTTTTGTATAATGTTTGAAGCATTATTTATTTTAACATTAATCGATGCCGGTTCTCGTGTAGGTCGTTATTTACTACAGGAACTTTTAGGTCGTGTTTATAAGCCTTTTTCTGATACGGAATGGTGGCCGGGGATTATTATCAGCAGTGCTGCTATCAGCATATGCTGGGGCTATTTGGTACTGCAGGGCAATATAAGCGAAATTTGGCCGTTGTTTGGGGTGTCCAACCAATTATTGGGCACGATAACACTGGCGATTGGAACATCATATATATTCCGTACAGGACGCGGACGCTATGCCTGGGTAACGATGCTGCCATGCATCTTCATTGCCTGCATAACCTGCTATGCTGATTATTTAAATATTTTCCATAACTATATACCGGGCAATAAATGGTTATTAGTAATAATCAGTGTAATTATGTTTATATTAGTTGCTATTATAATGATAGAAGCTATTCGCAGCTGGATACGCTACAATAGATCAGTAATACCTGATTATCGTACACAAGCTGAAATTGAAGCGCAGACTAAAGCGGAATTAAATTAAATAAGTTAAAATAACAAAGCCATGCAATATTTAAATTTATATTGCATGGCTTTATTGTTTTGTTTAGGCTTTACCCTGAGCGGCAACCTTATCAATTTTTGCCTTTATTGCGGCGTCATCGCCCAGATAATATTTTTTTACGACATGCCATTTATCGTCAAATTCATATACCAAAGGAACTCCTGTAGGAATATTCACATCAATGATTTCTTTTTCCGATAAATTATCAAGCAGCTTTACTAATGCCCGCAGAGAATTACCGTGGGCGGCAACAAGGACTTTTTTGCCAGCCTGCATGTCTTTTAGAATGTAATTTTCATAATAAGGAACTACGCGGTCAATTGTATCTTTAAGGCTTTCACCTAAAGGCAGATCTTCTTTGTCTACGGTACTGTAGGCGGGATTTAATGCTGGATTTCTGTCGTCGTCAGCAGTTAAAAGCGGTGGGCAGACACTAAAAGAACGGCGCCATATTTTTACTTGTTCTTCACCGTATTTTTCGGCTGTACGGGATTTGTTCAATCCTTGAAGTGCACCATAATGGCGTTCGTTTAATTTCCAGGTTTTTATTATCGGCAGCCAGACACGGTCAATATTAGCCAGGACAATATCAAGGGTGTGGATAGCTCGTTTTAAAAATGAGGTATAACAGACGTCAAAGTCAAAGCCTTGTTCTTTCAGCCAGATACCGGCCTGCTTGGCTTCGTTTTGCCCCTTGGCTGTTAAATCTACATCAGTCCAACCGGTAAAAAGATTTTTTTCGTTCCATTCACTTTCACCATGTCTAATTAATACTAATTTCATATATTGCACCTCTTTCATCCATAATTAAAATTATTATTTATATATGAGGATAAGCTCTTTCATAGGCTTTAGGCAGATAATCAGCAATACCGTATTTTTGAGCAGCATTAACAGCAAAATAGGGATTGCGTAATAATTCCCGTCCGAAGGCAGTCAAATCACAACGATTGGTTTGCAGCACTGCTTCAGCAAGCTCGGCATTAGTTAAAAGTCCAACGGCAATTGTGGGGATATTACATTTTTCCCGGACTGTTTCCGACAGGTCTACCTGATAACCGGGATAAGATCTTACCGGTGTTGGCAACAGCCCCCCTGAACTTACATGAGCCATATCTATTAAAGGACAGACATGATTTATAATATCAACAATCATAGCCGCATCAATACCATTTTCTTCGTAATCAGAGGCAGACACTCTTATCCATATTGGTTTATCTTTAGGCCATACTTCGTGGATATTTTCCAAAACTTCCCGCAGCAAACGTGCACGGTTTTCCAGGCTGCCGCCATATTCATCGGTACGTTTATTGGTAAGCGGGGACAAAAACTCGTGAATAAGGTAACCGTGAGCAGCATGGACTTCTATGCCATCAAAACCTGCTCTATCAGCTCTTATGGCAGATGCTTTGAACGCCATAACTACATCTTTTATTTGTGTGAGCGTCATTTCGGCAGGTGTTTTATAGTCCTCATTAAAAGGGAGAGGGCTTGGGGCAAGCGGCTGACCATATAGTGATTCATTTTTGCGTCCAGCATGTGCCAGCTGGATGGCAACTTTGCTGCCGTATTTATGGCAGGAAGTTACTATTTGGGATAGCTTATCTATTTGGGAATCTTCCCAAAGGCCTAAATCATTATCAGAAATGCGCCCTATTGGTGTTACCCCCGTGGCTTCAATAATTATAAGTCCGGTGCCGCCAATAGCACGTGTTGTATAATGAGTGAAATGAAAATCATTGGCTTTGCCGTCATTAGCAGCACTATACATGCACATAGGCGGCATAACAATGCGGTTTTTTAAGGTCATGTTTTTAAGCTCAAAAGACTCAAATAATTTCATATATTTTCACTACTTTCAGAATATATTTTATAAAAATTAATAACCATTTATTACCATTATATAGAGATGAATAGTAAATTTCAATGATGGGAAAACAGTATTGATAAATAATATGAGCCAATCATAAAAGCTGTGATTATAACTGGTGCGTATCTAAAAAATTATTAAATTTAACTGCGATCAAATAATTATTTATATAAGCGTGGTTTGCGGCAGTCAGGGCCAATACCGTAATAAAAGATAGTAGACGATTCAATTTTGAAATTATAATTTTTACTGATGTGCTGCTGACATTTATTTATTTGCGGTAGTATATCATTGAGATCTAAATCAAATATTTTACCGCACTGTTGACAAATAAAATGCGGATGCGGCATATTGGCATCGGCCTGAATAAGTTCATAATAGTTATTATCATTATAGATATTCAGCTTGCGCAGAATATTATTATCAGTAAGAAATTTTACAACACGATAAACCGTAGTCAGCGAGATATCAGTTGAATGGATTTGGGTATAATTATAAATATTCTCTACGCTCATATGCTCATGCGGATGGGCAGCAATAGACTCAATTACTAAACGTTTTTGCCGGGTGAGGCGGTGTCCGTCTGCCGATATTTGTTCAATGATAGTGTTGATTATATTTTGTGTCATAATTATTGCCCCATATTGTTGTTGTTAGCTGATTCTGTCATTTGACAGCGGTGATGACCGCAATTATGTCTATGTTTATGCTGGCAGTGAGCTTTATTACATATTCCCTGCACAGAAGCCAGATGGTCAGATAATTTTTGACCAATAGTCAGCATTTGCTGTATTTCTTCTGTGCTAAGACAGTCAAATAAACTGTTATTTAAAGCAAGATTCTGTTCATGCGATTCTTTAGTACTGTTTTTACCGGCTTCCGTTAAAAATATATGCATGACACGCTGATCTTTTTTATCATGCTCACGTATTATTAAACCGGAATTTTCCAGTTTAACAAGTGTTTCAGTCATTGAGGAGGGGCGGATATCGAGTTTTATGGCCAAATCACGTTGAATAATACCGGGCGTTTCAGCTATTAGTAATAATAAATGAGAATGGTCATGGTGCGGAGCAGTATTTTTATTATATTGACGGCGTCGCAATTGCCGGCTTAAACGATGCAGTGTTTTAGCTAATTGATAGGCATTGGTAGTCATAATATTCATCCTTTGTAAAAAAAATAATTAGGAACCTAAATATATAATGAGTATAGCAATAATAATAGGTCAAGTCAACAATAATTTAGGTACCTAAATAGTTGTTGACATTTAGAAAATGCAGTGTTACACTGAAAAAAGTTAGGGACCTAAATATATTTGCGATTGTATTGTTAATACAGGTTGCTGGAAAAGGCTGTTTCAATATAAAAGCAATCTGGTAATATGTCAAGCCCATAAAAATAAAATATTGTAAGCAATTCAGTAAAAAAGAGCGCATTCAATAAACCTTTTTGAATTTTTTCAAAAAGAGGTTAATTAAGATATTAAATTTGGTCTACTCTGGAAGAAGAGTAGAGTTGATTTTTGGCCAGCAATCCAAAAATCAACCGAACAAATTTACGGGCGGTGAGTACGAGTGCGCGTTTATGTTGATGAAGTTTTACTTCATCGAATTTCTTTTGGTAATATACTGCAAATTCATTGCAATGCTTTTTTATATGACTAACTGCTTCAATAAGGTAGTATCTTAAATATGCATTACCTGCCTTAGAAAGAATTGTATCATCGGCTTTAAATTGCCCAGACTGGTTTTCTCGCCAGACAAGACCTGCATATTTGGCAAGGGCATCTTGAGATTTAAAGGCATCAATACAGCCAATTTCAGCAAGGATACCTGCAGACATAACGGGACCAATTCCCGGAATAGATAAAAGAGATTGGTAGGCATTGGGATTAAGCCCTTTAAGAGTTTTTTCAATTGCAGCATTTACAGCTTTCATTTCTTTAGTGTAGGTAGTAATAAGATTGAAGGAAGAAGCAATGGCAATTGTTAAAGGTTCATATAAACATTTATCCAGCCGATAAGAATTACGGGCAGCTTGTTGTAAAAGTTTAGCTGTATTTTCTGGATTAGAAAAACGGTTATGTCCTTTTTCACATACATAACTTATAAGTAAATCCATCGGCATGTTAATAATCTCTTCAGTAGAGAGAAAATCGGTAAGCACCGAAGTTGCCGTTGCACCAAAGTTATCAGAAAAGGGCTGTTGTTCTTCTTCAAGCATAGAAAATTCACTGAATTTGAGGAAAATATTAGAAAGCATATAAGTTTTTTCTCTAGTAAGAGCTTTTGCTAAATGAAGGCGATGACGTGTTAAACGTTGAAGGGCAAGAAATTGACTGCCACGCCATGGCTTAATAGTAATTCTGCCAACACGAGCAAAATCAGCAATGACAAAAGCATCAATATAATCATTTTTGCCAAGGTCAATAAAAGATTTCTTGTAATTGGCAATCATTTTAGGATTTACACAATAAACAGCTGTATTAAAAGGCATCAAAAGCTGGCAAGATGACAGATAGTTAGCAATATGAATGCCATAGAAAGATGTAGATTCTAAGGCTATTATAATGCTTGAGAGTTCATGATGAGAACTGAGGAATTCAGCAAGCTTTTGGGCCAAAATAGCAGCGCCGGGATAATTATTAGAAACAGCAAAAGAAAGTAAAGGTTTTTTAGATTCAAATTCTAATAAAACAACAACATTCTCACGGGAACTAATATCAAT
>NZ_JACHFH010000034.1 GCF_014201835.1 Pectinatus brassicae | reverse complement strand
CTTTAGGAGTTTCCAGCATTTCAAGCAGTATTGGATTGGTCTTTTGCCAATCTCTATATGCATATTTCTATACATACTAACTAGTTTGGTCGCCTAACTCACGACTAAAGTCACGAGTGTGCGGCTCCCATTTAATCAATGGTTTTTCTTTATCATAAGAAAAATAAACATTTTCAAACTTTATCTGCCCATTATAATGCTGTTTTTGACCTATAGCAGTATTGTCTTCTTCCTCCACTAGGTCAAGAATATAGAAAATACGTTTAGCCGATGCCGCAGCGCTTTGCAGCTGTGTAAAAACACTTGTAATATCATTGAATGGTTTGCCAAAAAGACTGGAATAAATTAAAAAACTGGCAATATCACCAACTGTTATTTGTCCGGTTATAACCAGTACACTGCCTGATATTCCTACTAGAGTATAAGTTATATTATTAACCAGCCGTGTTGATGGATTAGTTAACGAACCAAAAAATTGGGCACGAAATCCTTTTTGGTATAACTTTTGATTAAGATCATTGAATTTATCAAATGATTTATCTTCATAAGTAAATGCTTTTATAATATTTTGTCCGGCAATAGCTTCTTCGGCGTAGCCATTTACTAATCCTAAATATGTAGCCTGCGCCTTAAATAAATTTTGTGTCTTTCTAGTAATAAAACGTGCCATAAAATATGTGCAAATAGCAGATGCTATAACAATAACCGTCATTATCTTGTTTATATAAAGCATAAAAGCAATAGCGCCAATAATGGTAATAATCCCTGTCAATAAATTGGCAATTCCCTGAACCATCCCATCAGAAATTGTATCAACATCATTAACAAATCGACTTACAATATCACCATGCGAATTATGATCATAAAATTTTATTGCTAATTTATGAATCTTGCTAAATAATTGATGGCGCAGCATATTTGCTGTTCTATAGGATATTTCATTCGTACAATATGTCAAAGTCCAATTAAAAAAGCTGTTTAAAATATAAATAATCGATAATAATTTTAATATATTAAAAACTGTATAAAAATCCACATGATTAATGCCAATCATTGCATTTACACTATGTCCAATATATAATGGACCTAATAAACTTGTAATTACACTGATTACTGCTGAAATTATTGATATAACTAAATATTTATAATGTATTGTTAAATATTTTATACAGCGATTTAAAACAGAAGTCTCTTTCATGCATATGCCTCCTCAGAAGAAAGCTGTGATAAGCAAATTTCCTTATACACAGGGCACTTATCCATTAAATTAAGATGTGTATCATAGCCAACCATCTCACCGTCGTTAAATACTAAAATTTTATCAGCATATTTTATCGAGCTGGCACGCTGGGATACTATAATGGTAGTGGTTTCCTTATAATATTTTTTTATTGAATTTCGTACAGCAGCATCTGTTGCAAAATCAAGTGCACTGGTAGAATCATCTAAAATCAATATGTCCGGATTAGTTATAAGCGCACGTGCTATGGTCAATCGCTGTTTTTGTCCGCCGGAAAAATTCAATCCACCCCGCTCAACCATAGTTTTATAGCCTGCCGGCAGTTCATCAATAAAATTATCTGCCTGAGCAGCTTTGCAGGCAGCTACTATTTCTTTTTGTGTCGCTGCCGCATTGCCCCAGCGTAAATTTTCTTCTATAGTGCCTGTAAATAACAGCGCCTTTTGCGGAACTATACCAAACTTTTTACGCAAAGATTTAATTGACCATTCTTTGATATCAAGCCCAGCCACCAGTATAGATCCTTCTGTGCTGTCATAAAATCGCGGCAGTAAATTAACAAAGGTGGATTTACCTGAACCAGTGCTGCCAATAATTCCCACCGTCTCACCTGGTTTTATATTTAAATTAATATTGGCTATTGCCATATCACTGCTAGAGTTATAACGAAATGATACATTTTTCATCTCAATAATATTAGCAGTTTCTTTATTTAATGCCGTTGCCATATTTTCTGTCATTGAAATTGGCAAAGAGGATTCTGTCGATAAAACTTCTGTAACACGTACAGCCGAAGCATATGCTTTGGTAAAAATTATAACTAAATTAGAAATAACAATAAGTGCCAATAAAATTTGTGTTATATAATTAGAAAAAGCAATTATTTCACCTTTGCCAAGAATGCCTTTATTTATATGGAAGCTTCCCTGCCAAAGAATCAATATAATTACGGTATTCATAACAAAGCTTGTTAACGGATTAAGCAATGCGGACACATGTCCAATTTTTAGTGATGTACTAGTCAAATCGTCATTAGCAGTATAAAAACGTTTCTTTTCTTTTTTGCTGTTGGAAAAAGCACGGATTACACGTATGCCTGCCAAATTCTCCCTTAACACCGAGCCTATTTTATCGAGCTTATTTTGATAAGTCCTATAAAGTTTAGAAGAACGCTTAATGATAAAATATAATATTATGGCAAAAATTGGCGCAGCACTTAATAATATTAAAGATAATTTAAAATCAAGTATCATGGACATCGCTATCGCCCCAATACAAATAAACGGGGTGCGTACAACTAGGCGAATCATCATAGCAACCGCCAATTGCAGTTGATTTATATCATTAGTCAATCTATTTGTTAATGACGCGGTTCCAAATTTATCCAATTCCTTGTGCGACAATGATTGAATATGTTTAAAAACCTCATTGCGTAATGCTGTCCCAAATCCCTGTGACGCCTGGGCTGCAAAATATTGACAGATAAGTGCACAAGAAAAACCCATAACAGCCATAATAAGCATATAGCCGCCTCGCTGCAGAATATACGAAAGATCATGCTTAGCAATACCATTGTTTATAACATAAACCATCATAGTTGGCAGCAATAGCTCCAGTATCGCTTCAAATAATTTAAAAATCGGACCGAGCAGACATTCTTTTTTATAGTCTTTTAAAAAGAACACTAGCTTAAACAAAATAATCATACCTTTCATATAAGAAATTATCCATATTATAATCACTACTAAATTAAACCAACAATTTTGTACTGTGTGATTATAACATGTATATATACATATGAAAAATATTTTATTTATCTATTATGTATATGAAAAAAGTATAGGAGAATATATATGGATATAAGACAATTAAAATACTTTTTAACAATAACCGAAGAAGGACAAATTACAGCAGCTGCGAAAAAATTAAAAATGGCGCAGCCGCCTTTAAGCCAGCAAATGAAGTTACTGGAAAACGAACTTGGTATAACTTTATTTGAACGCGGTCCTAGGCAAATTCAAGTTACTGATGCCGGTAAAATTCTAGCTAACAGGGCACGGCAAATATTAGAATTATCTGATTCCACCGTAAAAGAAATAGATGATTTTAAACGCGGCTGCAAAGGTACATTAACCATAGGAACCGTTTCTTCATCTGGTAATATCCTTTTAAATAAAGGCATTGAAAAATTTCACAAAGAATACAGCGATATAAATTTTGAAATTCACGAAGGAAACACCTATGCTCTTATAGATTTATTAACAAAAGGAATTATTGAAGTAGGAATTGTGCGTACCCCCTTCAACAACAAACGGTTTAATTGCAGTTATGCTAAGCAGGAACCCATGGTAGCAGCAATGACTGCTACCTATGATTGGGATGTTGCTAAAAAAGAGATCACTGTTGATGAACTAAAAAACCGTCCACTTATTATTTACCGACGGTTTAATAAGCTTATATATGAAGTATGTGAATCGTACAGTTTTAAACCAACGGTATATTGTAAAAACGATGATGCCAGGACTACTATTTTATGGGCTAATGCCGGACACGGTATTGCTATTGTTCCCTATTCAGCGATAACGCTGGCGGCGCATAATAATCTGCATGTAAAAATAATCAAAGAAGAAAAACTTTCAACGAGAATAACCCTAATTTGGATGAAAAATCGCTATCTGTCGCTTTTAGCCAAAAATTTTATAGACTATTTTAATATCCAATAATAATATTCTGCATAAAAACAAACCGATTTACTATATACAAAAAACAAAATAGTGCTGCCATTTATCCGGCAGCACTATTTACATTATTATCTAAAATTAACGGTCACGTTCCCAATGTCCATCAATCCAATGACCGTGGTCATTATGTCCATTAACCCAATGTTGGTGTGGTCTTTGTTCATGATGCGGTGGTGGAGGTGCTGGTTCATCATGTGGATTAGCTGATGCGATTGTAGCTCCAAACAAACCAATTGCCATAAAACCTGCTAAGACAAAAGCTGTAATTTTTTTCTTTTTTGATTTTATCATGTAATGTACTCTCCATTTACAAAATATTTACCATCTGCATCTAGAATACCACATTGATTATATATATTTGTGACATATTTATGATATTTTTATGTCTTATTATCTAATAAGATTCTTTTGCCATAAAAAAGGATATTCTTTTTTTCTGTATAATTTATATCTTTAGTGGATATTTTATATTAACGAAAGAAGGTATTAACATGAATTGGTTCAAAAAATTACTATGCCCCACATCTTTATGTAAGCTGGCATTAGCTGCCATTCTAGGAATATCCTGTCTAACGGCAACAGTATCTGCTGCTTCTACCGAACAAACCCCTAATAATTTTTATAACCATCATTCAGCCTATATGAACGGTGGCGGCTGGGGACCATACAATATGCCTATGATGCGCGGTTACTGGGATGCGGATAATATCAACATGGCCGGCAACTGGCAGGTAGAATATCCTATTTCTGCCGAATCCATCAGTATTTTTAAGGAATCACTAAAAGACATCAACAATGGTTATACTTATAAACCAATTGCCGTTGCCAAACAAGTTATTAACGGTATGAACTATATCTATATTGCAATAGCTAAACCTACTGCTTCAAACGACAATGCTGCTGAACAAATAGTCAAAATTCACATTATAGCAACGCCTGCCGGTACTGCTCCCAAAGTAATGCGTATTATGCCAGTTACGCCTTAACATCTGTTAGTCAAAATTTAATAAAAAAACTAAAAGAAAAAGACCACCCAATTTTAAAAAGCGTTTCAATGTACTTTCATCCCTTCTTTTTAGATTTAATAAAACAAATTTTTTAATTGCTCAGTAATTATATATTAACCATAATTTATTTGTCAATCAGATAATAATAATAGCATAACTATTATTATTATGATAATTATTTTTCTTTACATCCAACAATTATCCATGGTAAAATAAATCGCTTAATATTGCTAATCAAGGAGAATACACATTAACATGAAATCACGTAAAATTATTTTAGGATTATCCGTAATTATATTAATTGGCGCTTATTTCTTTGTATCCAATAATCATGTACACAAAGAAAACAAAGAAGGCGTAACCCCTGGAATGACTGCCCCAATAATCACCGTAAAGGATATGAATGGCAATGATGTTATGCTCAATGCTGCTAAAGAGAAAAAGGTTCTTGTCCTTAATTTTTGGGCAACATGGTGTCCACCCTGCCAAGAGGAAATGCCTGAATTAGAGCAATTCTATAAAAAATATGGTAATAAAGTCAAATTTGTTGCTATTGATGTACAGGAATCACCTGAAACAATAAATCAATTTTTCAAAGACAATGGCTATACCTACCCTACTTATACTGATTTAACTGGCAATATCTCACAAATTTTTAATATAACAGGTATTCCTACTACTATCGTAATTGATACAGAAGGAACGATTATTGAACGTATTACAGGCGGCACTAGTTTCAACGAACTTGAATCCCTTATCCATAAAGCTGGCGTTAAATAATGGCAGTAGATAATATTACGGCAATCAGTATTTTTTTTGCAGGCATATTATCATTTTTTTCCCCTTGCGTATTACCAATGCTGCCCATCTATTCCTTGATGCTGGCTGAATCTGTAGATGGCCAAAAGAAAAATCCCTGGAATATTTATATCAACAGTATTTGTTTTTTATGCGGTTTTACTCTTATTTTTTTACTAATGGGCGCAACAGCATCTTTTCTTGGTCAATACTTCTTAAATTATCAAAATGAATTCCGCAAAGCTGGTGCTATAATAATATTTTTTATGGGTTTAGCCCTCACTGGTATTTTAAGCACCTCCTTATTAGGACGGGAATTCAGACCATTTCTAGGACATAAATTTCGCGGTCCGCTGGGTTCTTTTTTGCTTGGCATAGCTTTTACCACTGGCTGGACCCCTTGTATTAGTCCTATACTTGCAACTATTCTTGTTTATGCGGGACGAACTGCAACGATGGAAACAGGTGTATTATTTTTATTAATCTATTCAATGGGCTTTTCTATCCCATTTTTTTTAATCACTACTATTCTACGAAAATTCCTGCCCAAAATGCGCTGGCTATATAGATATTTACCACTAATTCAAAAAATTATTGGCTATACACTTATCGTTTTAAGCATTCTTTTATGGCTGAATATGATTAGTAAAATAATCGGCTTGATATACCGCATTATATAATATCTTACTACTACTATTTTCATTTGCCCGAAATTAGTTAAAGCCTTAGCATTAATTTTGCTAAGGCTTTAATTAATTTCGGGCTGTTTCATAAATGTACATGTACTTTTCCTACTTCTACAGCTTTACCATTTTCCACAGAATATGTTTTTACATTACCGCTTTCTATCGGTGATTCCAATAGGACTGCTAAACTTTCATTAATAAATACATAATGTTCAAATGAACCATATGTGTTTAAATATTGATTGACCGTTTTATCATCAATTTTATGGTCAAGCCCTAAATGTTCCATATACATCACCCCCTTGATTAAATTATTTCTATCTATTACAACATAATCCTTGTAATTAATTATCATTTTATAAAATTTATAACTTAGAACCAATAATTTTCCTAAAAAAAACCCCATCATTATTAAAATGACAGGGGGAAGGATCATTATAAGCTATGTTCAAAGTTGGATATACAATTTTCTGTATTTTCCTGGAGACATACCTACATATTTATTAAATAAAATATTAAAATGATTTGGATTGCCATATCCAACAATATCAGCAATATAAGTAATTGAATACTGTGTAGCAATTAGCAGACTTTGTGCTTCACCTATTCTTCTGCGGGTAATATATTGTATAGGAGAATATCCCAGTTCATTTTTGAAAACATGTGCTAAATAATAAGCACTAACATGAAGTTCTTTTCCTAATAAAGCCAGAGTAATTTCCTCATTATAATGCAAGTCAATATATTGTTTTATGTCTAACGCCAATTTTTCAGAACATGTAGTTTTTTTGTATATATCCGGCATTTTATTTTTATCTATAATCTTCGTGACTAATGATAAAAATGTCTCGGTTATTTGCAAACATATATTTTCATTATTTTTTAATCCTGAAGATAATAATGAATATATCGTTCCCATTATCTTTTTTAGTGTAAGAAAATATTTATCCGTGTGTATTATTGGACGAATATTATAATCTATTAAACAATTTTTCTGACAAGCAGCTATTGTAATATTAGTCAGAGCACATCCATATATATTTAAATTTTCACTCATCTTGGCATCTTCATCATGCAATATATTACTATTGCAGATAATCATATCACCTTGTTGAATAATATACCGCTTTCCATCAATGATATATACTCCACTGCCACTTCTTACCAGCAAAACTTCCACAACATCTTCATGTTTATGTAAAGCTCTAGGATAAATACTATATTGCGAATCTATTTTACTAGCCGAAAGTAATTTGGGTATATCCTTTTTTTCTAAGTCATTTGTTTTTTCAAGTTTTATAAAACATTGCATCATAATTTTAAAGAATCCCTTCTTATAGATGTTTATCTATGACTTGATTTCTTCTATAATAATACAATATTGTTTTATTTACTATATAAATCTTGCTATAAATATATTTTTTTTAAATATATTTATAATATCATACTGTATTCTATATCCATAATAAATTCATTTTCTTTAATTACACACATATTTCGTTCATCAATAAAGCAAGCAATAAATATCCTTTACTTTTGATAATAAAAGTGTATAATAATCTTATTCAAATTTAATTAACAGCTTAATTCTTGATTCAAGAAGCGGAGGAACCATTTTCCTGGGGTTAATTCCATTTTGGAAGGAATGTTTCTTATCATTCTACCCGTCAGCTAACTTCGCCGGCTAAAATAAGAGGGAAGACCTCATGGTCTTTTTTTGTGTCCAAATTTAGCAAAAAGAATCAACGAGTGATAAAAACGGAGGTTTTTATTGTTATGATATCTTTTTTAAAACGCTTATTGATAGGTCGTCCGTTGCAAAATCAGGAAATCTCCAACGAAAAGCTATCTAAGTGTAAAGCACTGGCAATTTTTTCCTCAGATGCCTTATCATCAGTTGCCTATGGTCCAGAGCAAATTATGCTTATTTTAGCGATACCAGGCATGTTTACCTATGGCTATATAAGCTATATTGCTGCAGTAATTTTACTTTTATTAGGGATCGTTACTGTATCTTATATTCAAATTGGCCGAGCAAATCCTGGTGGCGGCGGATCATATGCTGTTGCCAAAAACAATTTGGGTGAAATGCCTTCTTTAGTCGCTGCCGCAGCACTTATTGCCGATTATACCCTGACCGTTGCCGTTAGTGTTTCAGCTGGTACAACTGCTATTGTTGCAGCAGTTCCTGCATTGCTGCCTTATGAGGTTAACATTGATATTTTTGTATTGTTTATTATTTTAATGATAATAAACCTACGTGGCATTCGTGAAGCATCAAATACTTTTGTTTACCCAACATATGCTTTTGTTGTTGGGATAATAACACTTATCATTGTTGGAACAGTAAATGCTTTTACCCAGCCAGCACCCATAGTCCCACCTGAATCATTGGAACATCAATTTAACTGGACAATAGTTTTTCTTTTATTACGCTCCTTTGCCAATGGCTGCAGCTCCATGACTGGTATTGAAGCAATATCAAACGGTATCCCAATGTTTAAAGAGCCCTCTGTAAAAAACGCATCAACAACAGCACTTTGGATGTCTGGTCTCTTGGGATTTATGCTTGTTGGCATAACTTTTTTGATCATGCATTTCCATGTACTTCCCCTAGAAAATAATACAGCTCTTTCCTATATAGCTGAAAAAATTTTTGGTCACGGCTTTTTTTACTACTATATCCAATTTACCACAATGTTAATCCTTTATCTGGCCGCCAATACATCTTTCAATGGTTTACCACAGCTTATGTCTATTCTTGCCAGTGACGGTTATCTGCCCCGCTATTTAAGCCAGCGCGGTGAACGACTCAGTTTCTCTAACGGAATCATTCTTTTAAGCATTGCTGCTGGATTGTTAATTTTCTTTTACCAGGGAAACACGGAACATTTAATATCACTTTATGCCATTGGTGTTTTCATCTCCTTTACCATTGCCCAAGTTAGTATGGTTCATCATTGGCGCACAGTTAAAGGACCGTTATGGATTTTGCGCACTGGCATTAATACCTTCGGGGCTATCATCACCAGCATTGTAGTTTTAGTTATTGCCATAAGTAAATTTGCTTATGGCGCTTGGATCATTCTTTTATTTATTCCTTTTATGATTTTTATTTTCAAAAAGATTAAAGAACACTATAATGATATGGCTGAACAACTGCATTTACCATTAGAGAAAATGCAGCCTGATATTGACTCAACTATAATTGGCAAAAAACATATTGTTTTAGTTCCGATATCAAGTCCTACCAATATAATTGCCCATACATTAAGCTATGCAAAATCCATTAGCAATGATGTTCGTGCCATCCATATTGCCATTAACGAAGAAATAGGACAAAAAGTATCTGATAAATGGCAGGTCTGGAACCCCGGCGTACCACTTATTACAATACAGTCTCCCTACCGACTAGTTATTACCCCCTTAATTGATTATATTGATAATCTCATAAAAGAAGAAGGTGATAACAATTATATAACTGTACTAATCCCGGAATTTAAAACCTATAAATGGTGGCATCGTTTACTTCACAATCAAACAGGAATTATTCTTATGACTTTATTAATTTTAAAACGAAATGTTATTGTAACCACCGTACCTTTTCATTTAAAGAAATAATATTGCTATAAGAATAAATATTCACTTTTAAAATATATTATAAAAGGAGTATCTCCATGGAAAAAAACTTTTCAAAAAATAAAATGTATTTATTTATAATTTTTCTACTGGCATTAGCATCTATTTTTTCAATGCATAATAACTGGAAAAAAACACAGAAAAAATTCAATTCATATGTAAACGATATTGGCAGGGGGCCAGATACGCCAGCTTATTTAAGTCTGCACTATCGCCTGCGTAGATTGTATTTTATGCTGGAACCACGCGCAGCCTCCCCTATCGTTTTTTTGGGTGACAGCATGACCGATGAGGGTGATTGGTCAAAATTATTTCCACAGCAAAGTGTTGTTAATCGCGGCATTGGTGGAGATACAACCTTAGGTGTCCTGCAGCGGTTAGACCAAGTTATTGAACTTAATCCACCCAAAATATTTTTAATGATCGGCACTAATGATCTTTGCTATAACCGCTCCATAAATGATACCTTGGAAAACTATGATCGGATTTTATTTTTATTACATAAACATTTGCCGCACACTAAAATTTATGTTGAAAGTGTCCTGCCCTTTAACGATACAATTTTCCCATCAGTTTACTTAAGAACCAATAAAAACATCAAATTATTAAATATTGGTATAAAAAAATTAGCCGCAAAATATAACTATCCTTACCTTGATATTACTGCACCATTTACAGGATCAGACGGACGCTTACCTGCCTCTGAAACAATTGATGGCTTACATCTTAACGATAAGGGCTATGCTCTTTGGCGCGAAGAACTTGTGAAATACGTTAAAACCACTTAATAATTGAATGGAGATGAAATCATATGTTTATTTCAAAGAAAAAAAGAATCTCAGCATTCGCTTTATCAATATTTGCAGCAGTTGGTATACTGGGAAGTACAATTGTATCAGCACATCCCTTTATAAACAATCAACAATCTACTCAAAGTTATGCCCAGGAAACACCCCTACCACCCACCGAGAGTAATCCACCCTCCCACCCTAGGCACAGAGTCGATGGACATATGGACCTAAATAATCATTGGGTCCAAGGCAAATGGGTAAGATAATTATAAACATCCAATCAAATAATGTATAGAAAAATGCCGCTAATCCTTTATTGTAACTACAAGGACTAGAGGCATTTCATATATATCCAAAATAATACTCATAATACTTTTCTATATATATATGTTGCAACACACATCTGCAATACTACCAGCCCCGCCAGCAGACCAAACGATGTATACAGGCTTGTCTTATGTGCAATAAATCCAATAATTGCTGGTCCCATAAGAATCCCCAGATACCCCAATGTACTTACTGCTGATACAGCCATATTAAGCGGCATAACGTTCTGTTTTCCTAGCAATGAAAAAGCAGCATTGATATTATTTTCAATGATCACCGGGCTGTTCAACAGACCTGAAAGTTTCTTACAAAACATAGTATCCTTCAATTCAGGATAATCAATAATAACTAATCGTTCTTTTACCTCAACCCCTGGAAGCCCAACTACTCAGTGCTACTAAAAAGTAAACAACGGTGCCATTTTTATATAACTGAAAATTAATTATACTGTCTCTTTGTTATCGCTTTCATCTGAATCATTATTGGACATATACTCTTTACCCCAAGAACACATTTCGACTAGTATTCCACGCATACTCTCACCATAACTGGTGATTGTATATTCTGTTTTTGGGGGAACTACTGGATAAACTTTTCTTGAAATAATACCTTCGTGTTCAAGATCACGCAGTTGTTGGGTAAGCATTTTGGGGGTAGCCGATGGAATAAGCCTTCTTAATTCACTAAAACGCAAAGTGGCATCCAATAAATGCCATAAAATTATAGCTTTATATTTACCTCCAATAATAGATAATGTTGCTTCTACCGGACAATTAAATTCTTTTTGCAAAATTGCTAACTCCCTTACTTATAAAACAAATCTTATCAAAACAGATACTTAGTATCTAAAAAGTGTGTACTTACTTATTTCCATGATAAAGTATATTATTCAATTTGTAAAGAATAAACTCAATAGATAATTTGCCAATATTACTATCCTTTAGACAAGTAAACAAAAATCCCCTTAAAACCACAAATTGATTTTAAGGGGCTTCTTGTATTTTTATTTTTTATCTAGCATTAATCACTTTATTTTTTTGCTTCTTGCAATTTTTCTTTAACTGAATCTGGTGTCCAGCCTTCAATATAAATTTTACTGGCTCCATGCGGTGTAAACTGTGCCGAATTTAAATGTGCTGTCCCTGAACCACTTCTAATTTTCCCATTAGAATCGCGTCCCAACCAATCATTTTTTAGCTGTTCAATTTTATCCCTGCGCATCTCAGTTTTTCTATTTTGTTTGAACAACTAAGTGAACGGATAATCTTGATAGCCATATTGCCATGTTGACATATGGCTCCCTCGCGTAAAAGTTACCCAGTTAATACCTGTTCCTGGCAGATTATTTTTATGATATCCAGCAGCATCAAACAATGGAAAAAAACTCTACCCATATGGGCAAAACCCTTTTATAATAATTGCTGCTCTATTCCCATTACCTTACTATCACCTGTATATTTTTTCACGAATGTCAACAATCTTCAGCTCATCATATAAAATATCACGAATGATATTGCTGCAATCATTTTCAGGTTCAAAATACCATTCTTCATTACGCTTAATTCTTCTGCTAAAATTAGCATACTCCAAGCGTTTTTTCAGTAATTCTCCATTATCTTTTGACAGTTTTTTCTGCCAAAACTTCAGCTCATTATGCAAATCGACAAAAATTTCATTAGGCACGTCTGCCACCTCCAAATCAAATAAGTACATTATCCATATACTATCCTAGATTTATAATTGGACATCCATGCCTAATAATTAATATTCTTTTCCTAATTTAAAATACCTTTAATTTGTTAATTATGTATCATAGCTTAAAAACATTGCCTGTATTATTTAAAATAAAGCCTTCCCTTAATTCTTGTTTAATTATTTTAATACCAGTTTCCCCGGTGCAATGTGAAACAGCTACATATTTAATATTCATATTACGGAAAGCCTCTATTGTTTTACTGATTCGCACTGCATCAGCCTCAACTAAATGTGTCCCACCTAAAACTGCATAAATAGGAATGTTTATTGTTTTACTGATACTAGTTAAAATATTTACTATCCCAAGATGCGAACAGCCTGCAACTACAACTAATCCCTTTTTAGTAATAAGCCCCAATACAATTTCATCAGCAAAATCATCTGGCTTCATATCATTATTCTTTTTTACCATAAATTTAGGATTTTGTTTTTCGAAGGTATTCGACCTGGCAATTTTTTTAAAAATGACAATATTACCGCTAATAAATTGAAGATCTTTACTAATTTTTATCAGCTTGATTTTTTTTCTGATTAAATCATTTTCAGAAAAATCAATGCCATTAAATTTATACGAACCATCTTCTAATTTTTTATGCTTTAAATTAAAAAATTCCTGCCCAACATACATTGTCGTATTCGTTTTTAGTAAATCAATCGTTTTCAATACTCCGCCAGCATGGTCATAGTGTCCATGACTCACAATCAATGTATCAGTTTTTTCAAGTGGTATGTTTAACAGCTTAGCATTTTCAATATAATCACCTGATTTACCCGTGTCAAAAATTATTTTTTTCCCATCAAATTCGATAAATAATGACAAACCATGTTCATATAATAGTGCTTCATTATCACTTGGCATATTTTCAATTAATGTTGTTATTTTAAGCTCCATATCTTACTCCTATTTATTAGATTTTATATTATATTCTCGAACATATGCAATTATTCCTACTAATTTATAGGTTTTATTTTGCAAATTATTATTAACTATAAATAAAATGGACTGTCATACATAAAAAGTATAACAGCCCTAATCAATCACTTTTATTTAATCTTTAGGCAAAATCCACAGGATGCTTTGCCGCTTTGATTATAATCCCTTTCTTTCAAAATATCTAAAGAGCATTAATACCAATATAACAAATGGAATAATTATAAGCCAATGATTTATTCCTAAAAGTTGTGGAATAGTTATTTTGCCATAATTTCCCCACGTTAAGACTGTTTTTTGCATATATGGAAATGCTTCTGCATAAATTCCTGCACCAACAAGCATGCCTAAAATTCCCCAAACAGCATCAATACGGCCTTCCCCAATTGCACCTAATGATGTTCCTGGACAATATCCCAGCAAGCCCCAGCCTATACCAAACAATAATCCGCCTAAAATGACACCACCTAAAATAAGTGGTTTTAATGACAGTTTCACCAATCCCATATCATATAAAAAATACACACCTATCATCGCCACAACAATATGTGACAACATAAATTTTACTATAGTCATATCTAATAATCGCAAAGCACCAATTTGTTTATCATAACGCAGTACTCTTCCCTTCTGTAAGAAAAAGCCAAAAAATATCCCCGTTAATAATCCATAGAATAACATTGTCATTTTTTGACACCACCTTTTCTATACAGATAATTTGCGGAAATAAGTCCACCTATGAAAAAACAAACTAAAGCAATATAGCTGCTGGCTGATAATTGTAAGCCGCCGCTTAATCCATGTCCACTTGGACAACCATCAGCTAACCGTACTCCAAACATAGCAATAATTCCTCCAACAAAAGCAATTATTGCTCGTCTTTGTTTATCTTTACCAAATTTTTCCACCCACATATCTGGCAATACCTGCATTTTAAAATCCCCCGACATACGCGCTGCAATAAATGCACCGATAGCAATTCCCAATACAAACATCCATTGCCAATCAATTGCCGGAATTTCTTTCATAAAATAAGGCATCTTGGAAACTCTATCTGCGGAAAACATCTGTTCTATCATACCTGTAGTCTTAACAAAACTTGTTGAAGCACCCAGATATTTACCAACAAAAAATACAGAACCAATAGAAACAAATCCACTTAGAGCTCCAGCCAAATAAGGATTCCAACCATTTTTATCATTCATTTTCCGCACCTACCTTTCATTTTAATTATAAAACACCACCTTTTTAAATTGCAACAATTTTCCGACTTTTATTTAAATAATTTTTTCCATTGTCCAGCAAATTGTACTTGAGTCCAGCCGACTGTGCCATCAGTTTTGCGGAGACAATACCACGTATTTACACTTAATGCTGGATCTGTTACTTTACCAATATATTGTGCCCAAGGAGAATCAACCTGTCCATTACGTCCGAGATTAGAAATTCCTCCGGGCAGCCACCATAATAATTTTCCTTCATACCAGCCAAGATATGTGCCCTCTCCTGTATACATTACCAAATAAATAATATCGCCCGGATATAATACTGCTCCATCTGCTTTCTGCGAATATTGATTTTTATATGTTTGCATTTGCTGCAGTACCCTGACAGGGTACGATGCCGGATGAGTAAATACCGCTACAGAAATTCTCTCTGCTGATACCCCTGTTGTCAATTCACCAACTATCACATTGCTGTTTGGACGAACATATAGTTTTACATCATTAGCGGCTTGAAGCTCCATTTGAACCGGAGCCTCAGCCGGCATCCGATCCCAAACAATATAATTTTCTGGAGGTGAAGAAGCCTCAGCTATACTTCCCCAAAAATTTAACGTACTTAAACCAAATATTACAACTGCAATAACTCTCAAGACTGAAAATAATGTTTTCATTACCATTCCTACTATCCTTAAATTATCTGTTAACATATAAAATTAAAGGTTAATTCTACTTAGCGGAAAAATTCCCCTACATTATCATCATTATTTTTCTATATTTATAAACCAAAAGCCATTATATAAGGATTTAATACCTTATATGATGGCTTTTTTAGCATTTAAAATAATCCCATATTTTATTTCTGTGCTGGTTTTACTACCTTCTTTTTAAAACCAAATTTCCGAGTCTTCTTTACCACTTTATTCTGACTGCCAAGACAATTACTGTTTGTCATCCTTATGCTTATTATCTGCTATTAATATTCCTGCTTGTTTACATTTTATTTGATTAAAACTTATTTATCACTATATCGATTTTTCTAGTAATCATAGCCTTAATCATGCCTAAAAAAGTCTTATCAATAACTATAAAACTTATTAGTTATTTTTTTTATTGAATATTTGGATCTAAAAAAAGCCATATCTTCCTTTACTTCCAATAATTCTGTTTTTATAAAATTAATTTGATAATTATTAGTATTTTCTCCTAAAAGAGATTGTTTCAATTGATTTTCCAGTTCTTTATTACTTGCCATAAAATCATCACTGCCACCTGCATTTTCAGTATCTGTATTGGATATTATTTCTGCTGATGCCACTTTAAAATCAGTTGATAAAAATTCACCTGATGCTGCAAAATTTTCTAATTCCTCTATTGCATAAGGCTCTCGAGCCTGAAAAGAATTAATATTTTTTTTCTCTAACATAATTATATCTCCCTTTCTGTTTTAATCTATTACACTTTATAACTCATATATTGCTCTTATAAATATTATACCAGTAACTATGAAGATGATGATAGTAAAATCATAAAATATTCTCTTCTAAATTAATTGGAAGCTATTACAAATTTATATTTTTTTATATTTTTTTTGTAAGTTATCAAATATAACATAAAAAACTGGTGTTATATACAAGGTTATAAACTGAGAAAATAATAATCCTCCAACTACTGCAATCCCCATTGGCTGTCTGGCCTCACCACCAGCACCATAGCCCAGTGCAATTGGTAATGCACCAAATATTGCCGCCATTGTTGTCATCATAATCGGACGGAAACGTATTACGCATGCCTGCGTGATTGCGTCTTTTGCAGAAACTGATTTTTCCCTACTTACCTTTATTGCAAAGTCGATCATCATTATACCATTTTTTTTGACAATACCAATAAGCATTATAATTCCAACATAAGAATAAATATCTAATTCCATGTGAAATAAAATTAAACAAATCAATGCTCCTGCTCCAGCAAAAGGAAGTGCTGTTAGTATTGTGATTGGATGGATAAAACTTTCATACAATATTCCTAATAAAACATATATCAAAAATACTGTAATTAGCAAAAGAAAACCCATATTTTGAAATGAGCTTTTATACGTTGAGGCATTACCCTCAAAAAAGCCTGTTACTCCCGAAGGTAATCTTTTTTGTGCTAAAGTTTGTATTTCAGAAGTTACTGTTCCAAGTGAATATCCTGGTTCTAAGTTAAACTGTATTGTTGCCGATGGCATTTGCCCGCTGTGATTTACCGATAAGGATGTTAATTTTTGTGTCACTGTACCAAGTGTTGATAACGGAACCATTGTTGCTGTGGTAACAGACGGGCCAAGTGATGATCCTGTTCTTACATACAAGCGATTAATTGCATCAGGATCATTTTGAAAATCAACACCTAAATCTAAAAATACATCATGTTGTGTACTATTAGTATAAATTGTACTTATCTGACGATCTGCATAAGCAGAGTAAAAAGCATCCTGAATTTGATCAGCTGATACTCCCAGTGCTGATGCCTTATCTCTATCAATTGTAAAATAGATTGTGGGGACCTTAGTTTGTAAATTTGAACTTACATCGACCACTCCTGGTATTTTTTTTATTTGTGCTTGCATATCATTAATTGCTTTATATAATTCATCTAAATTAGGCGATGTTATTGTATACTGTCCAACACCATATGTTTGTCGACTGCCAATACTAATCGGTGGTGGATTATAAGGCGATACCTTTAATCCAGGAACTGAATTTAATTTTGGCCTGAGCTCATTAATAAGTTTATCAATTGATTCTGTGCGCTCCTTTTGATCTTTAAGGCAAACTATAATAAAGCCTGTATTATATGTAGGAGATCCTACCGTAGACAATGCCCCTTTTAAATCGGGTAATTTTTCTAACATTTTATTTATTTTATAATAGGATGCACTTTATCTGAATTATTTTTCTTGTTTTTAACGATATATGCACACATCATCGGCGTTAATGTCAATGAAATAAAGCCTGATATTAATATTGCCGCAGCGATACTAACAGCAAATTCCCTAAACAACCTTCCGACTATTCCATCCATAAACAATATTGGAATAAAAACTATTACAAGTGAAATTGTCATTGATAATACGGTAAAACAAATTTCCCTGGAACCCGAAAATGCAGCAGAAACAGGTTGTTCACCTGCTTCAATCTTTCGCACAATATTTTCCATTACAACAACAGCATCGTCAACAACAAAACCAGCTGCTAGGGAAAGTGCCATTAAAGATATTGTGTTTAAACTAAATCCTAATACACTCATAATACCAAAAGTCGCTATTAATGAGAGTGGTACAGTAATACCAGGAATCAACGTTGCACGTACATTTCCCAAAAACAGGAAAACGACACAAACAACTAGTATTATTGTTGTTATTAACGTTATTTCAACATCTTTAACAGATGAATTTATATAATCAGCCTTATTATATAATAATGATGTATTTATGCTTTTGGGTAATGTTTGTCGTACTACATCCATCTTATTTTTTATATTATCAGTGACCGCAATAGCATTAGCTCCTGGCTGTTTAAATACTGCTACAAATACTCCCGGAGTTTCTTCACCAGGCTTTATGATAGTCTTCATGCTTTTTTCAGTTTCACTACTATCAGTAGCATTCCCAATATCTGCAATGTGAATTGGGCTGCCATTATGATAGCCAACAATCAACGAATTATATTGCTTAGCATTTTTCAGCTGTCCTGACGAATCAATATTATATGTAATATTCTTACCATCTATTGTTCCTCCAGGCAAATTGACATTACCTTGGACAACTGCATTATATACTTCATTGATGCCGACATTACGTGCTGCCATTTTTTCCGGATCCATCCTAAGTCTTACAGCATATTGTGCTTCTCCAAAAATAACAGCTTGCGACACTCCATTGACCTGTGATATTGCTGGAATTAATTGTGTTTGCACATAATCTTCAATTTCTGATACTTTCATTGTTTTTGAAGAAACTACATAATACATAATGGGCTGTGCTACTGGATTAACTTTTTTATACGTAGGTGATTGTGACATATTCGATGGTAATTTTTTGCTTGCTGCCGAAATTGCCGCACTAACATCATTGGCTGCACTATCAATATTTTTATCTAAAGAAAATGTCATATTAATTGTCGTCTTTCCAGTATAGCTTATGGAAGACATTGATTCGACTCCATCAATCGTCGACAATTGCTTTTCTAACGGAAGTGCCACTGACGATGCCATTGTTTCCGGACTTGCTCCTGATAATGACGCTGATATTTGGATTGCTGGATAATCAACATTTGGTAAATCATTTACTGGCAAAGCACGATAGCTAATAATTCCAAAGAACAATAGTAAGTAGTCTATCACCCGCCTTGACCTCTTGCCCTTGTTTGAAATTAATTTCTGAAACCTTACCTGTTACCTGTGGAATTATTGTCACTGAATTATATGCCTCTACACTACCCGTAGCATTAATTTCGACTGGTACATTACGTAGTTCTGCTTTACTTACAGTTATTGGCGTGAGCAGATCTTGTTTAGTTTTATTATTTTTACTGTTTTTTACAACGATAAAAGCAACACATATAATAATAATTACTAATATGGCTATTCCATATTTTTTATATTTTAGTAAAAAAAAAATTCATTTGCCTACCTCCTAATAGAATTAGTATAAACAAATGAATTAAACTATATTTTAATTAAATTTAAACTATTTATAAACTATTTTATACTTTAAAGCGATAGCCTACTCCCCAGACAGTTTGTACATACTGTGGATTTGCTGGATCTTCCTGAATCTTTTCCCTAAGCCGATTAATATGAACAGCAACAGTAGCACTTTCCCCCAGTGCATTAATTCCCCATATACGTTCATATAATGTTTCCCGTGTAAACACAATATCGATATTTTTTGCCATAAATAATAATAATTCATACTCTTTATTTTTTAAGTATTTCTCATTACCATTCACAAAAACACGGCGCGATTTTGTTTCAATGGAAATTGGCCCAATAATTATTTCATTTTCTTCCTTACTATTCAATCGTTTATATTGGGAAATATTAGCTTTCACTCGTGCTGCTAAAACACTTGGTGAAAATGGTTTTTCAATATAATCATCTGCGCCAATTCCTAAACCACGTATTTTATCATTATCATCTTGCCGTGCACTTACGATTAAAATTGGAATACTCAAGTGTTTACGAAGCTTTTTGCAAATTGAAAAGCCATCCATTCCTGGCAGCATCAAATCCAGTAAAATTAAATCAAATTTCTCGTTCAAGGATTTTTCTAGTCCTGAAATACCATTTGTTGCTATTTCCACTATAAATCCATCCATTTCCAAATAGTCCTTTTCAATCATTGCTATATCTATGTCATCTTCAATAATAAGAATTTTATTCATGTTCATTCTCCTGAATTGGTAATTTTATTTTTATAACCAAACCGTTTTCAAGCCCGTTTTCTGCTGTGATACTCCCGCCCATTTGTTCAATAGCCTTCAAGACAATTGATAGTCCCAATCCACTGCTGCTTTGGGGATTCTGTCTAGCTGGATCACTTTTATAAAAAATCTCAAATATTTTTGGCAGTGACTCCTCAGGCACGCCTGGCCCATCATCCGAAAAAACTAATATTATATTTTCATTTTCACGTAATGAAAATATATCAAGTTCACCTGTTTCTTTCTGCTTATATTTTAAACTATTTTCTATTATATTAATAAACACTCGTCTTAATAAGACTGGATTGCCAAATATTATTGCTGGAATAATATCGTGTGAATTTATTACCAATCCTTTTTTCTGATATTCTGTCTTAATATCATTAATAAGTGTATTTATTTCCTTTTTTACATTTAAATATTCAAATTGATTTAAATATCCACCAATATCTATTTTGGAAAACAAAAAAATATCCGATACCATTTTATCAATTTCTATAGATTTTTTATTTATTTTTTTTAAATATTTTTCCTGCATTGCCGGAGTCTTTGCTACACCATCTAATAACCCTTCTACATAAGCACGAATAGAAGTTAATGGCGAACGCAGATCATGCGAAATTCCTGCCAATAACTCTTTACGATTACTTTCTTCCCTCTTCATAAATTCAGCTGAGGATTTTAATCGCACAGCCATATCATTAAATGCCTTGCATACTAACGCAAACTCATCACTGCTATTATAGTTTATCCTATAATTTAAATTACCATTTCTAATTTCTTCAACACCATCTAACAATGTCGTTATGGGTTTCTCCAATTTTTTTAATATAAATTTATTCAATAGCTTATTTGTAATTAACATCGAAAAAAATATACCCATAAATAAAACAATTACCAATGGTATAAAGACTTTGTGCTGCAATCCAGGTGACTCCTCTAATTTTTGCTTTATCGAACTGGGTCTTTTTATTTTTTCCCCTAAAATAGTTATATTATACAAGGCATTATTTACTTTTATTTGGTTGCTGTAATAATTAAAATCTTCACTGGAAATTATTCCAATAACCGGTAATAAGGCTTTTGCTTTTAATATTTTATCATTATCCAATTCCTTGGTACTTCCAAAATGATATTTTTCTTTATTTGATAAATCTATAGTTAATGACAAATCATTTCTGCTTAGCAATCTATTTATCTCTTGATTAATTTGTGTTTTTTTATCCTTATCCGTAGTATTCAGATAGACTTCTGCTAATTCTGACAATCGATGACTTTCATTATAAAATGATGGCGAAATATTTACATTTATAGGATCATTTTTAAGTGTTGTTATCCAAATAAATTCTATGCATAAAATCGATATAATAATCATGCTTATTATTGGAATAATATTCATAAGAACATTAGAAATAAAAAGTCTCTTTTTAATTGTCACTTGCATCCCCCGCCTCTACGATAATTCTTCTTATAACACTATTTATTATATTATTGATATAAAAGTTTGCAAGATTAATTTAATTATTACATTAAAGGAATTCAGTCTAATTTATTGAATATATCTCTATAATAGACAAGATAGCAACAACTGCTAAGCTTGGAAAGGAGGTATGAACTGTGGCATATAAAATTACTGAAGAGTGCACTTCTTGTGGTACATGTGCACCTACTTGTCCGGTAGGCGCAATTTCTGAAGGCGATACTCAGTATACTATTGATGAAGCATCCTGCATCGATTGCGGTGCATGTCAGTCAACCTGTCCCGTATTGGCAATAGAAGCTCCTTAAAAAAAGGCACATCTTCTCATTTCTTTTTAGAAGATGTGCCTTATATTTATGATTGATTATCTCATTGCAAAAACATTATACTTATTTAAGCGCCTATAAGCACGTGACTATCACGTACCTTTTCTTATATAAAACATCCTATCACTATCATATATCTCATTTTCCAATGTATTTATTAAAAAATTCACTGATCTTATCAAATAGAATAACATTAAGCTGATCATAAAGATCTGTATGTACAGCTCCCGGAATGATCATAAGCTCTTTATTATCTCCTGTTAATTTCTTATATGCATCCTGACTAAAGTATACTGAATGAGCTTTTTCTCCATGAATCATCAAGCTGTATACTGAAGGATTGGCATATTTGCAAATGAAAGTGCATATCCAGCATTTGAATTAACTGAACGTACATGATAACCACGATCTGTTTTGTAGAATTGAACATAATAAACCAATTTTAAAAGATTTTTTCTTACAATGCCAAATTTATAATAGTTCTCCCCTTTAATTTTCCTTGTAATATTTTTTGTATATTTACATCTACTTGTTCCAAAGAAATTTCTTCCACATTATCATTTAAATTATTTATTTTCCAATCCGTTGATAATTTTTCCCAAACTTTCTCTCTTATATCCATGGGACATTGTACTGAATCTATGCCTAATAAAGAAATACCGCGTAATATAAACGGATACACCGTAGTTGATAATTTATACGATGCAACATTACCACAGCATGTAACACAGCCATTATATTTTGTCGTTTTTAATGCATTTTCTAAGAGATTTCCACCAACAGTATCTACTACTGCATTCCATTTAGTACTTAACAATATTTTTTCTGATGCATCATTAAAATCTTTCCTTAAAACAATATCTTTTGCTCCAGCTTTTAGCAGCATATCTTTATACTCCGGCTTTCCTGTTAAACCAATAACTGTATACTGCAATTTACTTAAAATAGAAACGGCTATACTTCCTACTCCACCGGTAGCTCCAGTCACTAATACTGGTCCATTATTTTGTTTTATACCATAATCCAAAAGCTTTTTTACTGACAGGGCTGCTGTAAACCCAGCTGTCCCATAAATCATACTTTCACGCAATGATAACTGTTTAGGTAATTTAACAATCCATTCTGAAGGAACTCTAATATATTCACTAAATCCACCATTTGTATTCATGCCAAAATCATAGCCGGTAACTATTACTTTATCGCCAACACTAAATTTATCGTTTTCACTTTCAACTACTATACCAGCCGCATCTATTCCCGGAGTATGTGGATATTTTTTTGTTACCCCCTTATTACCAATTGCCGATAACGCATCTTTGAAATTTAAAGAAGAATATTTTACCTTTATTAATACATCTCCGTTACCCAACCAATCTATATTTTTTAACTCAATATCATTTATATACGTATCATTGTTGCTTTTACGCGTAATTAATGTTCTAAAATTGTTCATAATTAATCTCCTCTTCTTTAATTAAATTCCCTGTTCATAAATTAAATAATATTTTTTAATTATTACGTATACGTAATATATTTTTATAAAAATCATAATGTGTCAAAAATCTTTGTAAGGACATCCCTAAAAATTTTAATTTCATCACTTGTACAATTACTTAACATTTCCTTTTGTGTAATAACGGCAATATCTGCTATTACAATTTTTAATGCCAGTCCCGCATCAGTTAAATTTATTAAATACGCTCGACGGTCTTTATTAGACGCAACACGTGAAATTAAATTTAAATTCTCTAAACTGCCTACTACTCTTGTTAAGGTAGAATTATCTAAATAACTAAGTTTTCCTAACTCTGATAAGGTAACATTGTCCTTTTTATATAATGTATATAAAACGAGCATTTGGACTGGCGTTATTGTTAAATTTTTTTCACGTAAAACTCTTTTGGCTAACTGATTATGCTTTTGTTCAGCTTTTGCAAATAATATACACAAATTATCAAATATTTCCAGCATTATAATTCACCCATTTATTTAGTATACGTAATAAATTGATTATAATATACATTATCCTGTAAATCAAGTAAATTATACAATACCATAATCATATATATTCTTTTTTATTTCACCCTAAAAAATTTTTCAATAAAAAAATAATTGGAAGTACTAGTAATGCCGGCAGATAATTAATTACTTTAAAATTTGTCAGTTTAATCATATTAAGACCAATAGCCAGTATTAGCAAACTACCTGTACAAGATACTTCTATTATCAGAGCATCAGAAAGAAAAGGTGCTAAATATTGGGCAGTTAATACAATCGCACCTTGAAATAATAAAGTAAAGCCTGCCGATCCTATAACACCAATCCCCATAACTGCCCCCATCATAATACTACAAATAAAATCGAGCAACGATTTTGTATATAGCAATGAGAAATCTGCTCGCAAACCAGCATTTAACGAGCCAACAATGACCATTGCCCCTACATTCATGATAAGACAAGATGTAATAAACGCGTTAGCAATTCCAGCAGATTCCCCCTGCACTGCAAAACGAGCAGTTAAACATTCTGTAAAATGGTTAATTTTTCCATCAAGATCTATAGATTCTCCAAGTAATAGACCCAGCACAACAGAAACAATCATCAACAATATATCGGGCTCACGGATCGATCCTTGTACACCAATTACAATAGTGCACAAGCCTAATGCCTTCATGACTGCTTCTGAAATATTCTTTGGTATTCCCTTACGAAATAATAACCCAACACCTGTTCCAATTATAATTGCTATTGTATTTATAATAACGGCCAGCATTTATTCTATCTCCTTTTTTATATCAACTTTATAAAATATGCTTAATTACTCAATTTTCAAAGCAGACTTGAATAAAATCACCTTATATTTTTATAATATCTATAGATGTTTTATTGTCTTTTAAGATAGTGCACATATCTTGCGGAGCTATCCACAACATAGCCGTATTTTCGTTTGGATGAATTCCTATAACAGAAAAATCTACTACGTCTTCATCTATAATAATTTTTACTTTATGCTCTATATCATTTAGTACTCCTAGTGGAGTAACTGAACCCTTTTTTAATCCAAGATAATGAGACAAATCATTTTCTGATGCAAAACTAAGACGCCTAGAATTAAGGGAACATTGCAGATTTTTTAAATTGACCATTTTATCTTTACGAAGCGATACTAAATAATAGTTCCTTTTTTTATCATCTCTAAGAAAAAGATTCTTTAAAATAACATCCGAATTAGGTAAATTTAATTTATTCCCTGCTTCTATTGTTTCTATAGCTGGATGATTTATAATTCGGTATTTTATCTCTAAATCATCCAGCATATTTATAATTTCAGATTTATTCATATAAGCACCTTCTTTAAATTTATTGAAAGTTGTCTATATATTATAACAGAATTTGTAAAGTAAGCGATCAATCAAATAATGTACGTATCTCATGGATCTATCCAATCCACTATCGATACCGTTTCATGCTTTTTATTAGCAAATCAGCCGTCATTATTGAGATTGAATACGAACTGCTGCAGCCATTCCTCCATCTCCATAAGAAGGTCTTTTAATAAAATCATCTGATGTATTACTTAAATTTTGTTTTAGATTTTTTACATTAACAATTTCTTTTTCCCATCCATAAAGTCTTGACATAGATGTATCTTCCATATTCAATATCACATCTAATACATTTTCTTTATATATATTAATATGCTTTTCAATAATATATTGCATGAGTTCAATACGCTTTGTCATACTTTTTATATTTGAAGAATCAGGAATTGTACGATAATCAATTAATGGGCTCTCTACAATCCCAATATATGCATCCTGTTTTGACTCCAACATGCTCAAAAAAATTTCCCAATCTTCAAATCCTGATTTCATAGTCTCATCATAACCACCGCAATTTTCCCACACTTCGCGCCGCAAAATATTTGTCGCCGGACAATTATTACGTGCAAGAAATGCCGTTATGCTTCCTCCACTTGGACAAACTGTTGCATCAAGAACACCAAAAGTACGTATCCAAGATGATGCTGCAATCATAAATAAATTTTGCCGTAACATATAACTAACCTTTTCAATATAAACTGGTTCAAGTTTGTCATCCCCGTCCAATACTAACACCATAGGTGCTTTTGTCATATTAATACCAGCATTTCGTGCTGCTGATACACCACTATTTTTTTGTCGTACTATTGTTACTGGAACAAATATAGCAGAATTGTTTTTTATATTATTTAATATATTTATGGAATTCCGGTCAGTTGTTCCATCATCTAATACAATAATTTTTGCTGGTGGCGTTGTTTGATTAAACAAAGAGTAAATGGCTTCAATAATCAGTTTCCCTTGATTATAACTAGTAACTACTGCTTCAACATCTTTTGCAATATTATTATTAATTTTCATAATATGAACCTGCTCCCTTTCTCGATTTGCTGTACAAAAAACAGGTACTATAACAAAGAGAAAATGAGTGTAACATTTTTATTCAATTCATATGCAATATCATACAAGCATTTACTGATAATCACTGCTAAACTATATATAAATATGAAAGGAAGATAAGTCCATGCCACAGGAAATACGTAATATAAAATATGATGATATATTAAAAATCGAAGCTTATCAGTTCAAAGGTATTATGCAAAAATTCCCCAATCATTTTCATGAACATTATGTTATTGGTTTTATCGAAAAAGGAAATAGATATTTATCCTGCAAAAATAAAACTTATATAATACAACCTGGTGTTTTATTGATATTTAACCCGCATGACAATCATGCCTGTGAACAAATTGACAACCAAAATTTAGATTATCGTTGCATAAATATTCAGCCTGAAATAATGGAAAATTTCATTTTGGAAATAACCGGAAAACCCTATCAGCCAGTATTCACTTCTCAAGTAATTTTCAATGATGAATTAGTCAATACACTGCGTAAATTGCACGAAATGATTCTAGAAGGATCCGCAGTTTTACAAAAAGAAGAAACACTATTTTCCCTGCTGGAACAATTACTTACTGAATATACTGCGAAAAAAAATACATCACAAAATATAAATATTCCAATACAAAAAGTTTGTAGTTTTATAAAACAGCATTATCGAGAAAATATCAGTCTCACTGATTTGGCTGCTATAGCAGAACTAAACAAATATTATTTATTAAGACTATTTACAAAACAAACTGGTATTTCGCCCTACAGCTACTTGGAGACAATACGAATTAATAAAGCTAAAGCATTATTACAGCATGGTACTTTACCTATTGATGCCGCACTACAGACTGGCTTTACCGACCAGAGCCACTTTTCAAAATTCTTTAAGAAATTTATTGGACTGACTCCCAAGCAGTATATGAATATATTTAAAAATTTTAATGATTAAAAAGGATGTTATAAAATGACTGAGTATAATGAAAAATGCGTTGCTGTTATCGATTCCAGTTTACCAACTGGAATCATTGCTAATACCTCTGCTATATTAGGCATAACCCTCGGTAAATACATTGATAAAATAATTGGCCCTGATGTTATAGACGCCTCTGGTAAAACTCATTTAGGAATTATTACTATACCTGTCCCCATATTACGTGGTGATAACGAAATATTAAAAAATCTGCGGGAACGTTTATATTCAGATGAATTTGCCGATTTAATTACTATTGATTTTTCCGATATTGCCCAAAGCTGCAATATTTATGCGGACTATATAACTAAAGCTGCTAGTACCAAAGAAGACAATCATCATTATTTTGGCATTGCTATCTTTGGCAATAAAAAAAAGATTAATAAACTAACTGGCTTTATGCCATTATTACGTTAATACTTTATAACATTACGTAATCTATCAAATAATATATAACAAAAAAGCGCTTTGCACTAGACTCATAGTCCTGCACAAAGTGCTTTAACTGTTCATATATTATTAGTAGTCTCCCCTACATTGCACAATATAGATATTCTCCGTCTGAACCTCCCACGACTAAAGTCGCGGGGTTCCTGCTTCATAGATAGTTGCGCAAAAAACACGTCTTACATTATCTCCACAGGCTATCCCCGTAGTTCCTACGGTTCTTA
>NZ_JACHFH010000033.1 GCF_014201835.1 Pectinatus brassicae | reverse complement strand
GTGTGAACGACACCTCCCCAATACGACTAAAAAAGAACTTACGATTCTTATATATGTTACTACGAAAAACTTGCTTTTCTAAAGCCTGCATGTTACTTTTAAGGTAATCAGGCGATAATCTTATAAGGATGCAAAGAAAGGTGAGTACGTTATGGAAAAAGCCTTCAAATTTAGGATATATCCCAACAAAATACAGGAAATACTGATACAAAAAACATTTGGCTGTGTAAGATACGTCTTTAACCACTATCTCGCTATGCGAATTAAAGCATATCAAGATGATAAAACAACACTTACATTTTCCAAGTGTTCCAGTAATTTAACGCAGTTAAAAAAAGAGAACATCTGGCTGAAAGAGCCGGATAAATGTTCCCTACAAAACTCGTTAAAAGACCTCGATACGGCCTATCAGAATTTCTTTAAACGTAAAAATACTGGTTTTCCTAAATTTAAGTCAAAAAAGAACAGGCATAAATCCTACAAGACAAACTTCACCAATGGCAACATTGAATTTTTGGGAACAAAAATAAAACTTCCCAAACTGGGTAAAGTAAAAATAAGAGACAAGCAAATACCACAAGGCAGAATATTAAATGCTGTAATCTCACAAACGTCTGATGGTAAATACTTTGTATCTCTATGCTGCACCGAAGTAGAAAAACCTGTTTTTAAGCGAACTGACAACTATGTCGGTATCGATCTTGGCTTAAAAGAATTTGCAATTACATCCGATGGCGGTAAACATCCCCATCATAAATACCTCAAACAGTCACTGGAAAAACTTGCTAAACTGCAAAGACGCTTATCCCGAAAAACAAAGGGCAGCGCAAACAGAAATAAAGCAAGAATCAAAGTGGCTCACTTACAGGCACGTATTGCAAATCAGCGAAAAGATATGCTGCATAAACTCTCGCTCAAACTTATAGAAAACTATGATGTTATCTGCTTAGAAGACTTACAAGTAAATAACATGCTGAAAAACCACAAACTTGCCCAAAGCATTATAGATGCCAGCTGGTCAGAATTTACCCGCCAGCTAAAATATAAAGCTCAGTGGTATGGCAAAGAAATAATGCAAATAGATAAATTCTATCCATCAAGTCAGCTTTGTCATAATTGTGGTTATCAAAATAAAGAAGTTAAAGATCTTACTATAAGACAATGGGAATGTCCTGAATGCAAAGCACATCACGACAGAGACATAAATGCAGCCATAAATATTCGCAATGAAGGATTAAGAATTTTAAACACAGCAGTGTAATAACATATATAAGAACCGTAGGAACTACGGGGATAGCCTGTGGAGATAATGTAAGACGTGTTTTTTGCGCAACTATCTATGAAGCAGGAACCCCGCGACTTTAGTCGTGGGAGGTTCAGGATGGACATATAGAAAATATTTACCTTGTAGATAAAGAGAATATAGCCAAAAATAAAATGCAGGTAATTTCTCAATTTCAAATAACAGGATCTCAAGCCAATCGATATGATGTTACTGTTTTGGTAAATGGTTTACCTTTGATTCAGATTGAATTAAAGAAACGTGGAATTGCTATCAGAGAAGCATTCAATCAGGTAAATCGATATAGCAAAGAGAGCTTCAATAGCGAAAACTCTTTATATAAGTACTTACAGATTTGTGTAATTTCTAATGGTACGGATAGTCGCTATTTTGCCAATACAACTAAGCGTGATAAAAACAGCTTTGATTTTACGATGAATTGGGCAAAATCAGATAATACTTTAATTAAGGATCTTAAGGATTTTACAGCTACATTTTTTCAGAAAAATACAATTTTAAAGGTTCTTTTGCATTATTCCGTTTTCGATGCAAGTGATAATTTACTAATAATGCGTCCATATCAAATAGCGGCAACAGAAAGAATTTTATGGAAGATAAAAAGTTCATATAATGCTAAAAAATGGAAAACGATTCAAAGCGGTGGCTATATTTGGCATACAACCGGCTCAGGTAAGACACTGACTAGCTTCAAGGCTGCCCGCTTGGCAACAGAGCTTGACTTTATAGATAAAGTGTTTTTTGTAGTAGATAGAAAAGATTTAGACTATCAAACGATGAAAGAGTATCAACGTTTTTCACCAGATAGTGTGAATGGCTCGGAAAATACTGCCGGACTTAAGCGTAATATTGAAAAAGATGATAATAAAATCATAGTTACTACTATTCAAAAGTTAAATAATCTTATTAAAGCTGAAGATTATTTAGCAATTTATAATAAGCAAGTAGTGTTCATTTTTGATGAGGCGCATCGTTCACAGTTTGGTGAAGCACAAAAAAATATTAAGAAGAAGTTCCAAAAGTACTATCAATTTGGATTTACAGGTACACCCATATTTCCTGAAAATGCATTAGGCGCAGAAACTACCGCTACAGTATTTGGTAGAGAATTACATTCATATGTAATCACAGATGCAATTAGAGATGAAAAAGTTTTGAAGTTTAAAGTTGATTATAATGATGTTCGCCCTAAGTTTAAATCGTTGGAAATGGAACAAGATGAGAAAAAGTTATCGGCAGCAGAGACAAAAGAAGCACTACTTCATCCTGAAAGGATAAAAGAAGTTTCACAATATATTTTAAATAATTTCAGAGTGAAAACACACCGTGCTCATATTGGAGCAAAAGGATTTAATGCAATGTTTGCAGTAAGCAGTGTTGATGCGGCAAAGCTTTATTATGAATCACTGAACAACTTGCAAAAGAATAGCGATAAACCTTTAAAGATAGCAACCATCTTTTCTTTTGCTGCTAATGAGGAACAAAATGCTATAGGAGAAATAATTAATGAAACCTTTGAGCCAATAGCAATGGATAGTAGTGCAAAAGAATTTTTAATGTTAGCAATTAATAATTATAATAAAATGTTTAAAACCAACTTTGGGGTAGATAGTAAGGAATTCCAAAATTATTATCGTGACCTTGCTAATCGTGTAAAAAAACAAGAGATTGACCTTTTAATTGTGGTTGGAATGTTTTTAACAGGATTTGATGCACCAACACTTAATACGTTGTTTGTTGATAAAAATCTTCGTTTCCATGGTTTAATGCAGGCATTTTCAAGAACGAATCGCATTTATGACTCTACAAAAACATTCGGCAATATTGTTACATTTAGAAATTTAGAACAAGCGACAGTTGATGCTATTACGCTGTTTGGCGATAAAAATACAAAAAATGTGGTGCTTGAAAAAAGCTACGGAGAATATATGAAAGGATTCACCGATATAGCTACAGGTGAGGCTCGCCGCGGGTACATTGATGTAGTAAAAGAGCTGAATTCTCGTTTTCCTAATGTTGACGATATTGTTACTGAAAAGGATAAGAAAGACTTTGCAAAATTATTTGGTGAATATTTGAGAATTGAAAATGTATTGCAAAACTATGATGAGTTTACTAGCTTAAAAGCACTACAAGCAATTGATATAGATAATCCGAAAGTATTAGAAGAATTTAAAGCAACTCATTATGTTAGCGATGAAGATATCAAAGCTATGCAAGAAATTGAAATGCCACAAGAACGAGCTATTCAAGATTATCGTTCAACATATAATGATATTCGTGATTGGCTTCGTCGTGAAAAAACAGGAAAAGATAAAGAAGCTTCTACAATTGATTGGGACGATGTGGTCTTTGAAGTAGATCTTTTAAAATCACAAGAGATTAACCTGGACTATATTTTGGAATTGATTTTTGAAAAAAATAAAAAGGTGAAAGACAAAGCAGATTTGGTGGAAGAAGTACGTCGAATAATTCGCGCTAGTGCAGGAAATCGTGCTAAGGAAGGCTTAGTAGTAGAGTTTATTAATCAAACAGATTTAGATGAAATCCAAGATAAAGCAAGTATTATTGATGCCTTTTTCACTTTTGCACAAAAAGAGCAAAAAAAAGAAGCAGAAGAGTTAATTAATGAAGAAGAACTCAATGTAGAAGCCGCAAAGAGATATATTCTTACTTCACTAAAACGAGAATATGCGAGCGAAAACGGAACAGAATTAAATGAAATTCTGCCAAAGATGAGCCCACTTAATCCTAAATATCTAACTAAAAAACAGAGTGTATTTCAAAAAATTGCTGCTTTTGTAGAGAAATTTAAAGGCGTAGGTGGCAGCACTATTCTCGAAGTAAAAGATAAGTAATCAATCAAATAGTATATAGAAAAATGCCGCTAATCTTGTTCACAAGGAACAGATTAGCGGCATTTTTATTAGGCGTTATTTAACAGCAGAATTTTTGTATATAAATATCAATAAACGACATCAATATTTTTGCTTTTATATTCCTGAATTACGCTGGCAGGAACTTTATCATCGGTTATTATGGTATCGACATTTTCGCTGGAGCAGAAGCTGGCAGTGGAGACAACATCGAATTTTGATGAATCAATAAGAGCGATAGTTTTGTGGGAATGTTTGACAACAATGCGTTTTAGTTCCACTTCATAGGGATTAAAATCAGTGATACCAGATTTTATTGTCATGCCATAGCCGGAAAGAAAGGCTAAATCAATAATTAAATTATCAAAAATACCAGCACCTAATGTACCTTCGACATAGGCGGCATCTTTACCGACGATACCACCAACAAAAATAACAGTGATATCAGGATTTTTAATCAGGGTAAGCATAATATGAATGCCATGGGTTATAACAATTAGTTTTTTATGCATATTAGCCAGTTTTTTAGCCATAGCATAGGCGGTTGTACCGGAATCTAAATAAATGGAGCCGCGATCAGCTATATATGATAATGCTTTTTCGGCAATATGTTCTTTGGCTTCATTACATTTTTGCTGCCGAAATAAAAAGCTGTAGCTATCATTATCATCTAGGGGAAATACTTGATTCGGGTTACTGCTGGAAGAGTGAGATGTTGGGGATGTTAATGTTGCACCGCCGTGTGTCCGGACGATTAAGTTTTTTTCTTCTAATTCTTTCATATCATTTCGAGCAGTAGTAGCTGATACGTTGAACTGTTCGCAAATTTCCTGTGTAGTAATTTTTCCGTACTCTTTTATATGGTCTAGTATGATGTTTTGTCGTTCTATTGCAAACATTGCACACACTCCTTAGTTAGTGAGAGATAAATAAATATTATCGTATTATTTAATATTATATAGCACAAATTAAAAAATGACAATCGTTTTCCTGAAAAAATCCACAAAAAAAGAAATAAAAAGAAAGCATACGCAAAGAAAATAAAACTATAAAAAACTTTAAAATAATAATAATAAGCAGAATTGTAAAAAAACACTTGAAATAAAAAAAATCTTTGCTATAATAGTAATCAAATAAAACTTAAAGACAAAAAAAGAAATTAAAAAACATATAAAAAAATAAAACAAAATATTTATTTACTTACTTTTACTTATATTAGTAAAAAATATGGAATTTATGAAGTTTTATTATATAAATTTTTACTGCTTTTAAAGATATAGAAATACATTTTTGAAATGCAGCTAATAAATTAAATCTGCAAAATATTTGTCACTTTTGGTAATTTTAGGAGGCTCTTAATGGATAATCTAGCTTTAAAAAAGACTGCTAATGAACTGCGCAAGGGAATTGTAACAGCAACATTTTTTGCCAAATCAGGTCATCCCGGCGGTTCATTGTCGGCAGCCGATGTTTTAACTTATTTGTATTTTGAGGAAATGAATGTAACAGTCGATAAACCACAAAATCCCGAACGGGATCGTTTTGTATTATCAAAAGGGCATGCCGCACCAGCATTATATTCAGTGTTAGTATTGAAAGGATATTTTCCTAAAGAAGATTTAAAAACATTGCGTCATATCGACTCTTATTTACAGGGGCATCCTGATATGAAACATACGCCTGGTGTTGATATGTCTACAGGTTCATTAGGACAGGGAATTTCAGCAGCAGTAGGCATGGCATTATCAGCAAAAGTCCAAAATAAAGATTTCTCTGTATATACAATGCTGGGTGATGGTGAGCTTCAGGAAGGTGAAGTTTGGGAAGCATCAATGTTTGCCGGCAGTCATGATTTAGATAATTTAACAGTTATTGTTGATAATAATAATTTGCAGATTGATGGCACCGTGGAAGAAATATGTTCACCATATCCTATAGATGAGAAATTTAAGGCATTTAATTTTCATGTTATAAATATTGATGCCCATGATTTTAATCAAATAAGAGATGCTTTTAAAGAAGCTAAGGCAACTATTGGTAAACCAACGGCTATTGTTATGAAAAGTGTAAAAGGAAAAGGCGTTTCCTTTATGGAAAATCAGGTTGGCTGGCATGGTAAGGCCCCTAATGAAGAACAATATAAACAAGCAATGGAAGAATTACAAAGAAATGGGGAGGCGTTGATATAATGGCGACGATGACAGCAATAAAGCCGATAACAAAAATAGCAACAAGAGATAGTTATGGTAATGGATTGGTAGAACTGTATAAAGAACATGATGATGTAATTGTTTTGGATGCTGATTTAGCAGCAGCTACTAAAACGGGTATTTTTAAAAAGGCCGTGCCTGAACGTCATTATGACTGTGGGATTGCTGAATCTAATATGATGGGGATAGCTGCAGGGATTGCAACAACGGGATTAGTTCCATTTGTCAGTACCTTTGCGATGTTTGCTGCAGGTAGAGCCTTTGAACAGGTAAGAAATTCTATCGGTTATCCGCATCTTAATGTGAAAATCGGTGCAACTCATGCCGGTATTTCTGTTGGGGAAGATGGAGCAACACATCAGTGTAATGAAGATATTGCTTTAATGCGTACAATTCCAGGCATGGTTATTATAAATCCTGCTGATGATATTGAAGCTAAAGCGGCGGTAAAAGCAGCTTATGAACATGATGGTCCTGTATATATGCGTTTTGGCCGGTTGGCTATTCCGATTATTAATGATAATCCGGATTATAAATTTGAACTGGGCAAAGGGACTATCCTGCGTGAAGGTAAGGATGCAACGATAATTGCTACAGGTCTTTGCGTAAGTGAATCTTTGGCAGCCGCTGAAAAAATGGCGCAAAATGGTCTTGATGTGGCAGTAGTAAATATACATACCATAAAACCTATTGATAAAGATCTTATTATTGAAATGGCTAAAAAAACAAAAAGAATTATAACAGTAGAAGAACATTCTATTATTGGTGGATTGGGTGGAGCTGTTTGTGAAGTTTTATCAGAAAATTGCCCGACACCGGTATTGCGCATCGGTGTAAATGATTGCTTTGGTCACTCTGGCCCGGCCACAGCATTATTGCAGGAGTTTGGTCTTGATGCTGACGGCATCGCTAAAAAAGTAAGTGCATATTTAAAATAATATAGATATATAATTAGGAGGATTATTATGAAAATTGCTATTGGTTGTGATGAAGCAGCATATAGTTTGAAGGTTATTTTGAAAGAACATTTAGAAGAAAAAGGTTATGAAGTTACTGATTTTGGTGCCGATAAAGGAGAAGTTGTTCTTTATCCGGATGTAGCTTATAAAGTAGCTGATGCAGTAGCTCAAGGTAAATATCAGCGGGCGGTGCTTGTTTGCGGTACTGGTATTGGCATGTGTATTTGTGCCAATAAAGTGCCAGGCGTAAGAGCGGCTGTCTGCCATGATACTTTTTCGGCTGAACGCAGTAGAATGAGTAATAATGCCCAGATTATCTGCATGGGTGAACGTGTTATTGGTGTAGAATTGGCAAAAACAATCCTTGATACATGGCTTGATTCGGAGTATTCCGAGCAGTCCCGTTCACAGCCAAAAGTATTGCGTATCAATGAACTGGAAGAAGAACATATTAGAGCAGCTAAATAAATGAATATATAGTTACTATGGAAGAGGACGTAAAAATGCGGCGGATTAATCACTGCTTTACGTCCTTTTTATATAGAAAATAAAAAACTTTTGCATTTATGGGAAAATGTGATACTCTTTAAGGTAAAGAGTACTATCATTATAAATTTGTTTTAGACTGAAATATGCCCATAAATAACTTAAAATACACTAGTATTTTCACAGGAAGGAATGAGTTTAATGTCAGATGATAAAGCAATATTAAAATTACAAAATGGCAGTGATGTTCGCGGCGTAGCCGTAGAAGGAGTAGAGGGCGAGCCAGTTACTCTGACACTTGATTATACTAACCGCATAGCAGCCGCTTTTGTAAAATGGCTGGCAGCTAAAGAAAATAAGCCAGCAGCTGAGTTGAAGATTGCCGTGGGTCATGATTCACGTATTTCTGCGCCGGCACTAAAGCAGCAAGTAATAAAAGCTATTGTTGGCACGGGAGCCCAAGCATATGACTGCGGGTTGGCTACTACACCGGCAATGTTTATGTCGCTTGTATATGAAAAAACAGATTTTACTGGTTCAATGATGATTACAGCCAGTCATCTGCCATTTAATCGTAATGGTTTGAAATTCTTTACGATGGAAGGCGGCATGGAAAAAGCCGATTTAACCGATATGCTTAAAATTGCGGTAGATACAGATGTAATTGAAGCAGATACTGATAAAGCTGTTAAATGTGATTTGATTGATCTTTATGCCCAGGATTTATGCGAAAAAATTCGTAAGGGAATAAAGGCTGATGATTTTTATCATCCATTAGCAGGATTACATATCGTCGTTGATGCAGGCAATGGTGCCGGCGGCTTTTTCGTCGAAAAAGTATTAGGACAGCTCGGAGCTAAGACTAAAGGCAGTCAATTCTTAGAACCAGATGGGCATTTCCCTAACCATATTCCTAATCCTGAAGACAAAAAAGCTATGGAAGCATTACGCAGTGCAGTTATTAAAAATAAAGCCGATTTAGGTCTTATCTTTGATACTGATGTAGATAGAATGTCAGCAGTGCTTTCTGATGGACGGGAAATTAATCGTGATGCACTTATTGCCATGATGGCAGCAATTTTGGCACCGGATTATCCCAATTCCACAATTATTACAGATTCTGTTACTTCAGATAAGCTTACAGCCTTTTTGGAAGGGGAATTGCATTTAAAACATCATCGTTATATGCGTGGCTATAAAAATGTTATCAATGAATGCCGACGTCTCAATGAAAAAGGTGAAGTATCACCGCTGGCAATTGAAACAAGCGGACATGGTGCTTTAAAAGAAAATTATTATCTTGATGATGGTGCTTATTTGGCAGTAAAACTTTTGATTGCTGCAGCTATAGCGCAAAAAGAAAATAAATCATTGGAAAGTCTTATTGAAAAATTGCAGCCAATATATGAAGAAGCCGAATATCGCATGAATATAAAATGTGAAGACTTTAAAGCATATGGGCAGGATGTTTTAAAAACTTTTGAGCAAAGAGCTAAAGAAAAAAATTATACGGTAGTTACTCCATCATATGAAGGCGTGCGTCTGTCCTTTAATGGTGAAGTTAATGGCTGGGCGTTATTGCGCCAGTCTCTACATGACCCTAAGATGCCGCTTAATGTTGAGGGTAACGGCAAAGGCGATTGCAGTAAGATAACGGCAATTATGTGTGATTTGCTGGCTGGTTTTGATAAGCTTGATATGAGTACTTTAGAAAAATGAGATAATTTTACTTACCAAATACCCGGCTGATATATTAATCAGCTGGGTATTTTTAATTTACTGTTAGGAATATCTAAAAGAATTTACGGTTATAGTGTAGAATAATAAAAGAAGGTTATGATGATTAAATATTTAGAAGGAAATAAATAAAATGGTAGAGCAAAGTACTTTAAAAAGAATATCGGAAACAGCCTATTTAAATCAGGAGAATACCTGGCGATACCGCAGTATCATTCATTTTTGTTATAAAAAACATGAGCGGATGCAGACATATATTTATCCGGAAGAAATATATCAATATTTGCGGGAAGATGACCATTTTAAGGAATATACAAGTGAACAGCTTAGTCAGGACTTAAATCAGCTGATACAATGGCATAATTTATCGGCCCAGCAGGAAACCGCTAATATGAATACAATAGATGATTTCAAAAAGAAAAAATTACGTTATCAGTGTACGCCATACACCGTAGAAATAGAACGCATGATACAGAATCTGCAAAAGATTGGCAGTGAATTTGGCGGATCGCTGGAAACAACGCAGTTTGATAGACTGCTGCATTCCATAACAATGCTTTTAGATAAGGGAAATGATTTAAGTGCCGAGAATTTAAATCAGACCTGGAATGATTTATGTCATTATTTTAAAACAATGGTGCAAAATGCTGCCGATTATTTGGCGCATGTTAAAAGTGAAAAAGTTGAAGAACGCATGAAAACAAGTGAATTTATTATTTATAAGGATAAATTTACTCATTATTTGCAAAACTTCATGATAGGTTTGCAGCATTCGTCATTGCAGATTGAGGCAGTATTTAAAAGAAATGACGCAGTAAAAGAGAAAAATATAATAGATAAAATAGCTAATTATCAGCTTAATTATCGGCTTGGTGAAGAAAAAACAGAAAAAGATTACTTTGATGAATATATGGAGCAGTATTTGGCTATAAAAGAATGGTTTTTGGGCGCCCAGTATCGTGAAAGCGAGTTGCGGGTATTATATGGGGAAACGATGGAAACAATAAGGCGGATAACACGTTTTGCCAAAAGGTTAGCTGAACGTCATCAGGCCTTTCGCAGCCGCAAAAATGATTACATATATTTGTCCCGCTGGTTTTTACGGTTAGGGTCACAGCAGGAAGCAGCCAAGCTCAGTGCGGTATTATTCGGTGCTGTACAGATGCGGCATTTTTATGCAAAGCCGCGTAGTAGTGATAGTTTTGATATCCTGCTGCAGGAGGAAGCTCCCACGGTTATCGAGATGAAACCGCGAACAAAAACATATCGGGAAAAAAGTAAACAGCAGGCTATGACTGAATATGCAGCAGAAAAAAGACTGGTTTTACAAAAGTATCGTGAACAGCAAATAGTGCATGATGAGTTAATCGATAAACTAATTCATCATGATAGTATTGATTTGGCTGAATTGCCTAAAATATCCGCTGCTGTGCGTAAAACTCTGCTGGGCTGGATAACACGCTGCCTGCAGCAGGAAACCCGTCAGATTCAGACTCAGACGGGACGACAGGTGAAATTGCTATGGGATAATAATACTACTGAAACCATTGTATTAAAAAGTGATGATGGTGAATTTGTTTTACCGAAAATGAAATTGCAGGTAACGGCGGCGAGGATGAAAAATTATGGATAATAATATGAAACGTGCTATGATGCTGCTTTTAGAAAATAAATGGCTCATAAGAAAAAAATTACCTGAGGAATATAATTTGGTACGACGTTATGAAAAAGAGCTGCAAAGATATTTTCAAGATAAATGCGGCTGGCTGCTTGTCAGCAATCAACGTTTTTACAAGCTGGAAAAGATACCAGCAAGGGCTGAGGCATTTATGGGGATTAAAGAATTTCAGCAGGCAGAGGATTATGTATTGCTTTGCTGTATTATGGCGTATTTGGAAGAACAGGAAGTTGACAGTAAATTTTTATTGAGTGATTTATGTGAGGCTTTGCTGGAATATTATCCAGACGAAGAATTTAACGACAAAATAAATTGGGAGTCATATAATTGGCGGCGGGCATTGGTCAGAGTAATAAACTATCTATTGTCAATGGAAATATTGCGCTGGATAGATGGTGACCGCAGCGGTGAAAATTTTTTAAGCAATGATTTTTCGCGTGAATCTTTTTCGGGGGAAACACTTTATCAGATAACGATATTGTCGCGTTATTTTTTACGTAGTTACCCTAAAGACCTGCAAAACTATGATGATATTGCCAGTTTATATCAAAGTGAGTTTATGGAAAATGATGCGGTGGAAGCGGAAGAGGTAGCTCATCGTCGTCATAATGTCTATCGGCAGCTATTATTGTCCCCTATTTTTTATAAAGAAACGGCTGCTGATGATTTTGCCTACTTACGCAAGATGTATCGGCGTATAAATGAAGAAATGATGGAACTGTTTGAAGTTGATGTACAGCTATATGATGATTGTGCTATGGCAGTAAGTAATGAGCGTAATACTTGGTTTAAAGATGTTTTTCCCGCACGTTTGAAAGGTAGTCATGATGTTATTTTGAGCTTGGCTGCGTATTGTTGGGAAAATAGTATTAAGCCACAGGCGTTATCATTAAACGAGTTTATAAATTTGGCTGAGAAGACTGCGCAGCAATTTAATAGTGGCTGGACCAAGGAATTTCGTGAAATGACAGCAGAAAAACTGTCGCGGGCAATTTTGGCGGAAATGATGGAGTGGCAGATGGTATTTTGGCACGAACAAGAAAATATGGTGATATTGCAGCCGGCATTATTTAAGTTAATTGGCAAATACCCGGCAGATTATTTGGCAGGAGGTACTACAGCATATGGAAAGTAATAAATGGCAGTTACACAGAGCCGGAATACTTAATTATTGGTATTATGATGAGGCTGAATTTTTATTTGCTGGTGGAAGGCTGTTATTGCGGGGCAGCAATGGTGCCGGTAAATCAGTAACGATGCAAAGTCTTATTACATTGCTGCTGGATGGTGTAAAGTCAGCTGAACGATTGGATAGTTTTGGCTCACGCTCACGTCGAATAGAAGATTATCTTTTAGGCGAAAAAGAAATAAGTAATTATGATGAGCGGACAGGTTATTTATTTTTGGAGTATAAAAGACAAAAAAGCGAGCAGTATATTACGACAGGGATAGGTCTGCATGCTCGTCGTAATGCCGGAAAAGTAGATTTTTGGGGATTTATCGTAACAGATAACCGGCGTATAAATAAGGATTTTTATCTTTATAAAATGGAAAAAAATCCTCAGACCGGTGAAAAACAGCGTATTCCCCTGTCACGCCGAGAACTCGAGAATCGGTTGGGTACAGGTGGACGGTTGACTTTGTCACAGAAGGAATATATGCAACTGGTTAATCGTTATATTTTTGGGTTTAAAGATATTGATAAGTATCGCGAGTTGATGCGTTTGCTTATACAATTGCGCAGTCCCAAATTATCACGTGATTTTAAGCCCAGTGTAATATATGAAATATTAAACGAATCGTTGCCGGCTTTAAGTGAAGAACAGCTGCAGCCTTTATCGGAAACAATTGAAAGTATGGAAAAAACCAAACTGGCTATTGAACAACTGCAGCGGGAAGAAAAATCTTTTAATGGTATCTGTCGCGAATATGATGCTTATAATCGTGGTGTGTTAGTGCAGCAGATTTTAGCGGATAGAACTTATAAGCAGCGTTATGAATCAGCTAAAAAAAATTATGCGGCTTGTCTGCAAGAACAAGAAACGGCTCAGCAATGTTGTCAACTGGCACAAGAACAACAACAAAAGCTCATTATCGAACAAGATGAGCTCAGCAATGAAAATGAAGAACTTAAAAATAATAAAATTTATCGTGCTGCCTCTGATAAACGTGATAAAGAAGAATTATTGCAGAAAAAACAAAATGATTATGAGCGTCTGGCAGAAACTTTAAGTGAGAAAAAGCGGCGAGAATTTGAATTAACTGATGTGGTGCATACTTATGAAGAAAAAATAGTTCAGCTGGAAACAACAGTTGCTGACATACTGGATGAACTAACTGATATAGCAAAGACAGCGCAGTTTGTCTTTGCAGAGGTAATGCAGGCGGGATATGCTGTAAATAACAACGATAATGCTGTTCATTTTTCAGCATGGCAGCAGGAAATAGATAATTATAGCAGTCATTTACAGTGTTTGCGCAGGGCAGCACAGGCTTACCAAAAATTAACTGATAATTATAGTCGCATTGAAAAGGAATTGGGACAGGAAAATAAACTGCTGGATGAATATCAACGGCAATATGAAAAGATTACTGCCCAATTGGAAGAGCAGCGGGACAAATTAGTAAAAGCCTATTATGAATGGAAAAACAAATATAAAAATATTTTGCCAATTGATATCGAAGCAGAAACAAGGATAATAACTGTTTTACAGGAATTATATGATGGACAGCAATGGGAAGACGCAGCAATTGTGCTGGAAAATCAGTGCATAGATATTATACAAAGTAATAACGCTATTTTGGGAGAGTTTATTGCTAAGCAGAAAATTTTGGATAATGAAATTGTACAACTTGAACAACAGCTTAAAGTATTACGAGAAACAAAAGAAGCCGTGCCAATGTTATCAGAGGAAATGCAGCAGGCTAGAAAATATTTAACTGAAAATAAAATTAAATGGACAGCTTTTTACGAAAGTGTTGAATTTAGAGAAACGGTGACGGCACAGCAGCAGTGTGCTATTGAAGCAGCATTAACTGGCAGTGGTGTTTTAAATGCGTTGATACTGGAAAGTGATGCTGTGAATGAGAGGCTGCCACAACAAATGCGGGGAAATATTGTTGGCAGCGCGATGGTTCCGGTATTGGCTAAAACCTTATTTGATTATTTGCAGCCAGGTGAAAAAACAGTTGTGGGAAAAGAACGTATTGCCAGTATTTTGAGCAGTATTGTTGTTGATGAAGCGTTCTATGCTTATAGTGCTGATGCTTATATTAGTATAAATGTACAAAATGGAGCCTATCACTATGGGAATATCAGCGGTTGTGAAATTTTGTCAGCAGAAGCAATGTATTTAGGCAGTCAGGCAAGAAAATTGTATAGACAAAAGCAAATTATTGAAAAACAGCAGATACTGCAGGAACGGCAGGCTGAGAATATTGAGATAAAAAATGCAGTAGAAAAAATTAAGAATAAAATTACTCAGATAGTAATGGCAAAAAAAGATTTTCCTGCGGAAAAAGAAATTAAGCTTGTATATAATAGTCAGCAACAGTATCAAAGTGAACTTGAAAGGCAGAGTAAAAAAGTTGCTGACAAAGAAAGGGCTAAGGGAAAGCTTGCGGAGGAAATGCGTCAACAACAGCAGGAAATAAATAAACTGCGTGGGAATAATACGCTGCCTTTTACCAGTGAAGCCTATGAGAACGCACAAGATGAGATGCAGCGCTATAATAGTTATTTTGCTAAATTGCAAATAGAGCAAAAAGACTATGATAATGTTCAGCGTAATCGTCAGCGTATATGTGCCGATATAGATTATGTACAGACCGAAATTGATGAATTTATCGGACAACGCTTGGAATGTGAACTGGAAGTAAATAAATTAAAAAAACGTCTGGACACGATTAATAGTTACCTGCAGGAAACGGATATTGATAAATTAGACAAGCGCATAGCTGCAGTAATGCAGCGATTAAGTTTGCTGCCAAAGGCGATAAATGAACAGGTCGCCATTAATGCCAAAAATCAAGGAGTAATTGAGCAGACTACTGTTCAATTGGAACAACTGCAGCTGGAATGTAATTTCTATAAAAAAATAACAGAGGCTGCGCAGAAATTATTAAACGATGAAATTGCGCGTGGCCTGATTATTCCAGCAATTACCGATGAATCAGAATTGGCAAATATAGTAAAAAAATGGGAAAAAAGCGGCAGAAAAACATTAACCCAGCTTATGAGTAAATTGAATGAAAAATTCTCTTATGAGCAGATGCATCTGCAGGAATACCGTTTGCAGATTCGTCAGCTTGATGAACAAATTATGACAATACCAAATTTAGATGGCGCAGATAGAAAAAGTGAATGGGAAAATGAATGGAATAATTTGGCGGAAAAGGCAAAACGCCAGATAATAGTAATAGAAACAGCAGGAAATTTATTAAATCCATATCAGCAGGCGGATATCATAAAAAAACATTTAATTGAGCAGGAAAATCTTTTATCGGAGCAGGATAAAAGACTTTATGAAGAAATAATAATGAACAATATTGGGCGGGCTATCAGCCAAAAAATTTATGCCGCTGAGCATTGGGTTAAACAAATGAATTCGCTTATGCAGAAAAGTGATACTTCAAGCGGTATAAAATTTAGATTGGAATGGAAACCGCTGCGTGGGCAGGATGATGCCGAGTTAGATACAGGAGAACTGGTGGATTTACTGCATATGGATCCTGCTTTACTCAAGGATGAGGATATGAAAAAGATTGTGGAACATTTTTCGGCACGAATTAAGCAGGCCAAGGAAGAGGCGGAATTACAGCAAAAAGATCTTGAGTTTTTTCAGCAGGCAGTTCGTGATTTGCTCGATTATCGTCAGTGGTTTAATTTTAAACTCTTTTATGATCAGGGGCAGCAGATAAAAAAACGAGAACTCACAGATAAAATATTTTTTCGCTTTAGCGGCGGTGAAAAAGCTATGGCTATGTATATTCCGTTGTTTTCGGCGGCGTATTCCCGTTATCTTGAAGCAGGAAAGGATGCGCCGTTTATAATAACGCTTGATGAAGCTTTTGCTGGTGTTGATGAAAAAAATATTCGTGATATGTTTAATTTGGTAGAGAAATTAGGTTTTAATTATATAATGAATTCACAGGCTATTTGGGGTGATTACGATGTGGTGCCACAGCTTAATATGTATGAGTTGCTGCGTCCCGCCAATGCTCCATATGTGCAGTTGTTTGGCTGTCATTGGGATGGACATGTGCGCAAAATGCTTTTGACTGGTGAGGATATACAAGCTGATGAAAAATGAAGAAGATATTTTAAAAACAGCAAAAGTCTATTTTAACGATAATGAAATTTTATCTCGTTTAGCAGGATGTTTCTGTGATAAATATCGCAGTCTCGGACATTGGGGAGGTGTTGTGGAGTTCACAGCACTTAGCAGTAGTGATAAAGAAATATTGTCGGGTTTTTTAGGTAAATATATACGAGAAAGTAAAGTGCGTATAAGCTATAAAAAATTTTGTAGTGCATGGAAAAATACGCGGTTTGCGGCTATTGAACTGGAAAACTTTTTAAAGTATTATCACAAAGGCTCGCTTATTTCTAAACAACAGGAAAAATTACTACAGCAAAAAAATCAGCTGGCAATTATCGATGAATTATTAGAAAAACATATGATCGGTGCGGCTAATAAATGGCTGCAAGCATTAAAAAATAAAGAGTTATATCTGTATCGTCGAGAATTAGCCAATAATAAAAAGTTATTGCAGCTGCTGGCAGAAGCTTTGGATAATTTACCGACGGACTATGAACGGCTGCCAGTTTTTGCTAATAGAGTAAGCGGTAATCCGCATATTTTTGATGTCAACACGGTGGAAGCTAATGTACTATTGCAGGCATTGGCATTTTTGGCTGGTACTAATATGGCTATAATGAGTATTGATGCTAAAACAGAAATTTTTTATCGGCATAAATTATTGCGCGATGATATCCTTAATTTTGCTACTGTGTTTGGTTTGTGTGGTTTTGATGATACTGGTCGGATTGCTTACTGGTATGAAGCGGCTAAAATAAAGGCACCGCTTAATCTGCCTTTACGGGAAATTGTTCGTGCAACGAAAATTCGTCCAATAGCTGAAGTTAAAAATAAAGAAAAATATATTGTGTATGTAGTAGAAAACTCTGGTGTTTTTTCAGCAATTATCGATTATTTACAACAGAGTGGTAATAATCAAGCTGTGATATGTTTACATGGGCAGCTAAAAATGGCATCATGGGCATTACTGGACAGACTATATAGCAGTGGGGCAGAGTTGTATTATTCTGGTGATTTTGACCCCGAGGGATTGGGCATTGTCGAAAAAATAATAGAGCGGTATGGCACACGTGTTAAATTATGGCATTTTAATGCCCGGCAATATATTGATATTGTTGGAGAAAATAATGATAAGAATAATGTATTATCAGATGAGCGACTTAAAAAGCTTGATAAAATCAAACAATCATCATTAGAGCAGCAGGTTCAATTATTACAAAAATATAAACAAGCTGTGTATCAAGAGAGTTTTATAAATGATTTATTAAATGATTTTTTCTAATGTAAACAGCTATGTTTATTGCGTTTACCATTATATGCCTGTATAATATCTAATTGATATTATTTGTGTATAAAAGATGAATTATGGTGAGATAAAGTGGCAATTGAAATAAAAAACGTTACCTATACATATATGAAAAAAACACCTTATGAAAAAGATGCATTAAAAAATGTGTCATTGACAATTGATAAGGGCAGCTTTGTGGCAGTGGCCGGACATACCGGCTCGGGTAAATCAACTTTAATGCAACATTTAAACGGATTGTTAAAACCGTCAGATGGGCAGGTAGTGGTTGATGATATCGATATAAACGGCAAAGGTTCTGCTGTAATAACAGCTAAAAGATCTGTAGGAATGGTCTTTCAATATCCTGAACATCAGTTGTTTGAAGAGACAATTTTTGCTGATATTGCTTTTGGTCCCAAGAATTTTGGCTTAGATGAAGCAGAAATAACAAGTCGTGTACAGGCAGCTATGGAATTTGTAAAGCTTGATTATAAAAAATACAAGGATATGTCACCGTTTGCATTGAGTGGTGGTCAGATGCGGAGGGTAGCTATTGCTGGCATTATTGCCCTGCAGCCACGTTATCTGGTGCTTGATGAACCAACGGCAGGACTTGATCCTCAGGCAAAACGTGATTTACTAAATAATATCAGGCAGCTTTATGATAAAGGTGATACCACTGTTATTATGGTATCGCATAATATGGATGATATTATGGGGCTGGCGCAGCGGGTAATCGTACTTAATAATGGGGAGATAGCTGCTGATGGCAGACCAGCGGAGATTTTTAATAAAAATGCTGTATTAGAACAAGCCGGTCTGCGGCCACCCCGCCTTACACAGCTACTGCAGAAAATAAATGATGAAGTTGTACCAGTAAAGACCAATTATACGAATGTTGATGCTGCGGCAGAAGCCGTAAGTCAGGCTTGGCATAGGAGGGGGAAAAATGCTTAGTGATATAATGATTGGGCAGTTTTTCCCCGGAGAATCTGTTTTGCACCGTATTGATGCAAGAGCAAAAATTTTAATGTTGTTTGCATTAATTCTTAGTATTTTTTTATGTGACAGCAGAGCGGATTATGCGTTATTGATAATATTTAATATCATATTAATGTATATTTCTCAGATACCAATTAGAATGTATATGAAGTCGCTAAAACCAATGTTTTGGATAGTACTGTTTACATTTATAGTTCATTTGTTCAGCGGTGAAGGGCCGACTTTATTAAAAGTATGGATTTTTAATATTACTTGGAGTGGTTTATCCCAGGGAATATTTATAACAATTCGGTTATTATTATTGATACTTATGGCATCAATACTCACATTTACGACTTCACCGTTAGTGTTGACGGATGCCCTTGAGAGTCTTTTAAAACCATTTAAAAAAATTGGTGTACCGGCACATGAAATTTCGATGATGATGACAATTGCCCTGCGCTTTATTCCAACACTTATAAATGAAACGGATAAGATTATCAAGGCACAAAAATCACGCGGTGCTGATTTTACATCGGGCAATATTATGACCAGATTAAAATGTGTGATGCCAATACTTATCCCATTATTTGTCAGTGCTTTTCGCAGAGCTGACGAGTTGGCATTGGCGATGGAATCACGCTGCTATCATGGCGGTGAGGGCCGGACACGCATGAAACAGATGCATCTTACCAGGCTGGATGGATTTGTTACGGGTGGTTTTATTGTTTTTCTGTTGGTGTTGATAGTTTTACGATTAAAGGGTATGTAATGAAATCAGAGCATAAAGAATTGATGAAACAAAGAAAACGAAATATTTGTCTGACGGTAGCTTATGATGGAACTGAATATCATGGCTTTCAGCGCCAAAAAAATTGTACAGCGGTACAAAATGTATTGGAAGATGTATTGCCGCGGATTTTTAATGATTCTATTGAATTGGCAGCGGCGGGGCGAACTGATGCTGGTGTTCATGCCAAAGGGCAGGTCGTTAATTTTTTTACCGATGGAATTATTCCAGTTGACAGCATACCAAGAGCGGCTAATAGACTATTACCTAATGATATAGTAGTTACAGCAGCTCGTGAAGTAGATCGGGACTTTAGTGCTCTGCACAGTGCTAAAGATAAAATATATATTTATAAAGTGCACAATAATAAAATACCAAATCCCTTATTGCGCCGCTACAGCTGGCATTATGAATACAATTTGCAGCTTGAGCCGATGCAGAAGGCATTGGAATATATAGTGGGCACACATGATTTTTCTTCATTTAAAGCAGCCGGTGGAGCGCCTAATATGAATCCAGTGCGGACTATATATGAAGCCCAGTGCGAAAAGGAAGATGATATGTATACATTTCGTTTTTGGGGCAATGGTTTTTTATATCATATGGTACGCAATATAGTGGGTACAGTGGCGACAGTTGGCAATAACAGAATGTCATTAGAACGTTTTAAACAGGTAATAGTGTCAAAGGATAGAACGAAAGCTGGTAAGACTGCACCGCCCGAAGGACTGTTTTTATGGCAGGTAAATTATTAAAAAAGAGCTGATTTGCTTAACGCAAATCAGCTCTTTTAAGTTACTTTTTAAATAGACTTTTTAGTTTATCAATAATTGTTGGCGGGCTGACAAGATTGACAAAAGGAATGTCCTCTCCGCAGATGCGCTGGGCAATATTTTTAAATATTTGTGCCGATAGGGCAGCGTCATCTTCAATAATACTTTGTCCCTTATTAGTGTATTTTATAATAGCTTCTTCATCGGGCAGCTGACCGATTATATCAACACCGAGAATTTCCGTTATATCCTGGGTATCAAGCATATCATTTTTGCGAATCATATCGGGGCGGATACGATTGATGATTAATTTTATATCAGTAAATTCGGCGCGGTTTAATTCACCGATTATTTTGTCGGCATCACGTAATGCTGACATTTCGGGCATGGTAACTACTATAGCTGAATCGGCTGCAGCAATCGAAGTCTGGAAACCTTGCTCAATACCAGCAGGGCAGTCAATTAATATGTAATCAAAGTCATTGCGCATCTCATTACAAATTTTTACTAAAGCATCCGCATTAAGCGCAGATTTATCATATTTTTGCGATGTCGGTAAAAGATATAAGTTCTCATAAAGCGGATGCTTGATAAGGGCATTTTGATAAGGAATTTTACCTTCGGCAACATCAATTAAAGTAGAGCATATATGGTTTTCCAAGCCTAATACTAAATCTAGATTTCTAAGACCTGTATCTGTATCAATTAAAGCGGTTTTTTTCCCGGCGGCAGCAAGGGCAGCTCCAAGATTAGCAGTAGTGGTAGTTTTACCTACACCACCTTTACCGGATGTAATGACGATAATTTCACTCAAAAGTTATTCCTCCGTACAATGATTTATACGTATATTATTTATTGTTATTATAGCATAAATAATTATATATAGTAGAGGAGTTTTAGTAAAAATAGAGAGGGATACAGATATATTATAGTGTGGAGTGATAAAATATTATGATATTGTTCATAAATAAAAAGAGCTAGTGATATAAGAGAAGTAAATAGTTCCTTATTGAAATTAATTATTAATTATGGTATAACATAAGCATGAATATATTGCGAAAATAAAGCAATAGGTATAAAATATAAATATCTTATAAATGGTGGATATACAATATAAAATACGATTTATCGATAATTACTCGCTCTAATACTTTTAATAAATGTATTAGGGCGTTTAGCAGTTCTAGGGAATATTTTACAAATAAACAAAAGTTGCGTTGATGATATGTTTTTTATGCGGTTTATGTTTATGGAGCGGTAAGATATTTGTAAAAGTAATTATCATTAGTATTTACAGTAAATGATAATTATATTATTATAGTCATACCTAATAATGTATTGCGGGGTGGTAGTTATGAATTCTATTTGGAAAATCGGAATTGATATAGGTTCTACAACTATAAAAACCGTTGTTTTGGATGAATTTGAAAATATAGTATTTAAACAATATAAGCGTCATTTTTCTGAGATATATAAAGCGCTTAGTGAGGATGTATCTTTATTGAAAGATAAGATACAAAATCATGAGTTTTATTGCACGCTTACTGGTTCGGCTGGCATGGGGATGGCTGAGGCTATGGAAATTCCATTTGTACAGGAAGTTATTGCCTGTACACAGGCAATAAAAAAATGGATGCCGCAGACAGACGCAGCTATTGAGCTGGGCGGTGAAGATGCGAAGATAACTTACTTTGGAACAGCACCGGAACAACGCATGAATGGCGTGTGTGCAGGTGGTACGGGCTCGTTTATTGACCATATGGCATCACTTTTACATACTGATGCCAAGGGATTAAATGACTTAGCTGAAAAAGGTTCACGTATATATACGATTGCTTCACGCTGCGGTGTTTTTGCCAAAACTGATGTGCAGTCACTTGTAAATGATGGAGCAGCCAAAGCAGACATTGCCTTATCAATATTCCAGGCAGTAGTAAACCAGACTATTGGTAATTTGGCACAGGGCCGTCCTATTGAGGGGAATATAGCATTTTTGGGCGGACCATTATATTTCCTGTCAGCATTAAAAAAACAGTTTATAAAAACGCTGAAATTAGATAATGAACATACCATGGAAACAAAGGAAGGCTGTTATTTTGTGGCAATGGGAGCATCATTGTCAGAACCGACAGCCGTACTTAATTATCAGGGGCTATTGAATAAATTAGCTAAAGGCAGAAATATAAAACGCGATACTAGTGAAATGCCATTTGTGCTGTTTAAAGATGATGAAGAATATCGTGAATTTAAAAAGCGTCATGATGCCGATGTAGTAAAAAAAGGCGATCTAACAGGGTATACAGGACCAATTTATGTTGGAATTGATGCCGGTTCTACAACAACTAAAGTAGTAGCTATTGGCGAGAATAAGGAATTATTATATACATCATATGGCAGTAATAATGGTGTACCACTCGACAGCGTATTAAAAGCTATGCGTGATTTATGCAGTAAGATGAATGAATCAACTTACATAAAAAATATTGGCACTACCGGTTATGGGGAATATATTGTTAAAGCCGCGATTCATGCTGATTTTGGTGAGGTAGAAACCTTTGCCCATTTGCGGGCTGCCCAGGAATTTTGCCCTGATGTATCTGCGGTGCTTGATATTGGCGGACAGGATATGAAATGTTTCTTTGTGCAAAATGGGCATATTGCACAGATTGTTTTAAATGAAGCCTGTTCAGCTGGTTGTGGTTCGTTTATTGAAAATTTTGCACAGGGTTTATCAATGACGGCAGCAGACTTTGCCAGCAAGGGTATTGAATCACACCATCCGGTTGATTTAGGGACACGCTGTACGGTCTTTATGAATTCGCGTGTAAAACAGGCACAAAAAGAAGGGGCATCAGTAGCTGATATTTCAGCCGGTATAGCTTTATCGGTAATAAAAAATGCTTTGTTTAAAGTTATCCAGCTTAAGGACACTAAAGAAATGGGCGATGCCATAGTGGTTCAGGGCGGAACTTTTTATAATGATGCGGTACTTCGCTCCATGGAATTACTGTTAAAGAAAAAAGTTATAAGACCTGATATTTCTGGTCTTATGGGAGCATATGGCATTGCGTTATTGGCATTGGAAAGAAAAGCTGAAAAATCAACGGTATTGCCGGCAGAGGCATTGCAAAACTTTACAGTAGAATCAAAATCATATCGCTGTAAGGGCTGCGGCAATAATTGCCTGATAACAATGCAGAAATTTCCTGACGGCAGCAAATATTTTATTGGCAATCGCTGTGAAAAGGGTGCCGGTGGTGAGAAAAAACAGGAAGACAAGGTTCCTAATATTTATGAATATAAATATAATCGACTGTTTAATTATTATAAGCCATTGATAAATGCACCTAAGGGTAAAATTGGTTTGCCGCGCAGTCTTAATATGTATGAAGACTATCCGTTTTGGTATACGTTTTTTACAAAGCTGGGTTATGAAGTTGTATTATCAGGAAAATCATCAGCACAGCTTTATTATAAGGGGATGGCCACAGTTCCATCAGATTCATTATGCTATCCGGCTAAATTAGTGCATGGACATATTATGGATTTGGTGGAAAAAGATGTTGATACAATATTTTATCCGTGTATTCCTACTAATATTGAAGATGAAATAAATAAATCAGACAGCAATTACAATTGCCCAGTTGTAGCATCGTATGCGGAAAATATCAGAGCTAATATGGATATTCTTGAAAAAAGAAATATCCGTTTTATACAGCCGTTTTTACCAATAAACAACAAAAAAGCGATGTTAAAGCATCTTGTGGAAGAAATTAAAGTGTTATGCGGCGATAAAAAAGCTATTCATAATGCTCTGGAAGCTGCTTATGCTGAACTTGATAAATATAAAGAAGATATAAAAGAATATGCTGTTAAGATTTTAGCAAAAATTAAACAGGATAATTTAAAAGCAATCGTTTTATGTGGACGTCCTTATCATATTGATCCAGAAATAAATCATGGTATTCCGGAAATGATACAGCAATATGGTATAGCGGTTTTATCAGAAGATGCCTTATATCATCTGCCGGTACACGATGAGCCGTTAAGTATTGTCAACCAATGGACTTATCATGCCCGTCTTTATCATGCGGCGCAATATGTGGCTGAACATCCTGAATTAACACTTATTCAGTTTAGTTCATTTGGCTGTGGCTTGGATGCTATAACCACTGGACAGGTAAAAGAGATTTTAGAACGTCATCATTGTGTATATACGATGATAAAGCTGGATGAGGTTAGTAATTTGGGGTCGGCTAAGATTAGGCTGCGTTCACTGATGGCGGCATGGAAATACGGGATGAAGCAGGGCGAAGGAGCACCGGAAGTGATTCCGCCACGGGCTTATTTCAAAAAAGAATGCCAGACGGAACATACTATTTTAGCACCGCAAATGGCACCGCTTCATTTTGAATTGGTGGAAGCTGTTGTTAAAAAGCATGGCTATCGTATAGAAATACCGCAGATGCCTAAACAAGCGGCGGTTGATGAGGGACTGCGCTATGTACAAAATGATATGTGTTATCCGGCCATCATTGTTATTGGGCAGTTGCTTTATGCACTGAAGTCGGGCAAATATGATATTAACAATACATCGATAATGCTGTTTCAGACTTGCGGAGCCTGTCGCGCCACTAATTATCTTAACCTTATGCGCAAGGCTCTTAAGGATGCCGGCATGCCGCAGGTACCGGTATTTGCCTGCTATGGACGGGAAACCGATTCTTTTAAAATGACTACGGGATTATTTATAGATGTTTTAAAAGCTACAACGTATGCGGATTTATTGCAGCGGGTTCGTCATCGTACTTTGCCATATGAAGTACAACCGGGCAGTGTGGAAAGATTATTCAGGGCAACTATGAATAATTGCAAACGTGACCTTAGCAGTGATAAGAATCGCTATAGTACTTTTGCGGCTAATATTGAAAAAATTGTCCGTGATTTTGATAATATTGCTATTGACGATAGCACACGCAAACCGCGTATTGGAATTGTCGGCGAAATTTTAGCCAAATATCATCCGACTGCCAATAATCATTTGGAAGAAGTTCTTTTGGAAGAAGGAGCGGAAGTTGTAATGCCTGATCTTATGGATTTCTTTATGTATATGGCTTATGATGATGTTATTTCTTATAAAATGTTAGCCGGTAAATGGATGGACAAGTTTAAAGCTGAAATGGCAATAAAATTTATGGAATTTTATCGCCGCCCAATGCGCAAGGCTTTAAATAACAGCAAAAGATTTACTGCGCCGATAAGCATCAAGCAGATTGCGCAGCTTACCAAAGGTCATGTGTCTTTAGGTAATATGGCTGGTGAAGGATGGTTCCTTACCGGTGAAATGATAAAACTCATCAATGAGGGCGTCAATAATATAGTGTGTCTGCAGCCATTTGGCTGTTTGCCGAACCATATAACAGGCAAGGGCATGATTCGTGAACTTATAAAATCATATGAAGGTGCAAATATCGTTGCTATTGATTGTGATGCTGGGGTAAGTGAAGTAAATCAGTTGAATCGAATAAAATTAATGCTGTCAGTAGCTAAAGAACATTTAAAAAATAATGTTATCGCATGAAAATAAAATAATTTGCGTTATGTTAGTAAATAAAGTAGTGCGACATTTAAAGCCGTCCCTGCACGGTGTGTACTGTATCTCTAGAATGCTAAAGCATTAAGAGCTACAGCATAGGGAAGGTGGCTTGACGAAGTCAAGTCGGAAGGGTTAACCCCTCAGGCAGCTTTGCTGCCAGCTCCCCTACAGGGGAGCCTTTCCGGCATTTAAAATTTAATTAACACAAATAGAAAAACAATAAAAATATAATACAGAATAAAGAAAGAAAAAGCCGTTAGAAAAAGTTGCTTAATTGCTTAATCTAACGGCTTCCTTTTGTTTTTGCGGTAATAAATTATGATTGACATTTATACTTGATGCGGTAAAATTAAATTATAATTTAGAAAATAGGGGGCTTATCTGCATTTGCGAGAATTTACTGAAAGAAAAATAATTTTTAAGGATAGACAAGAAGCTGTTGCTTTATTGGGAGAGCATGATGAATTTTTTCGCTTGCTGAATGATAATTTTTCCTGCAAGATAGCGGGCCGTGGCACGGAAATCAGCATGAATGGTGAACAAAATGAGGTAGACTTAGCAGTGCAGGTAGTGGAAGAACTGCTGCAGCTTTATCGTCAGGGAACACCGATAACCATTCATGAAGTAAGATATGCTGTACAGCTTGTCAAAAAGGGAGAAGCGGAAAAACTTCACAGCCTGTTTAATGATACATTGTTTGTATCGGCTCGCGGCCGCACTATAAAACCAAAAACATTAGGTCAAAAAGTATACATTGATGCTATACGAAGAAATTCAATTACTTTTGGCATAGGGCCGGCGGGGACAGGCAAGACTTATTTGGCAGTAGTAATGGCTGTGATGGCACTTAGAAATCATGAAGTAGACAGAATAATTCTTACGCGTCCAGCGGTGGAAGCTGGCGAAAGACTCGGGTATTTACCGGGGGATATGCAGGAAAAAGTTGATCCGTATTTGCGCCCACTCTATGATGCATTGCAAGATATTTTAGGGTTGGAAACATATAAAAAATTAATGGAAAAAAATATAATTGAAACAGCGCCATTAGCATATATGCGTGGTCGTACGCTGGAAAGAGCCTTTGCCATTTTAGATGAAGCCCAAAATACAACTGGACGCCAAATGAAAATGTTTTTAACCCGTTTGGGATTTGGTTCCAAAATGGTCATAAATGGTGATTTAAGCCAGATTGATTTACCACGGGGCTTCATGTCAGGTCTTACAGAAGCTGTCAATATATTGCATGATACAAAAGGTATAGGAACAGTGCATTTTGATGAGACAGATGTTATACGCCATGATGTTGTAGCACGCATTATTAAAGCATATGATGCTTATGAGGCAGCTATGCTCAATGAGAATAAACATAGTTAATGGAGAAAATATGGAAATATTAATAGATAAAATACCGGAAGATTTAGCGGTTGACAGTGAAATATTATCTATAATAAATACAACGGTGGAAAAAATTGGACAGCTTTATGCTGTTGAGGATAGTGAAGTCAGTATAACTATAACTGATAATGATAATATCCATTTAATGAATAAGCAGTATCGTAATATTGATCGTCCTACCGATGTATTGTCATTTGCGCTTAATGAAGGACAGGAACCGGAAATTACAGGCGGACCGTCCACTAATATTTTAGGGGATATAATAATTTCGTTTGAAAAAGTACAGGAACAGGCAGCTGATTATGGTCATTCACTTAAACGTGAATTAGCATTTTTGACCACACATGGTATGCTGCATTTACTGGGATATGATCATATTGAAGAAAAAGACAGAATAGAAATGCGTAAAGAAGAAGAATTTGTAATGCAGCAGCTGGGAATAGAGCGCTGATATACATTTAAAAATAATATAATTAAAAAGGAAGTATCTATGAATAATAAATATAAATCAGGTTTTGCCGCTGTTATCGGTCGGCCGAATGTAGGAAAATCAACACTTATTAACAGTCTTATCGGACAAAAGATCGTTATAATGTCAGATAAACCACAGACTACCCGCAACAAAATAACATGCGTAATGACTGAGGAGAATATGCAGGTTGTCTTTATTGATACACCGGGCATTCATAAGCCAATGCATAAATTGGGTGAGCATATGGTTAATGCTGCCCAAAATACCCTTAAAGAAGTAGATGTCATCTTATTTGTAATCGATGCTACGGAAAAAATAGGCGGCGGCGAACGCTATATAATGAAACAATTGCAGGCTACTAATAAGCCAATTATTTTATTAATAAATAAAATAGATTTGCTCGATAAAGGGAGAATACTGCCGATAATAGCGGCTTATCAGGCTGAATATAAGAAAATTTGTGAAGAAGAAGGAAGTAAAAGCAAGACATCCAATAAATTTTCAACTGTTATTCCTATTTCAGCTAAAGAAAAAGATAATTTACCGGAATTACTAAAAGAACTTAATACGGCTTTGCCGGAAGGGCCGCAGTATTTCCCGGAAGATATGGTGACTGATCAGCCGGAACGATTGATTGTGGCCGAATTAATAAGGGAAAAGGTCTTACTTTCAACACGTGATGAAGTACCGCATGCTATTGCTGTTGATGTTGAAGAGATGACTACACGACAAAATAAGGATGTATATATAAGAGCGACTATTTATGTGGAACGTGATTCACAAAAAAGAATAGTCATTGGGGCTAAGGGCTCGTTATTAAAACAAATTGGTGCTAGTTCCAGAGCGGATATCCAAAACTTATTGGGCTCTAAAATCTATCTTGATTTGTGGGTTAAGGTGAAAAAAGACTGGCGTGATCGGGAACGTCTATTAAAAGAACTAGGTTTTAACGACTAATACTATGGGGGCGTTTTATCATGAAGAAAATAATGAATAAATTATCAAAGTGTTTTATAAATGGGATTATGATAATAACGCCGCTATTCATTACTTACTTAATAATTTCTACAGTGCGCTCAATGATGGATGCATTAATGGGGCATTATATACCAATAAAATTTCCAGGAATGGGAATAATAATTGCTGTGATTATTATCTTAGTGGTGGGCGGTTTATCATCAAATTGGCTGTCGAGACGATTTATTGGTATTGGGGAAGAGATCATTGGCAAGATTCCAGTGATTAAATTTATTTATAGCAGTGTAAAAAGATTATCTGACACTATTTTTAAATCCGGCAATATGTTTGATAATGCAGTATTGGTACCGTATCCCCATCCGGGAGTACGGTGCCTTGGGTTTTTAATGACGCCGGTTTCACCATTTATGGCTAAATATTTGGGAGAAGAAGAATATGTGTCGGTATTTATTCCTTGGAGTCTTAATATGACTTCGGGCTTCAATGTTTTTGTTCCTAAAAAAGACATTGTGCATATTGATATACAAGGAGAAGATGCATTGCAGTATATCATAACAGCTGGTGCAGTTATGCCGGGAGCTGGTAGTACTGGAGCAGTAAAATAATGGCATTATATACTACAAAAGCTATTATTTTAGGAGCGGTAAACTGGGGTGAAGCCGATCGCATAGTTACCTTTTTTTCACGGGAACGTGGTAAAATTAAGGCTGCTGCATATGGCTGTCGTCGCCCACGTAGCCGTTTAGCTACTATTTCGCAAATTTTCAGCATTGTTGACGTACAATTATCATCGGGGCAAAGATTAGATATTGTAAGAAATTGTGAACATAATGGATTTTTGGCAGACTTTTCTTTGGACTATACGGCATTTGCCTACGCATCCTTTATTGCTGAATTTGTAACAGAGGTTTTTGAAGAAGGACAAGTTCAAACGGAAGTCTATGATAAATTAATACAAATAATACCCGCTATGGTTAAACGTAACCCACGTATAGTAGCCTTGGCGGGATTTTTACAGTTGCTGGAGTATACGGGCTATCAGCTTCATTATGATAAATGTGTTGTCTGTGGGACAGACATACAAGATGATGCTTTTTTTTCCTACGAACAGGGCGGAGTTATATGCAATGAGTGTCATAACGATAAACATATTATTTTAGCGGAAAATGTTCGCAGGCTGATACTACACTTAAAGGTATTGCAATGGGATAAACTACAGTCGTTTAATATTCAGGGCAAAGATTTATTGGCGGCAGAGGCAATAATGCTAAATTATATAGAGTTTATTTTAGATAAAAGATTGAAATCGTTGGATTTTATTAATCAAATAATTAAGTAGAATTAGGGAGCAAATGTGTAAACAGTGCTCCTTAAATTTTGTAATAATGCTTTTCTTTATATAAATAATATAAGGGAAATATAACTAATTAAATAAAAAAACAAAAATATATTGACATTAAACTCTATTTTAGATATAATAATTTCTGCGCTTAAGGAAGTGGCAAGCACAAAAAACTGATTAAACATCAGGTTGAAAAGTTCTTGACACAAAGCAGAAGATAAGATATAATAACTTCTGCGCTTGAGAGAGCGGCAGGGACTTGAAATCATCGAGAGATCGAAAGAAAAAAGTTCTTGACAGAGCCAAACAGTTTAGATATAATATAAAAGCTGACTGTTGAGGCAGGCACCTTGAAAACTGAACAATACATCATTGTTT